>JBKPKE010000001.1:0-3073 GCA_046730955.1 Pseudomonadota bacterium
CTCGGAAAAGGCGTGACCGCGACCTTCTACAAAGGAACCGAGCTCGCGAGAGATCCGGTGGCGAAGCGCGTGTATCGAGACTTCGACGTCAACTGGAACTGGATCTCGCCCGCTCCGGGTGTCGACCCAAGCAACTTCTCGGCGCGCTTCAGCGGGACAATTGAGGTGCCAGAGCCGGGCACCTACCGCTTCCAACTCGAGCGGCGGCGGTGCGACGCAAATGCTCTGGTTGAGCGGTACGTCATTCGCATCGAAGGCGCTGAGCCGCTGACGGTCGACGAGAAATGCAGCGCGCGTGACGCGGGCGGATCAACCAACGCCGTCACAGTGCCCTTCACCAGTGCCAAGCCGCGACCCTTCACGGTCGAATATGCACATCGTCACTCCGGTCACGGCTACGCTCCCGCTCTGACGTTCGTTTGGCAGACGCCGGCGGGAGCGCTTCAACGCGAGGCTGTGCAAGTTGCCAGGGCCGTGGACGTGATCATCGCCTTTGTCGGGCTCAGCGCGTGGCTCGAGGGCGAAGAAATGGACGTCAAGGTGCCCGGCTTCGCTGGAGGGGACCGCACGGACATACGGCTCCCGGCAGCGCAACGCGAACTCCTTGAAGCGCTTGAAGCAACGGGCAAGCCGGTCGTTATCGTCCTGCAGGCCGGTTCGGCGGTTGCCCTTGGCGCAGAGGGAGAGAAAGCCCGGGCTATCCTGAGCGCCTGGTATGGCGGCGAGACCGGCGGGCTCGCAATCGCGAATGCGCTCGCGGGCAGGTATAATCCAGGCGGGCGACTGCCGATCACTATATACTCGGGAACTGAGGAGCTTCCGCAATTCGCGGACTATTCGATGCGCGGCCGGACCTACCGCTACTTCACCGGCAAGCCCGAATATCCGTTCGGCTATGGTTTAAGCTACACGCGCTTCGGTTACTCGGATGCAAAGCTAGGCTCGCCATCGATTAGCGCGGGCAAGCCGCTGCAGGTCAATGTTCGCGTGCACAATGGGGGCCTGGTGGCAGGCGACGAAGTCGTCCAGCTCTATGTATCGACACCGGGACGTGCCGACGCGCCGCTTCGTTCGTTGAAGGGATTCGAGAGAATTCACCTCGAATCGGGAGCGTCGAAAGACGTTACTTTCCAGCTTGGACCTCGCGACTTGGCGTTCGCCGATGTGGACGGAGTGTTGCGCATAAAGGCGGGCGAGTACCGAATCTGGGTGGGAGGCGGCCTGCCCGATACGGGTGCTCCTGGTCTTGCCGCCAGCTTCCGAATGACCGGCGAGTTGGCGCTCAAGCCTTAGGCTTTTGTTGAAGCGAACTTGGTCACGGGCGCATAACGAGAGTTGATCAGGTGCACGACCAGCAGGGCAATGAGATAGGCTGAGCCCGCGATGACGAAGATCGGCGTATAGCTTCCGACCTTCTCCAGCACCCAACCGGCATATTTTGCCATGAGCATCCCGCCTACGGCTCCCGCGAAGCCCCCAAGGCCGACGACGGAGCCCACCGCCCAGCGCGGAAAGAGGTCCGCGGGCATCGAGAACAGGTTGGCGGAAAATCCCTGGTGTCCGGCGCATGCGAGACCGATGAGCAAGACGGCCAGCCACACGGACGGTGCCGCCCCCGCGAATGTCACCGGCACCACGATCAGCGCGGAGGCGAGCATTGCCCGCTTGCGTGCTCTACCGACATCCACGCCGCGGCCTAGGAGCCGCGAGCTGTACCAGCCACCCAGGATCGAACCCAGATCCGCGAGGACGTAGATGGCAACCAGCGGCGGCCCGAACGACTTCAGATCGAGGCCGTGCCGCTTGTGGAAGAAGTCCGGCAGCCAGAAGAGGAAAGTCCACCAGATCGGGTCGATCAGGAAGCGTCCGCTCATATAGGCCCAGGCTTGACGCGTTGTCAGCAGACGCCGCCAGGCGACGGGCTTTTGGGGCTCCACCTTGTCGGATTCGATGTAGGCCAGTTCGGCGGGGCTCAGCCTCTTATGGTCTCGCGGACTTCGGTAAAGCACCAGCCAAGCAGCGATCCAGATCAGGTTGATCGACCCGGTGACAATGAAAGCCGACTGCCAGCCCATGGCGAGAGCGATGGCTGGCACGATCATCGGCGTGAGGATCGCGCCAAGATTGGCGCCAGCGTTGAAGATTCCGATGGCAAGGGCACGCTCGCGCCGCGGAAACCACTCGGACGCGGCAGCAAGCGCAGCGGGATAGGTCCCGGATTCCCCGAGCGCGAGGATCACGCGCATGATCGCGAAGCCGCGTGTCGATGTGAACAAAGCGTGCGCCATGTGCGCCGCCGTCCACACGCTCATCGCCAGCAGGTAGCCGGCCCGAGCCCCGATCCGGTCGATCAGACGCCCGAAGATGAGGAACCCCAGGCCGTACGCGGCCTGGAACCAGAAGACGACGTCACCGTAGCCCGTCTCCGACCAGTTATAGAGTTCCTGCAGAGTCGGCTTCAGGACACTGAGAACAAGCCGGTCGATGTAGCTGAGGACGACTGCCGCAAAGAGCAGGCCGCAGATTATCCAGCGTAGTCGTGCACCGTTTCCAGGCGGCGCAACCAGGTCCACTGTCTCCTTGGTCAACTGCTCGGAGGTCGGCCTGTCCATGGTAGCGGTAACAAGCCGCAGGATTAGAGCCCGGTCAAGAATCCTTGGCTTTGCGACTGTGGCGCCACGATCGGGCGGCTGGTTTTGGCAGGATTCCTGGAAGGCTGGTGGACGCACTAGGGCTCGAACCTAGGACCCGCTGATTAAGAGGAGGGGGGCGCGGCTTTCTCACGATTGCTCGGCATTGCCTCGAGTTGCATAAGTCACCTTATAGCCTAGGGAATCTGGCCTCTCAGGTTGCTTGGTTCCATCCTTACTTGCCGTTATCGTGCTTACCCAGGTGCTTACCTGGAGACGCTCATGGCAGTTGGGATTATCAGCAAGCAGTCGGTCGACAAGCTTCAGCCGAAGTCGAAGGATGGTCGGCTATTCGAGGAATGTCTCTGGGACGCGAAGCTCAGCGGTTTCGGCGTGAAGGTCACTCCATCGGGCGCTAAGTCCTATCTCGTGCAGTACCGCAT
>JBKPKE010000002.1:0-3317 GCA_046730955.1 Pseudomonadota bacterium
GTCCAAGCCAGGCTTGGCGCGGTGGACATCATCACTCATGTGCTGGGCGGATCATCATCGCCCGGGGGCGGCTTTGCGGCGCTCGAGGAGGAGCATTGGGCGGCGGAGCTCAATCTCAACCTGATGAGCGCGGTGCGGCTCGACCGGGCGCTCCTCCCCTCGATGATCGAAAGGCGAGCGGGCGTCATCGTCCATACCGCTTCGATCCAGCGCAAGCTCCCGCTGCATGATTCGACGACCGCCTATGCCGCTGCAAAGGCTGCGCTGGTGACTTACAGCAAGGCTCTTTCGAAAGAGGTTGGGCCCAAGGGTGTACGAGTGAACGTCGTGTCTCCCGGCTGGATCTATACAGAAGCGTCCGACGCCCTAGTGAAGCGCATCGCGGCAAGCGCCGGAACGAGCGAGGATGGCGCTCGTCAATCGATCCTCGACGCGCTCGGCGGAATCCCGATCGGACGCCCAGCGCGTCCTGAGGAGATAGCCGAGGTGATTGCCTTCCTCGCGTGCGACAAGGCTGGGGCCATTCACGGTGCCGAGATCGCCATCGACGGCGGTACGACGCCGACAGTCTAAGAAAGCGCTCAGGGCGACCGAGAATAATTGGAAAGCTCCCGCTGTGCAGGAGAGCCTCCATGCCTTCAAAAAACTATCGCTATTATTTGCTTGGACACGGCCTGGTCGTCTCCACGGCACGGTGTGGCTTCATGCGGAGAGTGACGAGGGCGCAATCACGCAGATCGAAGTACAACACTCGAGGGATAGGTGCGAAATTCGGCAGGAAAAGCGACTATTGGCGACAGTCGCACCTAGGCGTCTTTCGGCGTAGCCTGCTTCGCGCCCTCAGCATCGAGAATGGTGGCCTCAGCGTCGAACTCTTCGGCCAATTCGAGCAGCATAGCTAGGGTCGCCTGATCATGCGCCGTCTCTGCCAATTTCCGGGAATGTGCGGCACGTTCACGGAAGTACGCAGCGTCACTCGGCATTGTTCTCAAACGCTCCGACAGAGTAGGCGTTTCCTGCCGTCAACTAACGCCTCCTGCCTCACCGTCTCGTTCATCATAGGCGGCATTATCGGCGCTGAAGAAAGCTCTAAGCCCTCCCCGTCGAGCGCAACGGCGTCCTCGCAAACATGAAAGAAGACGCGGCACAACGCCGCGAAGTGCAAGCGAATGCGCCGGACGCGGTTGCTCCCAAGTTGGCTGCTCAAAACTGATCCGTGGTAAGTCAAGCTATGAACGGAGAAGCCTAGTCGAACGCGCTAATCGAGCGCGCGGGCTGGGAAGCCGGCCCGCGCTATTGAGGCGGGTCAAAGTCTGCTTTGAGTGGAAAGCGGATATATAAGAAGCAGCAGCGCGCGGAAAGCTTTAGCCACCCAGTGCGTTGTGCCAAGTCCTAGCTCGTGTATAGCAGGTCCACCGGCGCAACCCGTTTTCAAGCAGCGCGCTGTCAGAGAGTAACTGGAAAGCTCCCGCTTGCGACGAGGAGCTATTCATGTCACCGCCTCAGGATCATTCCACGGACAATGTTGTAAACATCAGGCCGTCAGAGGCTGAAGCAATTCTGCGCAACCTCTGCTGCCTCCGAGATCAAATCATAACGGCTTGGCGGGAACGAGGCGTGATGCTCAGCCCGGAAGAGCGGGCCGACCTGCACGCTGAGATCCAACAGACCTGTGAGTTTCTTACCAACGTGACGCGTCAAATCTAGACGGGTCTTAATTGCCGATAGATTCTCTTCTGGAAGGCTCTGCATGCGGGTCCGATGTGCTATGATTATGCAAGAGGCCGAGTCAGTTCCTCATCTGCTCAAAAGGAGAGAACGCGTGGGTCACGCTAGCGGCCAAGGTCGAGGTTCCAGCATCTTCCGTTCCGCCCGTGAGGAGGCTGAGTTTAGGCATCACGATGCTGCGCAGCGCGACGACAAAGGCGGCCACATGAGATGCACGAGCGGAAGGATAGTGTGCAATCCTAGCACGGGAATGCCTTTCACTGCTGTTATGACGTGCGAGGGCGGCGACACGTTCGAGGTCAGCTTTGCCACGATGCGCGAAGCCGAGGCGTTCATTCGAGGGAACACGCCTTCGCCGGCAGCGCGATCGACGACATACGATCACGATGTCGGATAGGGCGCTCAGGTCATGGCACGAGTGGGAGTTCAAGGACGGGGAGCGGCGCACCATTCTGTGTATCGAAACTGCTCTCGAAATGCGGTCTGGCCAGCCAGGGTTTGACCCCAACCAACTCTCAATGCTGATCCACGAAGCAATGGAGATGATGCAGGGTAGTCCCAGTCCTATCGATGCAGTGCGGATTGTTCCTGAACGATAGAGTCGCATCGCGACCAAGCGATGGCAACGGCGCTGGAACGCGGCGCAGCGCCGGTAGCACGCGCAGTGAACGGGCCTTCAGCAGCGGCAGCGATCGACCGTGTGGGACAAATGCTGGCTAATCATTCTTCAGATTCTCAAGGCCGCGTTGACTGCGCTTCTGCGAGGGATTGGGGGCGATCGTCTTGACCTTCTCCTTCTTCGGCTTGCGAGCTTCTTTGTTCGATCTTTGCTGGCCTTTGGCCATGGTTACCCTCCTTTACCGCTTCGGGATACGCGACGCCGGGATCCCCATAGCGGCCCCGTCCCCGAATGGTTGTCATCGCGCTAGCCGCGCGGCGGACTCCACGAAAACAGACGAACGACCGGCGATTTCCTCCGCCTTCGATACTCCCCTGAAGATGATTTGCCGGCCGGCGAGCTCCCCGGGCCTTTAACGCGATAAGAGGCTATCTAGGGTTCAAGCACCGTGTTTTTCGATGCTGCGCCTCACCATGTGATCCATGGTCTCCTCGGCCTTCGCCTCGCTTGCCCGTTTCTTACGGTCGTTTTCCTCTAGTCGCCGCTTCCGGTTCTCCGCGGCCTCCGAACGTCTCATACCCATCGGCTTAAACCTTTCGCCCTTGTCGATCGAGCCGACTCATTGCGACATGGTCGCCGGGACCGTTTCGACCGATCCGTGCTCTGAGAGCTTCCGCCTGCGAGTGGAGCAGACGAAGCGCGATTACCAGAAGTAAGTTCGAACGTCTGCTTTGGGGGCAAGCGGCGTTAAGCGCCGGACAACCGAGCCTGCGTCAAAAGCACTCAATGGAAATGCTCACCCTCCTTTCCATCGTCATGGCTGCGGCAGCGCCGCCGGAGATTGCGCGCACTGCCGGCGACGGCGGCATTGCTTTCGTGTGCGAACGCACGCGGGAAAGGTACGGCATCTTCGTCGGGGTTGCACGGTACTTAACTGCAAGCGGCCGACTGCGGGAGATCTATGTCGAAT
>JBKPKE010000003.1:0-3944 GCA_046730955.1 Pseudomonadota bacterium
GAATATGGCGAGGTGACGCGTATCGGTGCGTCGAAGCCGATCTCGGTCGATGTTCGCATCGTTGCAGCTACCAACGAGAACCTTCCGGCCGCGGTCGAGAAGGCCAGGTTCCGTGCCGATCTCCTCGACCGGCTTTCGTTCGAGGTCGTCACCCTTCCGCCGCTTCGGGCGCGATCCGGCGACGTACCGCTGCTCGTCGATCATTTCGGCCGGCGAATGGCGGTGGAACTCGACTGGCCGAATTGGCCCGGCTTCTCGCCACGTGCTGTTGCTGAACTCGAAGCCTATCACTGGCCAGGAAATGTGAGGGAACTCAGGAACGTAGTCGAGCGTGCTGTGTATCGGTGGGAAGATCCGGAACGCCAGATCGAGGCTATACAGTTCGATCCGTTTCATTCGCCCTGGGCGCCGGCCGCATCCCAGATGCTGCAGATGCATGCGGCGCCGACGCCCGCCGACGAAGCAGCGGTCGAGGTCCCTCAGGAAGGTACGGCTTCTCCGCCACCCTCAAGTAACAGCGACTTTAGGGCCGCCGTTGCCGATTACGAACGGTCGCTGCTGCAGAACGCGCTTGCCACCAACCGCTTCAACCAGCGCGCCACGGCGACGGCGCTCAATCTCAGCTACGACCAGCTGCGCCACGCGCTTAAGCGTCACAAGCTGCTGGAAACCGACGCGGCCTGAGGGCGTGAATCCCTTCGTCGAAAGGCGTATAGTCCTCCCGCTGAAGTGAGGAGGCTTCGATGAGAGCATTCTTCCTTGCTGCTGTCGCGACGGTCATTGCCGTCGTTCCAGCATCCGCGGCTGTCCTGACTGTCGGCGGAAGCTTCGCCGAGGGTTGCTACCATCTCGCCCAATCGCGCGTCGGTACAATCGAGGCACTGGCTACCTGCGACCGCGCTTTCACCCAGGTTCTATCTCGTGAGGATGAGTTCGCGACCTACGTCAATCGCGGGATCGTAAAGATGCATCGCGGCGAATTGAAAGGTGCCCAAGCCGATTTTGATCACGCGATAGTCATGATTCCGACAAGGGGCGAACCCTGGCTCAATTCCGGCGTCTTGCAGATCAAGCAAGGCAACAGTCGAGCGGCAATCCCGATGTTCGACAAAGCGTTGGCGCTTGGGACGGATTCCCCTGAGGTCGCTTATTATGCTCGCGGCCTTGCGCACGAGGACATTGGGGACCTGAGATCGGCATATGCGGACCTTCGTCGCGCGACCGAGATCAGTCCGCGCTGGCGCGAGCCTGCGAAGGAGCTCGCCCGCTATCAGGTGCGCCGCCCCTAGACGGCGCACCCGCAGTCTCAGTGCATGTTGGTCATCGCCAGCAGCATCGGGATCGACAACAGAACGTTCGTGCGGGACGCAATGAGCCCGCGCTTGGCCGCACTCGCTTTGGCCGCATCATCGGCTTCGACCAGGCCCAGAACCTTCTGCTGCGCCGGCCAGATGATGAACCACACGTTGAACGCCATGATAAGGGCAAGCCACATGCCGATGCCGATCAGGCGGTTCGACGGATCATTGAGCAACAGCGCTTTTTCCTCGCCGTAGAGGTAGGCGAGGATCAGGCCGGTCAGAACGGTGAAGGCAGCGCCCCAGCGAAAGTAGAATAGCGCGCTCGGTGCTATGTACTTGGTGACGCCCGGCTTCAACTCGGCAGGGACCTTGGGCATCGTCGGCACCTGCACGAAATTGAAATAGTAAAGCAGACCAATCCACGTGATTCCGAAGAAGACGTGCAGCCACTGAAAAACGCCCAGCCAGAGATCGCCTGCACCGACCGAATTGGCGTAACCGCTGTCCGGGAAGACGGCGATAAGGATTGCGAGCACGACGCCGGTGACGAGCACCGCGCCGAGATTTCCGAAATATTTGGTCATCAGAACTCCCCCTTGTTGCGACAGACTTCTTACGGCTGCGAAACAGTGAATCGCAAGCTGGTGCGACGAGCCGGGGAGCGACCGGGCGCCAATATCGTTATCCAGGAGAACCCCCCGAAGGAGACTGACCGCCATGGCCTTCCAGCTGCCTGAATTGCCCTACGCGAAAGACGCGCTTGCACCGCACATGTCGGCCGAGACCCTCGAGTTTCACTGGGGCAAGCATCATCGCGCTTACGTCACCAAGACGAATGGCTTCATTGAAGAGAAGGCGGAGCTCCAGGGGGCCTCACTCGTGGATGTAGTGAGGGCTGCCCGGCAGAGCGGCGACAACAAGTTGTTCAACAACAGCGCGCAGCTGTGGAACCATAGCTTCTTCTGGCAATGCCTAAGCCCGGAGAAGCGGCAGCCCTCCGGCCGCCTTTCCGATCTGGTCAATGACGCGTTCGGCGGCACGGAGCAGTTGCTCCAGAAGCTCGGCGATGAGGCGGTGAACCATTTCTCGAACGGCTGGGCCTGGCTCGTGCTCGACCGCGACCAGCTGAAGATCACATCGTTGCATGACGCGGATACGCCGCTGGTTCACGATGGCATGGTGCCACTCTTCACGCTCGATGTGTGGGAGCACGCTTATTACATCGACTACCGCAACGAGCGGCCTAAGTTCGTGACCTCGGTTCTCGCGAACATCGTCAACTGGGACTTCGTCGCGCAGAACCTCGACGGGAAGGGCGCGGACCGAGCGAACCAGGAAGGTGCGACCATTCGGGAGACGGAACCTACGACTTGAGCCGGTAGCCTGTCCGGAAGATCCACCAGATCGCGGCCAGGCACACGAGGAGGAATGCGAACGTCGCCGAGAGACTTAGGCCGACCGGCACGTCCGCCTTGCCGAAGAAGGTCCAGCGAAACCCGTTGATGAGATAGACCACGGGATTGAAGAGCGTGATGCTGCGCCAAGGCTCCCGAAGCATGTCGATCGAATAGAAAGCGCCGCCGAGGAAGGTGAGGGGCGTGACGATCAGCAGCGGGATGATTTGCAGCTGCTCGAACCCCTTCGCCCAGATGCCGACGATGAAGCCGAACAGGCAGAAGGACCAGGCGACCAACAGTAGATAGAGGATCATCCAAAGCGGGTGTTCTATGTGCACCTTCACGAACAGGTTCGCGGTGACGAGGATGACCAATGCGACCGTAGTCGCCTTCGTGGCCGCGGCTCCTACGTATCCGATGACCGTCTCGATTGCCGACAAGGGCGCGGAGAGGATCTCGTAGATCGTCCCGGTGAAGCGTGGCATATGAATGCCGAAGCTCGCGTTGAAGATGCTCTCCGTGAACAGCGAGAGCATCATCAGCCCGGGTACGATGAAGCTGCCATAATCGACGCCATTGATCTCGCTGATCCGCGAGCCGATCGCCGATCCGAAGACGATGAAGTAGAGCGAGGTGGTGATCACCGGCACGGCGAGGCCGGTCCAGAGGGTCCGCGCGAAACGGTGCATCTCGAACTTGTAGATGGCCCAAATGCCGCGAAGGTTCATGCTGCGGCCCTCTTGTGATGAATTAGGCCGACGAAGATGTCCTCGAGGCTCGATTGGTGCGTGTCGAGGTCCTTGAAGGCGATCCCCGCGTCCCGCATCGCCGCAAGAAGGGACGGCACTCCGGTGCGATCGGCCTTGGCGTCGAATGCATAGGTTAGCTGGTCGCCGTCCTCGCTCAGCTCGAGTTTCCAGTCGGCCAGTTCGGCTGGGACTGCAGTCAGCGGCTCGGCGAGCTGAAGATGAAGGACCTTGCGGCCGAGCTTCTTCATCAGCTCTGTCTTCTCCTCGACCAGGATCAGCTCGCCCTTGTTGATGACGCCGACCCGGTCGGCCATCTCCTCGGCTTCCTCGATATAGTGGGTTGTGAGGATGATGGTCGTGCCGTTCTCGCGAAGGCGACGAACCATGTTCCACATGTCGCGGCGCAGCTCGACGTCGACGCCCGCGGTCGGCTCGTCGAGGAACAGGATCTCGGGCTCGTGCGACAGTGCCTTGGCTGTCTCTTATACACATCTGAC
>JBKPKE010000004.1:0-14922 GCA_046730955.1 Pseudomonadota bacterium
TCACCACGATCCGGCCGCCGTTCACGCCTCCGCCCGGCCCCAGGTCGATGACGTGGTCGGCAGTCTTGATGACGTCCAGATTGTGCTCGATCACGACGACGGTGTTGCCAGTCTCGACCAGGCGGTGGAGCACTTCCAGAAGCTTGCGCACGTCCTCGAAATGGAGGCCGGTGGTGGGCTCGTCGAGGATGTAGAGCGTCTTGCCGGTCGCGCGGCGCGACAGCTCCTTCGATAGCTTCACGCGCTGGGCCTCGCCGCCCGAAAGCGTCGTCGCCTGCTGCCCGACCTTGATGTAGCCGAGGCCGACCTCCTGCAGCATTCGCATCTTGTCTCGAATGCCGGGGACCGCCTTGAACAGCTCGGCCGCCTCCTCGACGTTCATGTCGAGCACGTCGGCGATCGAGTGCCCCTTGAACTTCACCTCCAGAGTCTCGCGGTTGTAGCGCGCGCCGTGGCAGACGTCGCAGGTGACGTAGACGTCGGGCAGGAAGTGCATCTCGATCTTGAGGACGCCGTCGCCCTGGCACGCCTCGCACCGGCCGCCCTTGACGTTGAAGCTGAAGCGGCCCGGCTTGTAGCCACGCGCCTGCGATTCCGGCAGGCCGGCGAACCAGTCGCGAATCTGGGTGAAGGCGCCGGTGTAGGTCGCCGGGTTGGACCGCGGCGTGCGGCCGATCGGCGACTGGTCGATGTCGATGACCTTGTCGAGCGCGGCGAGGCCATCCAGCCCATCGCACGGGCCGCAGACGATGCGCGCTCCGTTGAGGGCGCGGGCGGCGCCGGCGTAGAGCGTGTCGATGGTCAGCGATGACTTGCCGCTGCCGCTGACGCCGGTGACGCAGGTGAAGGTGCCGAGCGGGAACTTGGCCGTAACGTCCTGCAGGTTGTTGGCGCGGGCGCCCTTCACGGTGACGAACTTGCCGGAGCCCTTGAGCCGGCGGGCGGGGAGCGGGATCTCGCGGCGGCCGGAGAGATAGTCGGCGGTGATGCTTGTGGTGCAGGCGAGGAGCTCGTCGAGCGTGCCCTGGCAGACGATCTCGCCGCCGTGGATGCCGGCGCCCGGGCCCATGTCGATGACATGGTCGGCGTGGCGGATCGCGTCCTCGTCGTGCTCGACCACTAGAACGGTGTTGCCGAGCGATTTGAGACGCTTCAGCGTTTCGAGGAGGCGGTCGTTGTCCTTCTGGTGAAGGCCGATCGAGGGTTCGTCGAGGACGTAAAGGACGCCCGAAAGGCCGGAGCCGATCTGCGAGGCCAGGCGGATGCGCTGGCTCTCACCGCCGGAGAGGGTGCCCGACGTGCGGTCGAGGTGGAGATAGTCGAGCCCGACATTGTGGAGGAAGCCGAGGCGCTCGTTGATCTCCTTGAGGATGACGTGCGCGATGGCCTTCTGGGTCTCGGTCAGCTTCTCCTCGAGGCTGCCGAACCAGGCGAAGGCATCCGCAACGCTGCGGCGGGTTGAGAGGGAAATGTCCTCGCCGGCGATCTTCACGCTCAAGGCTTCGGGCTTGAGGCGGGCGCCGTGGCAGACCTCGCACGGGCGGCTCGCCTGGTAGCGGCTAAGCTCCTCACGCATCCAGGCGGACTCGGTCTGGAGCATGCGGCGGTTGAGGTTGCCGATGACGCCTTCGAACGGCTTCTTCACCTCGTAGGACTTGCGGCCGTCGACGAAGCGGAGGGTGACGGGGCGGCCCTTGGTGCCGTGCAGTATGACGTCCTGCGCCTCCTCCGGAAGCTCACCCCAGGGCGTTTCCAGGTCGAAGCCGTAGGCGCGCGCGAGCGAGCTCAGCACCTGCATGTAATAGGGCGAGGGAGGGTTGGACTTGGCCCAGGGGACGACCGCGCCCTTCTTGATCGACAAAGCGTGGTTGGGGACGACCAGATCCTCGTCGAATACGAGCTTTTCGCCGAGGCCGTCGCAAGCGGGGCAGGCGCCCTGCGGCGCGTTGAAGCTGAACAGGCGCGGCTCGATCTCGGCGATGGTGAAGCCGCTGACAGGGCAGGCGAACTTCTCGCTGAAGAGGATTCGGCCCGGCGGGGCGTAGTCGAGCTTCATGCCCGAGGCTGCGGGGGCTTCGGCGTCGGCAGCCAGGTCGGCGGGGTCGAGATAAGCGAGGCCTTCGGCAAGCTTCAGCGCGGTCTCGAAGCTGTCGGCCAGGCGCGGCTCGATGCCTTCGCGGACCACGATGCGGTCGACGACGATCTCAATGTCGTGCTTGTATTTCTTGTCCAGGGCCGGCGCGTCCTCGATGTCGTAGAACTCGCCGTCGATGCGGACGCGGGTGAAGCCCGCCTTCTGCCATTCGGCGAGCTCCTTGCGGTACTCGCCCTTGCGGCCCCGGACGACGGGCGCGAGCAGGTAATGCCGGCTGCCGTCGGGCAGGCTCATGACGCGGTCGACCATCTGGCTGACCTGCTGCGCTTCGATCGGAAGCCCGGTCGCGGGGGAGTAGGGGATGCCGACGCGCGCCCACAGCAAGCGCATATAATCGTAAATCTCAGTGACCGTGGCGACCGTCGAGCGCGGGTTGCGCGAGGTCGTCTTCTGCTCGATCGAGATTGCGGGCGAGAGGCCGTCGATATGCTCGACGTCCGGCTTCTGCATCATCTCCAGGAACTGGCGCGCGTAGGCGCTGAGGCTCTCGACGTAACGGCGTTGGCCCTCCGCGTAGATGGTGTCGAACGCGAGGGAGGATTTGCCCGAGCCGGAGAGGCCGGTGATGACCGTCAGGCTTTCGCGCGGGATGTCCACGTCGACGGCCTTAAGATTATGTTCGCGCGCCCCGCGGACGCTTATGTGTGTCAGCATACGGTAGACCTATGCCGTGGAATATGGATCAGCATCGGATTGGGTTCGTTCCGGTTCTGTTCTAGTCTAGCGTGAGGTGCCGCGATCGGTCAACGCGGCTTTGGCAATATGGGTGCGGCGCGTAGGATTGCCAGACGCAATCGCTTATTGCCGGGGCCGCCTTCGGTGCCAGCGCCACTTCGCCTCTTCGATGGTCACGTTGGCTGTCCCGGAATTGACCGCATTGCCTACCGCATAGAAATGGTCGAGCCCGACGAGAGAAACGGCGTCGTTGGCGAACAGATACAGTTGCCCGTTGGCTCGTGCCCGGAACCGCGCCTGGAAGAGATTGGGATGATCAGGCACCGGCTCGATGTCGAGCGCCTGGAGCACGGCCCCGCCCCGATCGTGCTCGGTTTGGGGCGAGCGCACTTCGGCAATGGGCTGCAGGTAGCGGGCGCCAATGATGCGGCGGAAGGGGGCGCCGAAATAGCCCGCAAGCCAGCGCATTTCGCCGGCGCTCACGCCACGCGGATCGGTCACATAAGGGCCGTCCTTCCACTCCGACGTCACCTCGAACCTAACCACATAATCCTTGTCTTGAATGACCGTAACCCGCGCGTCGTTGCAGAGACGGCTCGTGGCGAAATCGGCGGTTTTCCGGGGACAGAAGGATGAGCCCGCTTCGAGAAACGGTAGGACTAGCTGGGTCGCCGCTGCCGCGAGGAGCCAGACGACAAGAGCGGCCATCAGCAAGGCGAATAGATTGGGGAGAAGTCCCCACTTCAGGACCTGAAGGCTGCGCTGGAATCGCGGGCTGTTGCGGAAGTTCTCGATGTCGCTCTTCTCGTGCGGCTTGAGACCGGACGGCGGATCTCCGGCTGCAGCCGGCGGAACCCGTGGGATCACCGAGTTCCAAATCGACCGGGCCGTGTCGCGCAGCTTCGTTTCGAGCGTTGCGCTCCTCGCGCGCAAGGCAAAGACGATGGTCACGAGGAGAATGAACCAGAAAGGACTGGCAGCCCAGGCGTCCGTCCAGCGAAGCGTGATATTCGGAAGCGGAGCAGCAAGGAACGTAATCAGCTTGCCGAGCCACTCGCGGAGGCTTGCGACAAACAGGATCCAACCCGGATCGGCGCCCCCTTCGGCGAGTTGGTTTGGAGCTCTCCCAGCGATCCATGGCCAGACGAACAGGGCAGATGTCGCAGCCACGCTGGCAAAATAGGCAATCCGGCGGCGCCACACGAAATCGAGAGCGGTTTCCATCGCCGTCGCGACGGCCTGCCTGATTGCGGGAGGCGCCAGATGCCCGCGCACCTGCGGATCAAGCAGCGACGGGCAATTCGTCCCAGCGCCTTTCGACTTGCGTTCCGGCCCACCTGTCGTCTCCAGCGGCGCCGTCTCCTGGGAGGCGTCCGGGTAGATTTCGAAATTATCGGGGAGGGCGATTGGCGCGTAACCGTCGGTCCCACTTGCTATCCGAGCGATCGCGCTCTCGTGGATCAGGGGGCGGCGGATAAGCCCCTTGGGGACCGTCTTCTCGCCGGTCTTCTTGTCGGTCCTGATATCGGGATCGCGCAGGCTCAGCGTCGAGTCCCGCACCGGCTCCAGCCAAGCGGCGATCTTCCGTGGCTGGTAGCGGTAATAAGCGCCAAGCCCTGACCTACTGTCGTGGATCGGCCCATAGCTGTTGACGAGCGCCCGATACCGCTCGGTGATCGAGTCGATCGTCCGCAGATCGCACTCTTGGGCTTCGGCGATCATCCACAGCAGCGAGACGTAGCTGAGACTCTCATCCGGATAGCCGCCGCCGACGTCGGCGTGCATGCCGCTAAACCAGACCTGCTTCAGGCGCTGATTGTCAATCCAGTCGAAGCCTTCCGGCTTGTTCGCACGGAGCTCTTCCTCGGCTATTTCATCCCACATCAAAGGCCAGAACGAGTCTCGTTCGTCATCGAGCGCGAGCGCGTGCCGAGCACGACGAACGTGCTTGCTCAATTTGTAGTCCGGCATGCTCAGCGGGTAGAACCAATTGTCGACCGCGCGAGTGATCTCGGCGATCGGGCCGCCATATGCCGCGACGGTATCCCACACTCCGATGAAGCGAATGACCGGAGGAGGATTCTTCGTGCGATCGTAGCCGGTCTTCCGTTTCACCCGCTCCGTGACCCGCGCCTTGTCCCCCTCCTCGTCGTAATTCCTCTGAAAAGTCTCGCGGAACCATTGAAAAGCTCGACGAGTGCGAGAGCGACGAAAGTCCTTGTAGGCTGCTGCAACCTTCTTCTGCAGCGTGATGTCGTCGCCATCGTAAGGGATGATGCCCTGATCGGCGATCATGGCGATGGCAAGGCGCATCGTGAAAGCACCGCGGCTGAATCCGAAGCCGTAGATGTGATCCCCAGCCTCCTTGACCGTGCTGCCTGGCGGCGGCTTCGAGTTGGAGTCGTAGTTCCGGCAGACATAGCTGTAGATCTCTAGGACGTTGCGCTTCAGCCCCCGGCCGAAGATCCCCCCGAGGAGGGCCAGGGGACGGAATGATGAGCTCCCGACGCCATCATCGTAGAAAGCGATCTGATTCTGTTTGCCCGCTTGCGCGGGTCCGAGGTCGACTGCCTCGTACATCCGCCAGACATTGGTCTTGAACAGCTTCGCGCTGCTGTTGCCGGTGCCGTCGGAGAATAGGATGATTGACTTCGCCTCGCGGCGGCCGTCCGATTTGCCCGGCGCCATCGTCCATCCCCCTACGCGCGAAGGTTTTCACATCGCGGACCAGACTCGGCCGAGGGAGTGGACGCCGAAAAGCCCTCTCCGTCAACAGCAACATCAACGGTGAGATTCCGCAACTCATCGATACCAGCCGTGCCTTGGTCGATGCCCGGTGGATGGACTCTAGGGGTCGACTAGCTAAGTCCTTGATCCAGATTCACTTTTCGGGGGATTCACAATGCGCTTCAGCCATGCGGCGATTTCCGCTGCGCTCCTTCTGACCGGCACGGCTCTCACGACGCCGGGTCTCGCCGAGCAAGGTGCGTCGGCCGCGGTCTCGTCCGTCGCGGATCCCAAGCCGCTCCACTTCGGTTCGTGGGGAGTCGACCTGACTGCCCGTGACACCTCCGTGAAGCCGGGCGACGACTTCGACACCTACGCGAACGGCGGATGGAAGGCGCGGACACAGATCCCAGCGGACCAGCCCTCGGCCGGCGTCGATTATGACGTCTACAACCTTACCCAGGATCAGCTCCGCGCGGTCGTTTCGAAGGCGCCCGCAGCCGGTCAGATCGGCGCCCTTTACCAGAGCTTCATGGACGAGGCGAAGGTCGAGCAAGTCGATGCCAAGCCGCTGATGATGGACCTCGCCAAGGTAGATTCAATCTCCAGCCACGACGCGATGGCGCGTTTCATGGGTTCGACGCAGGGGCGGTTCGGCATCTCGATTGTCGGGCCGGGGCCGTACGCCGACCCGGACACCCCCACGATCAACGCCCTTTGGGTCGGCTCCGGCGGCCTCGGCCTTCCGGATCGCGACTATTATCTGAAGGACAGCTTCAAGCCGCAGCGTGACGCTTATCGCGCCTACATCGCGCGGACGCTTGGCATGGTCGGAGTGGCCAATGCGGAGGCTGCCGCCGACAAGATTATGGCGTTCGAAACGGCAATCGCGAAAGCGAGCTGGCCGGTTGCAGACCGTCGGGATTTCTCCAAGATCAACAATCCGATGACGATGGCGGAGCTGACGGCCTACGCGCCGCAGTTCAATTGGGCTGCCTTCTTCGAAGGCGCCGATATCCCGCCGCAAAAGCGGATGATCATCCAGGAAAATACTGCGATCCGCGACATCGTGAAGCTCTACGCCGCGACGCCGCTCGATACGCTGAAGGCATGGGAGAAATTCCACATTGCCCACGATGCTTCGCCGTATCTATCGAAGCGCTTCGTCGACAGCCGGTTCAACTTCATCAAGACCTTGTCGGGCGTTACTGAAATCCGCCCGCGGTGGAAGCGCGGCCTGACGCTCGTCGACGGAAGCCTCGGCGAGCTCGTCGGACAGACCTATTCCGAGCAATTCTTCCCCGCTTCTTCGAAAGCCCAGATGGAAGAGCTGGTCGCCAATCTGAAGGCGGCGATGGCTGACCGGATCAAAGCGAACAACTGGATGGCGCCGGCTACGAAGACTGCGGCGCTCGACAAGCTTTCGCGCATGGAAGTGATGGTCGGTTATCCGGACAAGTGGCGCGACTATTCGCAACTGACGATCAAGCCGGACGACCTGTACGGCAACGTCCAGCGCAGCGGTGCTTTCGAATATGCGTACCAGCTTGAAGACCTGGGCAAGACGGTCGACCGCAAGAAGTGGGGAATGACGCCGCAGACGGTGAACGCATACAATGGGGGCCTCGAAAACAAGATCGTCTTCCCCGCCGGCATTTTGCAGGCGCCCTATTTCGATCCCAAGGCCGACGCCGCGGTGAACTATGGCTCGATCGGATCGATCATCGGTCACGAAATCACGCATGGGTTCGACGATCAGGGCCGGAAGATCGACGCCTCTGGCGCTCTCAAGGACTGGTGGACGGCGGAGGACGCGAAGCGCTTCGAAGCGCAGTCCGAAGTCTTCGGCGCGCAATATGCCAAGTATGAGGCTGCCCCGGGCGCATTCGTGAATCCCAAGCTGACCATGGGCGAGAATCTCGCCGATCTCGCTGGCTTGCAGATTGCTTACGATGCTTATCATCGTTCGTTGGGCGGCAAACCGGCGCCGGTGATCGACGGTCTCACGGGTGACCAGCGCTTCTTCCTAGGTTTCGCGCAGGGGTGGCGGAGCAAGGAACGCGAGGACTCGATCAAGTCGCAGATCGCGTCGGATCCCCACACGCCGTCGCGCTTCCGTGTCATTGGACCCGTGCGAAACCTTGACGCCTGGTATGCGGCGTTTGGAATTGGTCCGGATTCGAAGTTCTACATCGCTCCGGCGCAGCGCGTCCGGATCTGGTGATCTCAATCGGCGGCGGAATGCTTCCAACCCGCTGATGGAAATGCGCGGCTCCCAGCATCGTCGGGGCCGCGCATTTCTTCATCTGCCTCGCACTTCATCGAGACTTCTGTGGGGTTCGTAGAAACGCCGTGAACCGTCGCGCGCGGATTGCCTACCCACGGAAGGCATGACTGCTCGGTCCAGGCAAAGAATGTTGCGCGATCGTCGGAAGCTGCAGGACAGCTTGCGTGCCTACCGCGCAGGCGAGATCCCTGCCGTGGCGGGCGAGGGCGAACGTCACTTCATCGAAAGCATCGAGCGGCGGCTGAAGGCACTGAATGCTGACCTGCGCGCAATTGAGAGTAGCGCGAAGTCAAAGCGAAAGGAGCGACCCCTTCCGGGACCGCCCCTCCTGCAAAACAACTAAACAGTTCAGGCCATTTGAGACAGCGTCGGGCGGCGTTTGCGCCTCATCGCAAAGCCAATCGCTCCGAAGCCGAGGAGTGCCATCGCCCAGGTTGCCGGCTCCGGCACCGCCGCCGCAGCAGCGGCCTGACCAATGCGGATCTGGCTGACGCTGCTCACGCCGCCGCCGGTCACGTTGAATGACAGGCCGGCGATGGATTGGCCATTGATCGCCTGAAACGCGAACTTGTTCTGGCCGTTCGTAAGGTCGTAAATGAAGTCGCCGGTGCTGTCGGACGTAAAGATGTTGCCGAGGTCGTCCAGCAGCGAGAAGCTGACCGTTCCAGAACCCATCAGCGACAGCTCGATCCAGTCGAACGCGGCGTCATTCCCGAGCGCCAGGTTGAACGACGTGATGTCGAAGGTGTCATTGGGGTTTTGCGTCCCCGTATCGAGCCCGCCGGTTACCGTCGCCTGGCCCTGACCCTTGGACAAACGCAGATCCTTGTTCTGCGTCGTCGTGCCGGTGAAGATGACGTCGACGTCGCTGCCCTGGCCCAATTCACCCAAGACTGTAGCGCCCTGGCTTGCCGAGCCGTCGTTGTGGACGGTCGTTCCATTCTGGTCGGCCGGAGAAGCCTGGATGATATCGGCGGCTGCGGGCGCTGCCGCCATCAAGGCCATGACGGCGAGCGTTGCTCTCAACGGATGTTTCATGGGCGCGACACCTTGTTACTGGATGCCCGCAGGTGCGGGACCGGCGCGAGAACAGACCGTTAACCACGTTCGTTCCTACGGCCGATCAAAGTTGGAACAGTGTGGCCGGCTTGCACGGGCGAGTTGTGGGTGTGCATCGCCGAGCCGAGCTTTTTCAGCGCAAGTCGAACTCGGCGACCTCAGCGTAGTGCGGTCCGTGCCGGCTGAGCTTGCTCTCGAACAGGATGAAGCGGTCGACCTGGAAGGGTTCGGATCGCAGGTCGGAGTTTCGGCGCAGGAAGGCGTCCACGGCTTCCGCGTTGCGACGGTTCCAGCGCGCGAGCGTGATGTGTGGCATGAAGGAGCGATGCTCGGCTTCGAGGCCGACCTGCTGTACGGCGCGCTCGATCTTCGCGGCCAGGGCAACGACGGCTTCCTTGGGCCGAACGCCGGCCCACAACGAACCGCCGTTCCTTTGCTCGAATTTGCCGACGTTCATGATGCTCAAGTCGAAGCCGGGCGATCGAACCTGATCGAGGGCGGCCCCAATGTCATCGGCAATCGGGCGCTCGACTTCTCCAATAAACCGTAGCGTCAGGTGCAGCTGTTCGTCACCGACCCACCGCAAAGCAGGGCTGTCATCCATGGCGTCGATCAGGAGATCTCGGACGTCCTCCGGGGGACGAATGGCAATGAACAATCTATGCACGATTCCTGAACGTCCGTTCAGTTAAGCCGTTTCGTGTCCGGTTTTGCTTGAAAGGCCCTCCAGCATCCACGATATTCCACAGGTGACGGGCCTCTTGCCTGCCGCAAAGGAGATGAAATGCAGAACCAGTATGACCCGCGCACGACAGGCGTGAATACCGCAACGGTCGGTGTTCCGCGCGCCGCCCGCGATGCGGGCCTCCGGTCCTACATGCTTTCGGTTTACAACTACATGGCGTCGGGCGTGCTGCTCACCGGCATCGTCGCGCTTCTCTTCGCCAACAGCAGCCTGATCAACTACATCGTCAACCCGGCGACGGGCCAGGCCACGCCGCTATTCTGGGTCGCGATGTTCGCGCCACTCGCGATCGTTTTCGGAATGAGCTTCGGCATCAACCGAATCTCCGCAGGGACGGCCCAATTGCTGTTCTGGGCGTTCGCAACCCTGATCGGTGTGCAATTCTCCAGCTTGTTCCTGGTCTACACGGGCGTTTCGATCGCTCAGACCTTCTTCGCCGTTGCGGCCGCGTTCATGGGGCTCAGCCTCTACGGCTACACGACGAAGCGGGATCTCTCGGGAATGGGTCAGTTCCTGATCATGGGCGTCGTCGGAATCTTCGTCGCGCTTCTGATCAACCTGTTCCTTCGCTCCCCGGCCTTCGACCTGGCGATCAGCGCGATCGGCGTCCTGCTGTTCGCGGGCCTGACTGCCTATGACACGCAGAAGATCAAGAGCGTCTACTTGCAGGTTTCGGGTTATGGCGAAGCCGTCGCAAAGTCAGCGATCATGGGCGCGCTGACCCTGTACCTCGACTTCATCAACATGTTCCTGTTCCTGCTGCGCTTCATGGGCGACCGCCGCTAGGCATCGGCAGCAATAGGAAAAGAGAGGGCCGGTGGAGCGATCCGCCGGCCCTTTTCCTTTGGGCGCCCAACTGCGAAGAGCGGACTGCAGAACCGGCACTCGAGGAGTCGTTCCATGTGCGACAGTCACAATGACCGGAGTTTCATCGTCGATGCTTCGTTCACGCGCCGATCGGCCGTACTGACGATTACATCCGCTGCAGCCGTGGCTGGATTGCCGGGCATGGCGCTCGCCGCTGACGTCGTTGAAAAGGACGCCATCGTACCGACGCCGGACGGGAAAGCCGATGCGGTGCTGTTTCACCCTGGGGGCTCGGGTTCCTGGCCGGCCGTCTTGATGTTTCCCGATATACTTGGGCTGCGGCCGGTGTTTCGCGACATGGGGCGGCGGCTGGCGGCCTCGGGCTACACTGTGCTGGTGCCGAATCCGTTCTACCGGACCCAGCGCGCGCCGGTTGTCACCGGTCCCATCGATTTCAACAATCCGGAAGACCGCGCCAAGCTGATGAGCCTGAAGGACACGCTGACTGACGCCCGCGTGGACGCGGATGCGATGGCCTTCCTCGCGTTCCTGGACAAGCAGAAGCAGGTCAATCGCCGCAAGGGTGCGGGCGTCCAGGGCTATTGCTTCAGCGGCCCGTTCGCCTTCCGCGCAGCAGCCGTCCGCTCCGATCGCATACGGGCAGTCGCCAGCTTCCACGGCGGCGGGCTGGTCACCAAGGAGGCGGACAGCCCGCACCGGCTCATTCCGATGACGAAGGCCGACTTCCTGGTCGCGATCGCCCGCAACGACGATGAGAAGCAGCCCGACGCTAAGGACGTGTTGAAGGCCGCGTTTGCTGCCGCCATGCGTCCGGCAACGGTTGAGGTCTATCCTGCTGACCACGGTTGGACCGTGGCCGGTAGCCAGGCCTACAATGAGCCGGCGGCCGAACGCGCCTGGTCGGAGCTGCTAAGGCTATACCGTGCGCGCTTGCGCTAACGGCGGCCCGTCAGGCGGGCTGAGGCTGTTGGGCTTGCGCCTGAGCAATCAGCTGGGCGTCGATGTCCCTCGCGCGGCGATAGGCCTCGCGATCGGTCATCCGGCGCGCATAATCGATGAAGGTCGGCCGCGGCTCGAGCAGGTTGAAGGCGAGCATGAAATTGACGTTGGCGCCGACGAACAGGTCAGCGGCGGTGAAATGATCGACGGCGATATATTCGCGCCCGGCTAACGCCTTCTCGAGATTGTTGATCGCCAGATCGTAGTTCCCGTAGCCGAACATGCGCTGCCTCTCCGGCGTCGGCTCCCAACCTGCGGCCTTGTTGCTGAACGCGGCTTCGACCGGCCCGGAGGTGAAGAAGATCCAGCGATAGTAATCCGCGCGATCTGTGGACCGTGGCGCCAAGTTTGCTTCGGGGAACGCATCGGCGAGATAGCAGCAGATCGCCGCGACTTCGGTGACGACCTTGCCCTTGTGCTTGATTGCCGGAACCTTCCCCATGGGGTTGATCGACAAATAAGGCTCGGCCTTCATGGTCGTGGCGTAGTCGAGAATTTCGGTGTCATAGGGAGCGCCGACCTCCTCCAGCATCCAGCGCACCGTTTGACCACGCGACTGGGGATTCGTGTAGAATACGAGGTCGGACATCTCGCGCTCTCCTGCTTTCGGGCGCGGACCTACGCTTCTTCGGCGGCCTGCTCCAGCATTTCGAGAAGCAGGCCGCAGCAATCTGCCGGACCAGGGCAGACCGAAATTCACAGAGTCAGCAGCTCAACCGCGCTCTCCGCCTCCGGCATCCGGGCGTTCGGTTGCCGAGCGGTCGCGAGTTGCGCGGAATTCGCTGTCCGAGCTCCAGTTCGGCCACTGCCGTGAGTTGGCGAGGTCTCGTCCAAGATTGTGGAGGAGCTGGACGTCTTCGGCCATGCCGCTGAAGTCCCAGCTGGGCTGCCATTCGTCGCTCGGCTGATGGTAGTGCTTGTCAGTATATTCCCGGTTCAGCGCCTCTCCGCGCGCGATGCCGCCGTTCACCAGATCGTTGCCGTCTCCGAAGCTGATGGCCGGAACGCCAACCTTGGCGAAGGAGAAGTGGTCCGAACGATAGAAGCTTCCATGCTCCGGATGCGGATCCGGGCTGTAGTAGCGACCCTGTTTCTTCCCCTCGGCAATGAGCATGTCGAGCAGGTCGAGCTTGGCCGTTCCCGAAATGGTGAAGTTCTTCGCCCGGCCGTAAATGCTCCCGCCGTCCGTGTTGAGCACGCCTGCAGTCTTTGCAGCGGGGAACAGGGGATGAGTGGCATAATATTCGGAACCGAGAAGGCCTTTTTCCTCGGCCGTCACGGCGAGGAAAACCACCGATCGCTCGGTGCGTGGCTCATGGGCGAAGGTCCGCGCCTGCTCGAGCAGCTGCGAGATACCCGTCGCGTTGTCGAGACCGCCATTATAGATGGTGTCGCCCTTGTCGTCAGGCTTGCCGATCCCGAGGTGATCCCAGTGCGCTGAATAGATCACGGTCTCATCGGGATGCTTCGTGCCTGGCAGGTACCCGACGACGTTGTGCGAGTTGATCACGCCTGCTTCTGCGGCGCCCTTAAGCGATAGTTGGGCATTGAGCGGGACAGGCTTGAAGTCCTTTTTCCTCGCGGCGGCCTTCATCATCTCGAAATTCATGCCCGAGGCGGCAAAGATGCGCTCCGCGAGGCTCCTTTGGATCCACGCCTCGAGCGCGGGGTGCTCCGCGGCGGGATCGTCACGAACGATGTCGAACATCGTGTTCGTGTTGCTGTTCTTGACGGTGTTCCAGCCGTAGGAAGCCGGCTCCGTCTCATGGATAATGAGAACTCCGGCCGCCCCCTGCCGCGCACCCTCTTCATATTTGTACGTCCAGCGACCGTAGTATGTCATCGACTTGCCGCCGAAATCGCCTTCGCCGCCTTCGAAGTCCGGATCGTTGACGAGCACGACCATGATCTTGCCGCGCATGTTCTCGCCCTTGAAGTCGTCCCAGCCGCGCTCGGGCGCCTTCACGCCGTAGCCCGCGAAGACGAGCGGCACCTGGTTGAGGTCGAGGCCCTTCATGCCGTTGGTCGGCGAGCGGGCAGCAATCTCCTGGCCCTGCGTGAGCGTGACAGACTTTCCACCGAGCGTCATCGTCGCCTGCGGAGCAGCGGACCATTCCGATTTCAGGAGGGGGACGGTTTGGAACCAGCTGCGCTGCCCGTTGACCGTGTCGCCCGCGGGCTGAAGCCCGATCTCGCGAAACTGCTGGGCAATGTAGTCGATAGTCTTGGTTTCGGCGCGGGTGGCCGGGCCGCGGCCCTCGAATGCATCCGACGAGATGAACTTGTCGACGTCCGACAGACGCTGCGCGCTGACTTGCGCGCTGGCGGACGCGAATGGAACGAGGGCGATGGCGGACGCCGCCAGCCAACCGAATGCTTTCACTTTCTCTCTCCCCGGGAAAGCGGCTGCGCGGACGACGAGCAGCCGCCGAAAAGGTTGCAGGACCGGACTAATCAGTTCGCGGTTCGAGGCAAGGGCTCGCCGGCATTTTGCGCCGTGTCGCCCCCCGGTTTTTGCCGGTAGCGCTCGAACCAGGCGAGGATCGCGCTCGCCTTGGCCGCCGATTGCGACGGTCTTGCAGCGATTCCGCCGTGGCTTGCTCCCGGCACTTTCACCAGCGCCGTCGGTATCCCACGAGTCTGGAGCGCGGTATAATATTGCTCCGCCTCGCTGACCGGTGTCCGATAATCGTCGCTTCCCACGACAACCAGGGTCGGAGTTTTCACATTCCCGACGAGACTCAGTGGCGAATACTTCCAATAGCCTTGCGGGTCTTCCCAAGGTCGTTCCTTGCGCCAGCCCGGCGAGAAGCCCGCTGCGAAGTCGGTCGTGAGCGCAAAGCTTGCGAGGTCGATCACCGGCTTCTGAGTAGCCGCTGCGCGGAAGCGATCCGTTTTCCCGACGATCCATGCAGTCAGAACTCCGCCGCCCGATCCACCGGTGACGAAGAGATTGTTCGGGTCGACGCGGCCGGTGGCAATGGCCGCATCGACTGCGCTCATCAGGTCGTCATAGTCATTGCCGGGGTAATTCTTGTCGATCTGGTCAGCAAATGCCTGGCCGTAGGACGTCGAGCCCCGGGGGTTCGTGTAAAGCACGACGTATCCGGCCGCGGCGTAAAGCTGATCATCCGTGGAAAAGGTCGGCCCGTAGGCAGCCCACGGTCCGCCGTGGATCTCCAGGATCAGCGGATACTTCTTGTTCGGATCGGAGTCGGGCGGAGTAACCATCCAGGCGTCGATCGGTCGCTGGTCGAACGAGGAGGTGACAGGAAGTTTCGTCACTTCGCCCAGCACCTTTCCGCCGAGCCCGCTTTCGTTGAGGTGAGTCAGTCGGCGGAGGCTGCCACCCGATGCGAGCGCAATGTCCGACGGCCGCGTTGGGTCGCCGGCCGTCACGGCGATCGTTCCGCTCCGTGAAACGCTGAACTCCCCGCCACTATACGG
>JBKPKE010000005.1:0-11559 GCA_046730955.1 Pseudomonadota bacterium
CTGATCAGTGTCGGCAGGAAGCCCGTCGTGCCGAAGCGCCGATGCGCGCGACCGATCGCGCGGATGGCGTCGACCGACGGCGCATCGTTGAACAGCACGCCGCCGCCGCCGTTCACCTGCGTGTCGATGAAGCCGGGCACCAGGAAGCCGCCCTGAAGATCATGTCTCGGCGCATCGGCCGGGAGGTCGCTTGCATCCACGATCGCGCCGATGCGCTCGCCCTCCAGCAGCACCGCTTTGTCCTCCGTGAAGGCGCCGTCGACGAGAATGCGTCCGTTGGTGAGGGCGGCCGCCATCAAACGGTCTCCGTGACCTTCTGCAAATGCACAGGGCGATCCGGATCAAGGCCGCGGCGGAGCGAAAGCGCGTTGACGGCGCCGTAGAACGACTGGATCTGGAGCAGCGGCTCGATGAGCTCATGCGCCCGCGGCACAGGCAGGGACCGTGCGCCCGGGACCTGTCCACCGGCGAGGAAGACTGGCGCTCCATGATCGATGAGGTCGCGGACGAGCTCGTCCATGCCTTCACCGCTCTCGTCTGTCTGGCGGAAGACCAGGATGGGGAAGTCGGGCCCGACGAGCGCCATCGGACCATGACGGACCTCTGCCGCACTGAAGGCCTCGGCGTGGATCCCGCAGGTTTCCTTCAGCTTGAGCGCAGCCTCCTGCGCGATCCCCAGGCCGGGCCCACGACCAATCACGTAGAGACCCTGGCAATCGAGGAGGAGGTCGACCAGCTGCGACCAGTCATTCTGACGCGCTTCAAGGAGGAGTTCGGGCGTGGATTGGAGCGCTGCCTGGAGCGCTTCGTCTTCCGACCAGCGCGCAACCAGATGAATCAAGGCCGAGAGGGTGGCGATGTAGGACTTGGTCGCGGCTACGCTCTGCTCGACGCCCGCCAGGAGTGGGACGGTGACGTCTGCCTGCTCTGAAAGAGGGGACCCGCCGGAATTCACCAGCGCGACGCCGAACGCTCCGGCATCCTGCGCCCGGCCGAACGACTGGAGGATGTCCGGGCTTCGCCCAGACTGCGAGATCGCAAGCGCGAGCATGCCCCGCACATCGGGCGCATTGCGATAGATGGAAGCAATCGACGGTGCACCTGAACTGGTGAGCACGCCGGCGCGCGTTTCAAAGACATATTTCGCGAACGTCGCCGCATGATCCGAGCTGCCGCGGGCGTAGGTAACGATGGCGCGGGGAGGATCGGCCCTCAGGCGTTTGGCCAGCTCCTGCATCAGATTCGCGTTCGCGGTGAGTTGCCGCCGGACAACATCCGATGCTTCTGCGGCCTCGGCGAACATCCGTGTCTGGTCGGCGCGAGCAATTGTCATGCGCGAGCGTTCAGTTCAGCCACGAAGTCGTATGCGTCGCCGCGATACCAGCTTTCCGTCGCTTCAATCACGCGTCCGTCATCGAGGAAGCCCCGACGCTCGATGTATAAGGCGGGCGCTCCGGGCTCGACGCGGAGGAGCTTCGCGCGTTCCTCGTCGATGAGCACGGCCCGTAGCCGTTGCAGGGCACGGGTCGGCCGGTTCCCCTCGGCCTGAAGCGCTGCGTACAGCGAGTCCTCCACGACATCGACGGCCGG
This sequence comes from Pseudomonadota bacterium, assembly GCA_046730955.1. Lineage (GTDB taxonomy): Bacteria > Pseudomonadota > Alphaproteobacteria > Sphingomonadales > Sphingomonadaceae > Sphingomicrobium. The sequence goes on from JBKPKE010000005.1 coordinate 1,591, forward strand.
CAGTCCGAAACCGGGCACCTTCGAATATTCGAGCGCCATCGGCATGTCGTCGGCGAAGCGGATCCGGTTGAACCGGTAGACCGGCGCGCCTGGACTGAGACCAAGCGCCAGCGACTCCTCAGGAGTGACCGTGCCGGAAGTGCGCATGATCCATTCGCTCCGCGGGGTCCGCCCGCGCGCAGCCATGTCTTCCGAGAAGGATGTCAGCTTGGCGAACTGCTTCTCGACCCGGCCGCTGACGAACGTCCCCGCGCCCTGCTTGCGAAGGAGGAGGCCTTCGGACACCAGCCCATCCAGCGCCTTGCGCACGGTGATCCGCGAAACGTCGAAATCGGCGGCAAGATCGCGCTCGGGCGGAAGCGCGTCCTGGGGTCCGAGGACCGACGACTCGATGGCGCGGCGCAGCGCGTCCTGCAGGCGACGATAGAGCGGGCCCTGGCCGTCAAGTCCACCGATCCGCTCAGCCAGATTGGTCACGTAATGCTCCCCGCCGGTCCCCAGTTCATATAATACCAATATGCTACCATATGCCAAATTCTTTTTTCCGGACGCTCTCTCAGCCGGGCTCTTGACCTTTAATTGCAATTGATGAATGGTCTACAAATTGCGGACCAATGGTCTTCATTTGGAACTATTCAGATGAATAGCCAGCGGCCCGGCAAGGGGGAGAGACGCTATGGCCATCCGGCATTTCATCGTCAGCTCGGCGAGCGCGATCGCATTGCTCGCGGGCACCGCGCACGCACAATCAACCGATCCCAACGAGCCGCCGACCAACGCTCCACCGTCGGGCGGCGCGCGGCCGGCGCCGACGGACACCGGCAGCAATGACGAGATCGTCGTCACCGGATACCGCGGGTCGCTCGCCGACAACATCGACGCGAAGCGGCGTTCGAGCGTCATCGCCGAGATCGTCACTGCCGAGGACATCGGCAAGTTTCCCGACAAGAACGTGGCCGAAGCGCTCCAGCGCCTGCCAGGCGTCGTCATCAATCGCGAGTTCGGCGAAGGAGAGCGCGTCAGCATCCGTGGCACAGCGCAGAACCTGACGAAGACGCTCCTCAACGGGCACAACGTCGCGACCGCCGACTGGTTCGTTCTCGATCAGCTCGCAGCCACCCGCGCGTTCAACTATCTGACGTTGCCGGCGGAGATCGTCGGCGTGCTCGAGGTGTACAAGAGCCCCCAGGCCGACATCGAGGAGGGCGGCGTCGGCGCCACCATCAACGTTCACACGCGCAATCCGCTCGACCTTCAGCCATTCACGACCTCGGGTTCGGTGCAGGCCGTCTACAGCGACAGGGCGGAAAAATGGAATCCCCAGGCCTCAGCTCTCGTCAGCTGGAGGAATGCCGCCGGCACGGTCGGAGTTCTCGCCGGCGCACTTTACCAGAAGCGGGATATCCGTCGCGACGGCGTCGAGGTCCTCGGCTACTTCACGCAGGCTGGAGTCGCCGGCGGAGCGCAGCTGCCTTCGCTCATCGGCTCGGCGCTGTTTCAGCAGGAGCGCGAGCGCTACGGCGGGAACCTCACGCTGCAGCTCAAGCCCACGGACCGCGTCGAGCTGAACCTGACCGGGCTGTACACGAAGTTCAACGCCGATAACTTCAACCAGAACTTCCTAGCCTGGGGATCGAACGCCATCGGGGGCGGCGGCACGTTGACCGATGCCACGATCGAGGATGGCACCGTCGTGAGCGGCACGATCGCTTCAAACCCGCTGCTCGCCAACGGTCGAGCTGCGGTTTACGACGCGATCGACCGCATCGCCTTCTCCGAAGTCTGGTCGGGCGACTTCGATGCGCTGTTCCACGTCAACGATCTCGCCACGCTCCACTTCAGGACGGGCGTCACGAAGGCGAGGGGCAATACCCAGGCGCAGCCCTTCTATGAGGGCGGTGCGCCCGGCAGCTTCACGTTCGATCTCACCGGCCGAACCCCGCAGGTCACGTTCACGTCGCCCGACCCGACGGATCCCACCGACCTCGCGCTGGATTTCGGATCGCTGCACAAGATCACGAACAGCGACCAGGAATTCTACGGCTACCTCGACTTCGTGCACCAGTTCGATGCCGGCATCCTCAACTCGATCAAGGTCGGCACGAAGTACACGAACCACGATCGCGAAACTGTCTTCCTCGGAACGACATTCGGCGGCTTCTTCGGTCCGCTCACCTTGACGGGTTGCGGAGGAGGGCCGTGCACGTCCGCGGACTTCGCCGACGGACTGACCCCCGACGACTTCCTCGACAACATCGCCCTCCCTGGAACGCTCACCAGCTTCTTCCAGATCGATCGGGACAAGCTGCAGGACATCTTCCTCGCGTTCCCGCACCCGCGGATCATCAACCCGCCGGAAAACTTCTCGATCAACGAGCAGACCTATGGCGGCTATGCGATGGCCAAGTTCAGCGGTCCCAATTGGCGAGGCAACCTCGGCCTTCGTGTCGTTCGCACAGACCAGCTGTCCAAGGGCAACCAGGTCGGAACGACTGGGCCCGGCTCGATCGAGAACGCTTTCGGAAACTATACGCCGATCGAGGTGAAGCGGCACTACACCGACTGGCTGCCGAGCGCGAACATCAGCTTCGATGTCAATCCGCAGCTGGTGGTTCGCTTGGCGGCCGCACGCACGATGGCGCGGCCTGATTATACCGACATCGTTCCTCGCGTGAGCTTGAATCCCGGCGCATTGACCGGCAGCGGCGGTGATCCGGGCGTCAACCCGTTCCGCGCGAACCAGCTGGACGCGTCGGTCGAATGGTATCCCGATCGCGAAACGATCGTTGCCGCCGCCCTCTACTATAAGGACATCAAGTCCTACATCGTGAACACGACGTCGCAGGAGATCTTTCCGGTCGAAACGACGACTCCGAACCTGTCGCGGTGCACGTCAGCCGGAAGCCCCAACCCTAACCTCTACGATTGCCTCTTCGACATCAACCGCAGGTCGAACGGCCCCGGTGGGTCCAACAAAGGCTTCGAGTTCCAGATCCAGAGACCCATCTGGGGCGGCTTCGGGGTCGTCGGCAATTATACCTTCTCGAAGGCGAAGTCGGACAATGGCGATCCGATTCCCGGGAATTCGAAGCACTCCTTCAATGCGACGGCCTATTACGAGCTAGGCCCGGTTTCGGCGCGCGTCTCGTACACGTACCGGTCGAAGTTCTTCATCGACATCGATCGGGCTTCGCCGCTCAACCAGAAGTCGACCGCATCGCTCGATGCGTCCGCCAGCTACAAGGTGACGGACAATATTTGGGTGACGGCCGAGGCGGTGAACCTGACGAATGAGAAGATCGAGCAATATTCGGGTTCGACCGTTCGGCCGCGCGCCATCTACGACAACGGACGGCAGTTCTACCTCGGCGCCCGTTTCAAGTATTGAGGGCGGGGAATGCGGCGCGGAGCTGAGATCGGCTCCGCGCCGTTCGCTAGGAGGAATGCGACGCGTGAGTGGCTGGGCCCGATTGTCGCTTGTACTTGTGCTGCTGCATCCGGGGCATGCCTCGGCAGCGCCGCCCAAGCTCCTGCCGATGCCGCGGGAAGTGAGGGAGGGGACGGGCGACTTCGCCTTGTCCGGATCGACAAAAATCCGGATTCGACGGGGTGACGAGGGCGCTGCGACGGCTGCGAATTATCTCCGGGACCTTCTCGCGCGGGGCAACGGGCTTAGTCTGAAGATTGGGGACGGCCGCGGCGCGATCCGCTTCTTGCGCAAGCCGGGCTACGCGGCCGAAGCCTATGCAGTCGAAAGCGGGCGAAATGGGGTGACCATCTCGGCTTCGACGGACGCGGGCCTGCTTTACGGTGCGGTGACGACATGGCAGCTCGCATCAGGCAACCGGTCGAACGTGATCCCCGCCATTTCGATCAGGGATGCGCCGAGCTTTCGCTGGCGGGGGCTGATGCTCGACAGCGCGCGTCATTTCCAGTCGCCCGAGTTCGTGAAGCGCATGATCGACTGGATGGCGGTCAACAAGCTGAACATCTTCCATTGGCACCTCGTCGACGACCAGGGCTGGCGGCTCGAAATCAAGAAATATCCACGGCTGACCGAAGTCTCGGCTTGGCGGGTGCCGGCCACCGCACCGGGCGCTCCGCCGCTTCCGCCGGTCGGCGGCTATTACACGCAGGACCAGGTGCGGGAGATCGTCGCCTACGCCGCTGCGAGGAACATAACGGTCGTTCCCGAGATCGAGATGCCGGGCCATGCCTTGTCCGCGATCCGCGCGTACCCGCAGCTCGGCACGGGCGCGCGCGTGCCGCCGGGCAGCGAGTCGGACTGGGGGGTCTTCCCCTGGCTCTACAATGTGGACGACGGCACCCTCGCCTTTCTCGAGGACGTGCTCACCGAGACGATGGCCTTGTTTCCTTCGGGCTACATCCATGTCGGCGGCGACGAGGCGGTGAAGGACCAGTGGAAGGCGTCGCCGCAGATCCAGGCCCGAATGAAGGCGCTCGGGCTGAAGGACGAGCAGGAGCTGCAGAGCTGGTTCATGTCGCGCATCGGCCAATTCCTCGCGGCGCATGGCCGGACGATGATCGGCTGGGACGAGATCCTCGAAGGCGGCATTCCCAGGAACGCGACGATCATGTCCTGGCAGGGGACGGCGGGGGCGATTGCCGCAGCGAAAGCCGGGCACGATTCCGTGCTCAGCCCCGCGCCGACGCTCTATTTCGACAATCGCCAGGGTTTCAGCGACATCGAGCCGCCAGGACGCGGCAATTTCATCGATCTCGCGACGGTTTATGGTTTCAACCCGCTGCCTCCGGAGATTGCGCTGGAGCAGCGGAAGCATGTCCTGGGCGTTCAGGGGAACCTCTGGACCGAGCATCTGCGGCTGGAGGATCGCGCGGCCTGGAACAGCTTTCCGCGGGCGAGCGCAGTTGCGGAAGTCGGCTGGTCCAATCCCGCGAAACCGGACTTCGGCGACTTCATCGATCGCCTCGTTCCCCACATGCGGCGCATGGGGACGCTCGGACTTGCTCCGGCCGCAAGCGCGTTTGCGGTGCACGCGAAGCTCGACTTCACGCCGCCGGCCAATGAAGCGGCAGTCAGCCTGTCGAGCCAGTCGGGATTGGAGATCCGCTACACGCTCGACGGAAGCGAACCGACGAACGCCTCGCCGCGCTATGCATCGGCGCTCGAGCTGACCCTTCCCACGCGTCTTCGGGCCGCCGCCTTCCATGACGGCGCTGCATTGCCGGGAGCTTTCGACCGCGTCGTCGACAGCCGCTTCGTCCGCCGTCGAAGCGACGAGCAGCTTCGCTTGTGCGCCGGAAAGGTCCCGCTTGCGCTCGAGGACGATTATCCGGCCGCCGGTCCGCGGGCCGTGTTCGTGATCGACATCTTCGAGCCCTGCTGGATCTTCGAGAAGGCTCCGGTCGGCGGCGCCAAGCGCATCGCGCTCGAGGTCGGGCAGATCCCCTTCAACTTCCAGGTCGGGAAGGACGTCGAGAATATCCACTTTCGCTCCCCTGCAACTCTGGAGGGCGAGTTCGAGGTGCGCGCCGGATGCGACGGTGAACGCATCGCCGTGCTCCCGCTGGCGCCGGCTTCAAAGAATCCCGGCGTGACGAGGCTCGTCGCCCCGATTGCGCCGAGCCAAGGCAAGCAGGACCTCTGCATCACCTACACGGCCAAGAGTGTGCACCCGCTGTGGGCCGTTGATGGTGTGGAGCTGCTAACCGAATGAGCGACGTCGTCCTGCTCGCGCCGTTTGCCGGTTGGGTGACTCCGCTCGACGAGGTTCCCGACGCCGTCTTCGCAGAGCGGATGATTGGCGAGGGGGTCGCGGTGGATCCGACGGAGCCCATGCTGCGCGCTCCGGCGGATGCCACGGTGATCGCGATCCCGGACACGGCTCATGCAGTCACTCTGCGGCTTTCCAACGGTGCAGAAGTGCTGATCCACATCGGCCTGGAGACCGTCGCGTTGAAGGGCGCAGGTTTTCGTGCGCTCAGCTCGGCCGGAACGAAGGTGAAGGCCGGCGATCCCTTGATCGAAGTGGACCTCGCGCAGGTCGCACGCGGCGCGAAGAGCCTCGTCACGCCTATCATCGTTGCAAGCGAGGGCTTCGCACTGTCGCTCGATGCTGCGTCCCGACCCGTTCGAGGCGGCGAGCGAATCGGCACGATCAGCGGCAGCGCCGGCGCGGCAGCCGGCGATGACTCAACGGAAGTCTTTGAACGGACGGTCCGAATCGACGCGGCGCACGGGCTTCATGCCAGACCGGCGGCGAGGATCGCGGCTCTCCTCAAGCAATATCGCTCGGACGTGAGGGTGACCCATGGGGCTCGCAGCGCGAACGCGAGGAGCACCGTCGCCTTGATGGGCCTCGGAATCCGGCAAGGCGACTGCGTGAAGATCGCAGGGCGAGGCGATCAGGGCGAGGCCGCAGTCGACGCCGTGATCGCATTGATAAATGGCGGGCTGGGTGAAAAGGCGGAGAGCACAAGACCGCCTCCACGAGAAAGCAGGGCTGGACCCATGTGCGCCGCACCTGGCTTTGCCGTCGGAACGATCGTGCAGTTTCGCCCGAAGGACCTGCCGGTGCCCCAAGACGGGGACGGCGTCTCGGAAGAAGGGCAGGCCCTTGGTCAGGCCTTGGCGTCGGTCGCATCGTCGCTTGTCGAGGAGGGCGAAATCGCCGCCGCACACCGCGAATTGCTTGCCGACCCCGAGCTACTGGCGGACGCCGACCGCGCAATCGCGGCAGGGAGAAGTGCCGCCTTCGCATGGCGCACGGCCTGCAGCTCGGCGCGCCAGACGCTCTGTGCCACTGGAGATGAATTGCTGGCGGAGCGTGCCGCTGACCTGCTCGATCTGGAACGCCGGGTGATCTCCGTGCTGGTCGGCGAAAAGGCACCCGAGGTGCAGCTTCCGATAGACGCGATCCTCGTCGCTCCGGACCTGCTCCCGTCGGAGTTCGACACGCTCGACAAAAAGCGTCTCGTCGGCATCTGCACGGCCCAGGGCGGACCGACGTCGCATGTCGCGATCCTTGCCGCCTCCGCTGGAATCCCGATGGTCGTCGCAGCGGGAGCGGAAGTCCTCGACGTCGCCGATGGAAGCTCCGCCATCCTCGATGCGGATCGGGCAGTCTTCGAGGCGAACCCCTCCCAGGATCGGCTTGCCGACGCTCGTGTCGGGGTGGCCAAACGAGCCGAAACAAGAGTGGCGCTGATCCGCGACGCGCAGGACCTTTGCCACACCGCCGACGGCACCCGCATCGAGGTGTTCGCCAACCTCGGTTCCGTGGCCGACGCGAAAGTCGCCGTCGAAGCCGGAGCGGAAGGTTGCGGACTGCTCCGCACCGAGTTCCTGTTCCTCGGCCGCGATGCCCCGCCCGGCGAAGAGGAGCAGCAGGCGATCTACGCTGGGATCGCAGCGTCGCTTGGAAGCCGGCCGCTGATCGTCCGGACGTTCGATATCGGCGCCGACAAACCCGTGCCGTACCTCGGCATTGCGCGTGAGGAGAATCCGGCGCTCGGCCTTCGCGGAATCCGCCTCAGCCTCGCTCGGCCGGACCTCTTCTCCACGCAGCTGCGCGCAATCCTGCGCGGCGTACCCGCCGGTCAGCGCCGCATCATGCTTCCGATGATCGCGGACCTGCAAGAGCTGCGTGACGCACGCGCCCTGATCGAGGATGCGCACGCCGCGGTCGGAGCGGAGCGGGGAACGCCGGTCGGCATCAATCTCGAGACACCGGCCGCCGCAATGCTTGCCGATGCGTTTGCTGCCGAGGCCGATTTCCTGTCGGTCGGAACCAACGACCTTACTCAATATGCGCTGGCCGCGGACCGCACCAACGCTGCGGTCTCGCAGATGGTCGACGCATTTCACCCGGCGGTGCTCCGACTCATCGGGAGCGCCGCCAAGGGCGCGCTCGGCAATTCCCGATGGATCGGCGTCTGCGGTGGCCTCGCATCGGATCCGCTTGCCGCAGCGATCCTGATCGGACTTGGCGTTACGGAGCTCTCGGCAGCCCCGGCGCAGGTGCCTGCGATCAAGGCGCAGGTGCGCCGGCTGCAATTGGAACAATGCGGCAGGCTCGCCGAACGGGCCTGTGCTGCATCGTCGGCAGCAGAAGTGCGCGCCATCGCAGCGGAGGCGCTCGGATGAAGCTGCGCGTGGAAAGGCTTCAACCGCTCGGGCGCGCTCTCATGCTGCCGATCGCGGTGCTTCCGATCGCCGCGCTGCTGCTCCGGCTGGGCCAGTCGGACATGCTCGACATCCCGTTCGTCGCCGCCGCCGGCAATGCCATCTTCTCCAACCTCGGGCTGCTGTTCGCGGCCGGAGTCGCCGTCGGGCTCGCGCGCGAGAACCATGGCGCCGCCGCGCTTGCCGGCGTCGTTGCCTATGTCGTCGCGACGGAAGGCGCGAAAGTCCTTTTGCAGCTCCCGCCGGACGTCGCTTCGATGACCGAGGTGGAGCAAGCGGCATGGCGCACCAAGGAGATCGCCAAGCTCAGCGTTCCGGCGGGGATCCTCGCCGGCATCGTCGCCGGCCTGCTCTACAATCGTTTCTCGACCATCAAGCTGCCGGACTATCTCGCCTTCTTTGCAGGACGGCGCTTCGTTCCGATCGTCGCCGGCCTGGCCGGGATCATGGGCGCGGTCCTGTTCGGATATGGCTTTCCCTGGTTCGAGTCCGGGGTGGACACGCTGAGCCACTGGGTCGTGAGCGCGGGCCCCGCGGGTCTCTTCCTCTACGGCGTTCTCAACCGGCTGCTGCTGATCACGGGCCTCCACCACATCCTCAACAACATCGCCTGGTTCCTGCTCGGCGACTACAATGGCGCGACGGGCGACCTGAAGCGCTTCTTCGCGGGAGATCCGACGGCGGGCGGGTTCATGTCCGGTTTCTTCCCGGTCATGATGTTCGGCTTGCCGGCCGCCTGCCTCGCAATGTACCGGAACGCGCTGCCGGAGAGACGCAAGGCTGTGGGCGGCCTGCTGTTGAGCGTCGCGCTGACCTCGTTGCTCACGGGCGTGACCGAGCCCATCGAGTTCCTCTTCATCTTCCTCGCGCCGCTCCTCTTCCTCGTCCACGCCATCCTGACGGGCGTGTCGATGGTCATCATGGATGCGCTGGGCGTGAAGCTGGGGTTTGGCTTCTCGGCGGGACTGTTCGACTATATCCTGAACTACGGACTTGCCACGCGGCCGCTGCTGCTGCTCCCGGTCGGAGCAGCATATTTCGTGATCTATTATCTGGCCTTCAGCTGGTGCATCCGACGGTTCGATCTTGCAACGCCCGGCCGCGAGCCCGACGCTGGTGTCGCGACGCCTGCTGCGCTCGTCGGCGATCGCGGACAGCGGTTCGTTGCCGCTCTCGGGGGGCCAGCCAATTTCAAGGCGATCGACGCCTGCACGACCCGATTGCGGCTGACCCTCGCCGATCCGTCGGCGATCGATGAGCCGATCCTCCGCGCGCTGGGCGCCAAAGGGATCGTCCGGCCAGGTGGCGGCGCCTTGCAGGTTGTCCTGGGCCCCATCGCGGATCAGGTGGCTAGCGAACTCCGTGCCGCGAGCTCCGTCGCGGCCTGCGCATCGATCGATGAGATGAGCCGAGCCATTGATGATGCGCTGAAGCTGGCGCGCATTGCCGGTGTAGAGGTTTGCGGCAGCCGGCTCGCAATCGGGCTTGAGGACTCCTCGAAGCTGGTCCCAGCGGAACTCGATCGTCTCCCTGTCCGCGGTTGGGTCGCAGTGACTGGAGGTGTGCAGATCATCATCGGCGCGGAGGCAGGTGCGGTCGCACGCGAGCTCCGCCACGACTGACGGCAGCTTTCGATCCGTTCAACATGGACAGTGTAGCGGGCGTCTGCTCCTTGCGCACGACAGCAAGTGCCGGTGCATCAAGAATGGGTAAAGTACGCAGGCGACCCGCGGGGCCAAGCCCCGCGTGCCGGCATCTGCTGTCTGCATTCGACCCATCGCGGCCGAACATCGAATGGCGTC
>JBKPKE010000006.1:0-13266 GCA_046730955.1 Pseudomonadota bacterium
TCCATTCAATCGCGGATAGCGCGACGCCGGCCTTGCCCGGTTTCGAACGGCCGCGCGCATTCACATTCTAGTTCGGGAGCGTCGCCGCCGTGATCCGTAATCTCGTCATCGCAACGACGGTCGCATCTCTGCTCGCCGGCACGGCATCCGCCGATACCCTCCGCGATGCGCTTGCATCCACCTACCGTTCGAACCCGACGCTCACCGGTCAGCGGGAGTCGCTCAAGGCGACCGACGCCGACGTTGCGATTGCAAAGGCTGCGGGACGGCCTCAGGTCAGCGCAACCGCGGGAATCAATCGCGACCTGGCGCGCAGCGGTATCCTCGAAACCGGAGGCAAGACGACATTCTCGGCCGGTGCTGACCTCTCATACCCTTTGTTCAACGGAGGGCGGGTCAAGAACAACGTCAGGGCAGCCAAGACCCGCGTGGAAGCGGGTCGCGCAACGCTCCGCGCGGTTGAAGGAGACGTCTTCACCCAAGCGGTTTCGGCCTACATGGACGTCATCCGCGACCGGGCCGTGGTCGAACTCAATTCCAACAATGTGCGGGTACTCGAGACCAACCTCCAGGCGACACGCGATCGGTTCGAGATCGGCGATCTTACGCGGACGGACGTTGCTCAGTCTGAAGCCCGGCTTCAGCTCGGCCGGTCGCGGCTTGTCATTGCGCAGGGGCAGCTCACCGCGAGCGAGGCCACCTATCGCCAGGTCATCGGACACGCGCCGGGCCAGCTGGCGCCGCCGCCGCCGCTTCCGCCGCTTCCCGCGTCGGAGGACGAAGCAGTGCGCATCGCCCTTGCCAACAATCCCGACCTGGTCGCGGTGCAGCGAGAAGCAATTGCCTCAGGCTATGACGTTCGAGTTGCGGAAAGCACGCGTCTGCCGACGGTGTCCGGCGTCGTCAGCGGGACCTACGTCAACGAGCTGAGCGGGACCATTGCCGGCCAGAAGAGCCAGGGCAGCCAGACGACTGCAGGACTGAGCGCCAACATTCCGATCTTCCAGGGAGGTCTCCCGGCAGCGCGAATTCGTCAGGCAGAGGCTTTTGAGGGGCGCGCGTTGGAGCAGGTCATCGGGACCGAACGTGCGGTCGTTTCGACGACGCGAGCCGCCTTCGCCAACTATGAGGCCTCGGTGAAGGCCATCCAGTCTCAGACAGTCGCCGTATCCGCCAACGAGCTCGCTCTCGAAGGCGTCCGGGCCGAACAGAGCGTTGGCACGCGAACCGTCCTCGATGTGCTCGATGCCGAGCAGGAGCTGCTCAACTCGCAGGTGCTGCTCGTGACGGCACGCCGTGACGCTTATGTAGCGGGCTTCCAGCTTCTGAACGCCATGGGGCAGGCCGAGGCCGAGGACCTCGGGCTGGAAGGCGGCCCCCTCTACGATCCGCTCGGCAATTATCGCCGCGTCGCGAACAATTGGAGCGACTGGGCCCGTGATCCGACCTATGTGCCGGTCGCAACCCGGACGGTGAGCCCGGCCGAGCTGCCGCCGAACCCGATTGTCACTCCGGACTTCATTCCACCGCCGTTGATTACAAGTCCGCCGGCAGCGGGAACGACGTCTACGCCGAGCGTGACTCAGCCGCCTCAATAGCCCATATCTCGCTTATGCAGGCGACCGGCCGTGAACCGTCGATGGAAGAAATCCTCGCGTCGATCAAAAAGGTGATCGCGGAGGACAAGGATGCGCGCGTCGCCGAGCCGTCGGCTGAAGCGGAGCAGCCTTCGATCGAAGACGAGGGCGAGGAAGTGCTTGAGCTGAACGATGAGCTCGCGCCGCCCGCCGACCTCGGCCCACCCTTGCTGGATCAGAGCGCTGCCGCAGTGAGCCGCAGCGCGTTCGACCACCTCAGCACCGTCGCCGCCACCGTTCCCGCCTTGCCGCAGGCCAATCCGCTGGAGGAGATGATCCGCGAGATGCTCCGGCCGATGCTGAAGCAATGGTTGGACGATCATCTGCCGGGACTGGTCGACGAGCATGTTCGACGCGAGATCTCCCGCATCACGGGACGGTCGGTTTAGAGTCCACTTTCGGACGCCGGGTTGATGCTGCACCGCGGCATCGCTAACCGCTTGCCGCCATGACAGAGCTTCCCAAGACCTTCGATCCCGCCTCGATCGAGCAGCGCTGGTACGAGCATTGGGAGTCCAAGGGCCTCTTCCGGCCGGAGCGGCCTAACGCAGACCCATGGACGATCGTCATGCCGCCGCCGAACGTCACGGGCTCGCTGCATATCGGACACGCGCTCGACAACACGCTCCAGGACGTCCTGACCCGCCGCGAGCGCATGCGTGGCAAGGACGCGCTCTGGGTCGTGGGAACCGACCATGCAGGCATCGCCACGCAGATGGTCGTCGAGCGCAATCTGGAAAGCCAAAACGTGAAGCGCGCGGATATCGGCCGCGAGGCGTTCCTCGAGCATGTCTGGGAGTGGAAGGCGCAATCGGGCGGCGCGATCACTCGCCAGCTTCGCCGCCTCGGTGCGTCCTGCGATTGGGCGCACGAGCGCTTCACCATGGACGAAGGCTTCTCCAGGGCCGTCATCAAGGTCTTCGTCGAACTCTACAACCGCAAGCTGCTTTATCGCGCCAAGCGCCTCGTGAACTGGGACCCCAAGTTCCAGACTGCGATCAGTGATCTGGAAGTCGAGAACCGCGAAGTGCAGGGTCACATGTGGCACTTCAAATATCCGCTCGCGGACGGAGAGACCTACACCTACGTCGAGAAGGACGAGGACGGTAACATCGTCCTCCAGGAGACGCGCGACTACATCTCGATCGCGACGACGCGGCCCGAGACCATGCTCGGCGACGGCGCGGTGGCGGTCCATCCGGGCGACGAGCGCTACCGGCCGATCGTCGGCAAGCTCTGCGAGATCCCCGTCGGGCCGAAGGAGCATCGCCGGCTGATCCCGATCATCACCGACGACTACCCCGACCCGAATTTCGGATCGGGCGCGGTGAAGATCACCGGCGCGCACGATCTGAACGACTATGGCGTCGCGCAGCGCAACGGCATTCCGATGTACCGGCTGATGGACGAGACCGCGCACATGCGCAGCGACGGTCCGTCCTACGAGAAATCCGCCAAGCGTGCCGTCGAGATCGCGCGCGGCGCAACGGCAAGTCCCGAAGAGGTAGACGGGCTCAACCTCGTGCCCGAGGAATATCGCGGCATGGACCGTTACGACGCCCGCAAGGCCGTAGTGGCGGACATCGATGCCGAGGGGCTGATGGTCACGGTCGAGGACAAGCTCATCATGCAGCCGTTCGGCGACCGCTCAGGGTTGGTGATCGAGCCGATGCTGACGGACCAGTGGTATGTCGATGCCGAGACCCTCGCCAAGCCGGCGATCGAGGCGGTTCGCTCCGGGGACATCGCGGTGGTCCCCGAAACCTGGAAGAAAACCTGGTTCAATTGGCTCGAGAACATCCAGCCATGGTGCGTGTCGCGTCAGCTCTGGTGGGGGCATCGCATCCCGGCATGGTTTGACTCTTCCGGTAATGTTTTCGTCGCGGAAACATTTGAAGAGGCGCAACGGCAAGCGGGGGCAGGAATTGAACTGCGTCAGGACGAGGACGTCCTCGACACCTGGTTCTCGTCAGCGCTTTGGCCGTTCGCGACTCTCGGCTGGCCCGAGCAGACCGAAGACCTCAAGCGGCACTACCCCAACGACATCCTCATTTCGGGCTTCGACATCATCTTCTTCTGGGATGCCCGCATGGCGATGCAGGGCTTCGAGTTCATGGGCGAGCGGCCCTGGAAGACGCTCTACCTCCATGGCCTGGTCCGCGATGCCAAGGGCCAGAAGATGTCGAAGTCGAAGGGTAATACGGTCGACCCCCTGGGTATCGTTGACAGATTCGGCGCCGACGCGCTGCGCTTCACCCTGGCGGCGATGGAAAGCCAGGGCCGCGACATCAAGCTCGATGAGAAGCGCGTCGAGGGCTACCGCAACTTTGCGACCAAGCTGTGGAACGCCGCCCGCTTCCTGCAAATGAACGGCGTCGGCGCGAGCGACAGCATTCGCGCACCAACTGCCGAGCTTCCGGTCAACCGCTGGATCATCGGCGAAGTCGTCGAGACGCTGGCGAAGCTAGACAAGGCGTTCGACGAGCTTCGCTTCGACGGAATGGCGGACGCCATCTATCATTTCGTCTGGGGCACCTTCTGCGACTGGTACGTCGAGCTTGTTAAGGGCGCGTTCGACGAGGAGACCAAGCGCGTCGCCGCCTGGGCCTTCGACCAGATCCTCGTCATGCTTCACCCGTTCATGCCCTTCGTCACCGAAGAGCTGTGGAACGCGAACGAGCGGCCGTACGAGTTGATCGTCGCCAAATGGCCAGCTCCAGAGGCGCAGATTGATTCTCATGCAAAGGCAGAGATCGATTGGCTGATCGATCTGGTCAGCGAGATCAGGTCCGCCAGGACGGAATTGAACGTGCCGCCCTCGGCCAAACTGCATCTCTTCGCGAGCAATGCTTCAGGCGAGACCTCCGATCGCCTCGACCGCTTGCACATGATGCTGATGCGGCTGGCTCGGCTGGAATCCGTCCAGTTGTCGTCATTCGACGGCGCCGGGGCCGCTCAGGTCGTGGCGGGTGGTACGACCTATGCCCTCCCGCTTGAAGGCGTGATCGACTTCAATGCCGAGAAGGGTCGCCTCGACAAGGCCGCTGCCGCTGCCGAAAAGGAGCGCGACAGCCTTGCCGCTCGCCTGTCCAACCCCAGCTTTACTGAGCGCGCAAAACCGGAGGCCGTGGAAAAGGCTCGTGCCGACCATCAGGAGAAGTCAGCTGAAGCCGAACGCTACCGTGCAGCGTTGGAGAGGCTGGGGTAGCTCTTCCCCGGCGGAAGCCGGGGCCCAGGCGGCGCTTTGCGCCGTTTCTTTGTTTTGGGACTGGACCCCGGCCTCCGCCGGGGAACGCGGAGGCGCATGGCAGACGCAGCAATACGGAAACCGCCCGGCCGAGGCGATCTTACGCAGGGTGCCATCGGCCGGACTTTGCTCAAGTTCGCGCTGCCGACGCTTGCTTCGTCCATCCTTCAGTCGCTGAACGGCACGATCAACGCCATCTGGGTCGGCCGCTTCCTCGGCGAGCATGCGCTCGCAGCAACGTCCAACGCCAACATGGTCATGTTCCTGCTGACGGCCTTCGTCTTCGGCTTCGGCATGGCCTCGACCATCCTCATCGGCCAGTATTGGGGCAGGCGCGACGTTGAGGAGGCGCGCAAGATTTTCGGTACCGCCGCGGGCGCCTTCGGTCTGATCACGATCGTCATCGCGATTGCCGGATGGTTCCTGTCGCCAGCCATCCTGAGCGCGCTTGGAACGCCCGGTGACGCCGCGCCGCTCGCTCTCGATTATCTGCGCGTGATCTTTCTCGCCATGCCCGCGCTGCTGCTGCTGACCCTGCTGATGATGGCGCTTCGCGGCGCAGGCGACAGCCTTACGCCTCTATGGTTCATGATCGTTGCCGTCGTCCTCGACAGCGGCCTGAACCCCGTCTTCATCCTCGGTCTCGGCCCTGCACCGCGAATGGGCATCGCGGGTTCGGCAACGGCGACGCTAATTGCCAATTATGCGGCGCTGATCGGGCTTCTCGGCTACATGTACGTCCGCGACCTGCCGCTGAGGCTTCGTGGACGCGAGTTGCTGTGCCTGATCCCGCGCTGGCCGATTCTCAAGACGATCATCGCCAAGGGCCTGCCGATGGGCATCCAGATGGTCGTCATTTCCATGTCGGCGCTGGCTCTCGTCAGCCTCGTCAATCGCGAGGGCGTGGACACTGCGGCGGCCTTCGGTGTCGCCATGCAGCTGTGGACCTATGTCCAGATGCCGGCGATGGCCCTCGGCGCGGCGGTCAGTGCCATGGCCGCGCAGAATATCGGCGCGGGCCTGTGGCACCGGGTGAATGCGATCACCCGGTCGGGCATCATCTACACGGTCCTGATCACCGGCGTGCTGATCGTTGCGCTGACCCTTTCCGACCGCTCCGTCCTTTCGCTTTTCATGGGCGCCGATAGCCCCGCCTTGCCGATCGCGCGCCACATCCATGTCCTGGCGACCTGGAACTTCCTCCTGTTCGGGGTGACGATGGTGCTCTTCGGCACGGTCCGCGCGAATGGATCGGTGTGGGGACCGCTGATCATCCTGTGCATCGGCCTGGTCCCGATCCGCTTCGGCTTCATCTTCGCGACCTATCCAGAGCTGAACGCGGACGCGATATGGCTCAGCTTTCCTGCCAGCTCTCTCGCCAATCTGGCCTTGGCCATTGCATTCTACCTGCACGGCGGCTGGCGAAAGGCCCGCATGCGCGTTGAGGAACGTCCGAGCGAAGACGAATGCGTCGAGGAAGCGCACGCCACGCGCGAGCCGGGCGGTGCGCTCAACCCTGCAGGCTAGCTTACTCGCGGAACCGCGATCGTCACCGCGTCCCGGATTGCGGTGATCGCTAGGGGCGTCTCGGCCCCAATCTCGCCGTCGATGGACACCTTCAGTCGCGGTTGGGTGCTCAGCTTGAATTCGCGCGCGACGAATTCGCGGACGACCTGATGGCGCGAGCGCAGCTTCACCGCCGCTGCGACGTAGCTCCAACCGAGCTTTGCAAGGCTTCGACCGGCCACGATTTGGACGACGATCTCGCCGCTTTTCACGTCCGCATTCTCGATAAGCTCGATCCCGCCATGATAGCGGCCGTTCGCGATGCGCACCTCCGTAGCCCACATCCGATGCACTCTTTTCCCGTCCTCAAGCTTCACCCGGAAAGCGTTGAAGTTCGCGGCTGACCAGCCCGCCCAGACGAGGTAGCCGAACCGGCCCAGAGCCCGCTTGAGGCCGTGCGGAACGCTCTCGGCTACTTTCGGCGCTAGCCCTATTGCTGCGGCGTTGAGGAAATAATCGCCGTTGATGCAGCCGGCGTCGATCTTGCGCGGCATACCCCTGGCGATGACCTCGACAGCTCCATCCAGCTCGAGCGGCATGCCGATCGTACGTGCGAAGCTGTTCGCCGTCCCGAGCGGAAGGAAGGCGAAGACCACATCGGTTCCGATGAAATGGTCGATCATTGAGGACAGCGATCCGTCTCCGCCGCCGACGATCACCATCGGAGCCTTCTTGAGCGCCTGCTTGACTGCCCGCTCCATGCTGTTGGAGGTCTTGCACCTCTTGGCCTCGAGCACCTTCACACCCGCTGCCGTCAGTCTGTCGCGAGCTTCCGCGAATAAGTCCGCGCCACGGCGGCTTCCTGCGTTCACTATGAGAATGGCTT
Source organism: Pseudomonadota bacterium (assembly GCA_046730955.1). Classification (GTDB taxonomy): domain Bacteria; phylum Pseudomonadota; class Alphaproteobacteria; order Sphingomonadales; family Sphingomonadaceae; genus Sphingomicrobium. The sequence continues at coordinate 7,277 of JBKPKE010000006.1, forward strand.
CTTTGGGCAGGTTCTTGTTGTTCGTCATCCTCGCGAAAGCGGGGATCTAGCTTTTGGGTTCCCGCTTTCGAGGGAATGGCGATATGGGGCCTGAAATGTCTGCCTCTTACCCAGCTATCAGGATGCGCCGCGGCCGGTCGAGCCCATGGATGCGCTCCATGCTCGCCGAAAACCGCATTCATCCGAGCGATTTCATCCTGCCCCTGTTCGTCTGCGACGGCTCCAGCTGCGAAGAGCCGATCGGATCGCTTCCCGGAGTCAGCCGCTGGAGCGTCGACCGAATCGCAGAGCGCGCAAAACAGGCGGCTGCGCTCGGAATTCCGTGCATCGCTTTATTCCCGAACACGCCCAACGAGCTTCGCACCGACGATGCCAAGGAAGCGCTGAATCCGGACAATCTGATCTGCCGAGCGACCAAGGCGATCAAGGATGCAGTGCCGGAGATCGGAGTGCTGACCGACGTCGCGCTCGATCCCTATACCTCGCACGGCCACGACGGGATGATCGACGAGCGGGGCTGGGTGATCAACGACGATACCGTCTCGATCCTCGTCGAGCAGGCGCTGGTTCAGGCGCAGGCGGGCGCCGACATCATCGCTCCTTCAGATATGATGGACGGCCGCGTCGGTGCCATTCGATCCGCGCTGGAGGGTGAGGGGCATCAGAACGTCGCGATCATGGCCTATGCGGCAAAATATGCCTCCGCCTTCTACGGCCCGTTCCGCGAAGCGGTCGGCTCGCTCGGTCGGCTGAAAGGCGACAAGAGGGGCTATCAGATGGATCCTGCGAACATCGAGGAGGCTTTGCGAGAGGTCGAGCTCGACCTCGCCGAGGGAGCGGACTTCGTCATGGTAAAGCCGGGCCTGCCCTATCTCGACGTCGTTGCTCGAGTGAAGGACACGTTCGGCGTCCCGACGTTCGCGTACCAGGTGAGCGGGGAGTATGCGATGATCGAGAACATGGCCGCCGCCGGCGCAGGGGACCGCGACGCGCTGATCCTTGAGACCTTGATGGCCTTCAAGCGCGCCGGCGCGTCGGGTGTTCTCACTTATCACGCATTGGATGCAGCGCGGCTGATCGCCGGATGAGTCTGGAGGAGCTTCGCAGCGAAATCGAGGGGCTTCGGGCGGCTGCTGCGCCGCTGGAGCCCGATGCCGATGGACGTCGGGAGCTCGGAGCACGGGCACTGGACCATGTGCTCGCCTACCATGACCAGATTGCTTCCGCGTCGACCAATCGGCCCTGGTCGGAAGTCTTCGCGCGGAGGTTGGAGCCGGAGTTCTCGGAAGAGGGGCGCGACCCGGCGCGAGTGCTCGATTACGTCGCGGAATGCGTGGACCGCCCGGGCTTCGCGACGACGTCGCCTAAGTTCATGGCCTATATCCCCGGCGGTGGGCTGTTCCATTCCGCCATGGGCGACATGCTTGCGGCGGCTTCAAACAAATATTCGGGATTCGCTTCGGCCAGCCCAGGCGCTGTCCGCATCGAGAATGCCTGCACACAGTGGCTGGCGAGCGTCATCGGCTATCCCGAAACGGCCGCCGGTACCCTGACCTCCGGCGGCAGCATGGCCAATCTGACAGCCGTCGTGGCTGCGCGCGAAGCTCGCGATCCTGAGGGCGGAGGCGCCGTCTACGTCACGCGCTTCGCTCATTATTGCATCGACAAGGCCCTTCACATCGCGGGAAGAGGCCGCTCGCCCAAGCGAGTGATCGCGACCGACGAGAAGTACCGGATGTCGGTCGAGGCTCTTGAAGAAGCGCTCGAAACGGACCGCCGCAATGGTGTTCGCCCATGGCTGGTCGTCGCATCCGGCGGAACCGTGGATACTGGCGCGATCGATCCGCTTCCCGAGATTGCGGAGCTGTGCCGGAAGCATAGCGCCTGGTTCCACGTCGACGGTGCCTACGGCGGCCTGTTCGCACTGTGCGATAAAGGGCGCGAGTTGCTCCACGGGATCGAGCAGGCGGACAGCGTCGCCCTCGACCCGCACAAGACTTTGTTTTTGCCCTACGGCACGGGAGCCGCGCTCGTCCGCGATGGACAGGTCCTGCTCGACGCCTTCAGTGCGTCGGCCGACTACATCCGGCCGCTGGGCGAATCCCACGTCGGGCCGTCGCCGGCTGACCTCTCGCCCGAGCTGACGCGACACTTCCGTGCGCTGCGGCTTTGGCTTCCGCTGCAGATCGCAGGCATCGCCGCTTTCCGCGCCGCGCAGTCCGAGAAGCTCGCCCTCGCGCGCTATTTTCACCGGCGGTTGTCCGAAATCCCCGGCTTCGATCCCGGCCCGGCGCCGGATTTGTCGGTCGTCGCCTTCCGTTACGTCCCGGGGCACGGCGACGCCGACGACTTCACGGAACGGCTCTTGAGGCACCTTCAGGACGGAGGGCGGGTGATGATGAGCGGCACGCGGATCGACGGGACTTATTACATTCGCTGCGCGATCCTCTGCTTCCGAACGCATATTGAGCATGTCGACGAAGCGATCGAGGCAGTCCTCGAAGGCGTGAGAACGCTGAATGTTTGAAGTAGCAGTAGAAACCGAGCGCCTTCGCCTTCGGACCTGGGATCCGGAAGACCTCGACGAGTTCATTCTTCACACCAATACGGAACCCGTCATGCGCTGGCTCGGCGGTGTCCGGCCGCGAGACTGGCATGAGGCGGCGTTCGGCCGGATCAAGGGGTACGAGCGCGACTTCGGCCACACCTTCTGGATCGTGGAGCGGAAATTCGACGGCGCAATGCTCGGCTTCTGCGGGCTCAAACGGGTCAACAGCGAGGGCGCTCCTTTCCCCGGCGATTTCGAAGTGGGCTGGCGACTACGGGAAGACGCGTGGGGGCAAGGCTATGCCAAAGAAGCCGCCATCGCGAGCCTCGACCTCGCCTTTGAAAGTTTCGGCGCCCCCCATGTAGTTGCGCTCACGGTCGCTCAGAACGAAGAGAGCCAAGGCCTGATGAAGCGCCTTCGCATGACCCGCCGCGACGATTTGGACTTCCAGAGCACCGACCTCCCACCCGAGCTGAACCCGGTCATTACCTATCGCATCGAAGCCGAGGACTGGCCGGCAGCGCGAGCTTCCGCGCTGCGCTAGATCGTGAGCCTGGCCTTGAGCGCTCTAATACGCTCCGATTGAGCGCGGTCGACTTCCGCTGCCCGGGCGGCCGCAGTGCGTATTGCGTCCATGTCGGCAGCCGACATACCGGCCTTCGTGGCCAGGGCCGTTGAAGCGAGCCCGTCGATGTCGCCAAGCGCGCGAGTGGTAGGTCCTCGCGCGGACTCTGCCGCCGAGAGGGCCTGTTGAGCGGAAATCCAGGACTCGCTCTTCGCCTGCCCCGCTGCCGCCGCTGCTCGTTCCGCTGCCGCTGCGGCATCATTGAAAGCTGCATTCCCCGCCTGCACCTGGTCGAGCAAGGCCGCAAGATGGGCCGCAAGTCCGGCGCTTACCGGTCCTGATCGGACCGGATTGTGGACCGGCACGCGCGGGTCGATTGCTTCCGCGGCTCTCGGCGCGAGGGAAGGCGCTGCCTGCGGCGTCGAGCAGGCAGCGACAGACAGGAAGATTGCGAAGGCGAAGGAAGATCCTGTTCGCATTGCGCCTGCTCTAAGGGCGCATCGGGACGGGAGCAATCTCAAGGGTTGCCTAGCGCTTGTGTCCCCCCTATGTCGCCCGCCTGCCGCTTCATGGCAGCGCGCCCGTAGCTCAGCTGGATAGAGCACCAGACTACGAATCTGGGGGCCGGAGGTTCGAATCCTTCCGGGCGCGCCATTTCCGGGCAAAGCTGAACACCTGCGGCTAGGGCCTGAGCCAGCAATCACCGCACTTTCTCGTGCCTTTCGGGTGCGGGGAACGGCGCCGCCCTAACGCTGCCGGCCAACATCTGACGCTGGACGCCGCCGATTTCGACGGGCAACATCCGCACTCCAGCCGGGGGCCCAATGCTCACTCGTCGCCTTTTTCTCGGGACCGCTGCCGCCTCACTCGTCGCAGCGCCCTCGATCCTTCGCGCTCAGTCGCGCTGGCGCGGCAATCCGTTTAGCCTCGGTATCGCCTCCGGCGACCCCTCTTCCGACGGTTTCGTCATCTGGACAAGGCTCGCCCCCGAGCCGCTCGAATCGCATGGTGGCATGCCGATCGAACCGGTTCCGACGGCGTGGGAGGTCGCCAGCGACGAAGGCTTCCGGTCTATCGTAGCGCGCGGGAATACGGTTGCGTTCCCCGAGCTCGCCCACTCGATTCATGTGGAGGTCGCCGGGCTGCAGCCCGACCGGCCCTATTTCTACCGCTTCGAGGCCGGGGGAGAGCGTAGTGTCACGGGCCGGGCACGAACGTTTCCGCGCCCCACTGCGACCCCGTCAAAACTCCGCGTCGGGGTCGCGGGCTGCCAGGATTACCAGTCGGGCCATTATACCGCGTATCGCCACCTCGCCGACGAGGAGCTGGCGTTCGTATTCCACTATGGCGACTATATCTACGAATACGGCCCGGACAGCCCCGCCGTTCGTCAGCACGCCAGTCCCCTTATCTCGTCGCTAGACGACTATCGCCGCCGCTACGCCCAGTACAAGACGGACGCCGATCTGCAGAAAGCGCACGCGGCGCACCCCTTCTTCATGACCTTCGACGATCATGAAGTCCGCAACGATTGGGCCGGCGACACTGACGACGACGACAAGGTCCCGCCCGAGGTCTTTCGTCTGCGCCGGCAATCGGCGTTCCAGGCGTGGTACGAGCATATGCCGGTACGCCGCAGCCAATGGCCGAACGGCTCGGCAATCCAGTTGTACCGTGGTGCACGTTTCGGCGACCTGGCCGAGTTCGATTTCCTCGACACCCGCCAGTTTCGAACAAACCAACCTTGCGGCGACGGCTACCGGGTCGCCTGCGCGGAAGTGACCTCGGCCAAGGCGCACATGATCAGCGCGCAGGAAGAAGCCTGGCTCGCGCGCAACCTCCGGCGCCGCGACGCGCGCTGGAACGTCGTCGCGCAGCAGGTGATGATGATGTCGCTCGACCGCCGCTGGGAGTCAGATCCGGCTCCACGCAAATTGCTGAACCTCGACAGCTGGGCGGGTTACGAGGCGCAGCGCGAGCGTCTGCTGGCCTCCATGCGCGGGCTTAATAACGTCGTGGTGCTGACCGGCGACGAGCACACCAATTATGCCGGGCTGCTGCATGACCGTGACCATCCGGTGGCCGTGGAGTTCGTGAGCACTTCGATCACAAGCGACGGCGATGGCCAGGACATTCCCGGATGGGGACCGAAGTTCATGGCCAACAACCCGCAATTGAAATTCATCAACAATCAGCGCGGCTACCTGACTTGCGACATTACACGCGACGAATGGCGTACCAACTTCATGGTCGTCGACAAGGTGAGCACGCCGGACGGGAAGCTCATTAAGCGCGCAACCCTGGCCGTGCCCCGCGGAGGAGCGTCTCTGCGCAAGGTCTAATCGCAACGCGGCTTATTTGGCGTCATCGCGACCCGGAATGCAATGTCCTGCAATTTGACGGCAAGCAGTTGATCAATGCCGAGATCGCGAGCCGCTGTCTCGGCTCGTCCGAGCTTTCGAGGATCAAGGTGCGTGACCGCCGTGAAGATCGTCAACGCCTCGAGATAATAGCCCGCGTTCGAGGCATGGTAGTGATCGCTCGCCCAGAGATCGATTTGGCCCGACGTAAGCCCGTCATAGGGGTTCGGGTCCGCGACCTTCCGGGCGATCGCGCAATTGAAGGCCTCGCCCACCGGCACGACGCGGCTGATCGCAGGCACGGCGACTCGTACCCGATCGTCGGCCTTGCGGAGATCGAGAGCCATGCGTTCGACCGGCTGCCCAGACCAGCGCTTACCGGACGGATAAGTGAGATCGGGTCGGGTCCAGGTTGCAACGAGGCTGATGTCTACGTGCGGATTGCGTTTACGAAAGAGGGTGGCGAGGCCCCGCGCGGCGGGAATCGTGTCAGAGACGTCGCCGGGCTTGTCCGGAC
>JBKPKE010000007.1:0-5750 GCA_046730955.1 Pseudomonadota bacterium
TGGACGGGGCGGCTATGGCGGTCCGATCCGGATACTCGATGCTTACGGCGTGCTGACCGAAAGCCGTAACGAGATCTATCACTCCGAGTTCGAGCAGCCGAAATTCCAGGTCAAGCTCGGCCTCGACGGCGAAGGAACGTCCGTCGGCAATCTCACCTTGATGTACGGACCGTACTGGAACCCGACGCACATCCGCGATCGGCGCATCCGGACCGACGGCGACAATCGCCGCCGCACGACCGTTACCAAGCTCGACGGCTACCAAACCGAGCTCAATGTCGATTACGAGTTCGACGCCGGCCCTGGGCGGCTGAAGTTCATCGGGCTCAGGAAGTTCGATCATGAGCCGCTGGTGACGACACAGATACTGAGCTTCGACAGCGGCGCGCCTTCCACCGGGGCGCGTCTCGGCCGGGATACTCGTATCGGCGAGTTGATCGGACGGGGCGAATATAAGTGGAAGTCTGGCAAGAACGATTGGCAGGTGTCGCTCGAGCGTGCCTACAACTACCTGGACCAGAAGGGCACGCTTTTCGATCTGAAGCCCGCCGGCGACTTTGTTCCGTTACCCTTTCCCAACGGCACGGGTAGGGTCGAGGAGGTGCGGTACGAGGCTCTTGGAACGCTGAGCCGCCCGCTAGGCCCCAAGCTGGATTTGCAGGTTGCGGCAGGCGCCGAGATCTCGCGCCTCGCGCGGGTCGATGGCGATCTTCCTGCCCGTAAGTTCTTCCGGCCCAAGGGAAGCGTCAGTCTCGGTTGGCGCCCGTCTGAAGGATGGGACGTGAGCCTCAAGCTCCGCCGGCGTGTCGGACAGATCAGCTTCTACGACTTCCTCGACCAGCCGAAGCTCAGCGTCGACCGCGAAAACTCGGGCAACCCTGATCTGGTGCCACCGCAAAGCTGGGAGCTTGAAGGCGAAGTCGGTCGGCAGCTCGGCGAATGGGGCAAAGCCAGGTTGCGCGTCTGGCGTCACCGCGTCGACGACATCGTCGACGTCATACCGATCGGCGAAGATGGCCAGGGTGTCGGGAACCTGCCTCGCGCGACGCGCACCGGGTTCGAGACCGTCGATACGATCCAGTTCGATCCGCTCGGCTGGAAAGGAGCCAAGCTGGACATCACCGTCGGTGTGGAACGCACCAGCGTACGCGATCCTCTAACGGACGAGAAAAGGCCGATCAGCGGCGTACAGGACCGTTGGGCGTATTTCACCCTTCGCCATGATATCCCCGGCACCAAGATCGCGTGGGGCGCTTCGGCTGAGTACACACATTACGCCAAATATTACTACCCAACCGAAGTGTACCGGAGTTGGGAAGGACCTTGGTGGATCGGCCTTTTCGTCGAGCACAAGGCCCTGGCGGGCCTGACCGTTCGTGCCGACGTTGGAAACATCTTTAACGCACGGCATATCTTCAACCGTACGGTCTACACAGGCCGACGGAACGTCGCTCCGGTCGACTTTATCCAAAGGCACGACCAGTTGATCGGTCCGCTCTTCAACCTTTCCGTGAAGGGTGATTTTTGACGGCCTAGAGCCAGCCCTTCGCGCCGTACCACTGGGCAGTTTGCTTAAGGCCTGCCTCCGTTTCGATTTCAGGACGCCAGAGATCCCGCGCTGGAGCGTGGCCAGCGCTTACAACCCAGTCCGGGTGACAGAAGTACGCCGCGCGGTCGGGAGTCAGCTTGGCTTTGTCCCCGCGGATGGCGCGATCGATAGCAGCACCCATGCGCAGCAGCGGGCGCGGAGTGGCCAGCGAGACCGCCCGGCGTCCGACCGCTCGGCCGAGTGCATCGGCAAACTCCTTGTGGCTCCAGCCGTTGGGTCGGTCGTCGTGAGGCTCGATGACCAGCTTCACCGGTTCTTCGCGTTCGGCGAGGCTCAGCAGCAGGCGTGCAAGATCGTCGACATGGATCAGCGAAAGTCGACCCTTTGGCGGAAGCAGGATCAGTCCGGCCTTTGCCATTCGAAACAGTTCCAGGGTTTCCTTATCGCCGGGCCCGTAGATGGCCGGCGGGCGAACGATCATCCAATCGAGACCCGAACTCTTCACGAGGTCTTCGGAACGCGCCTTCGACGCACCGTATTGCGAGAGAGTCGGTTCACGGGCCGCGAGCGAAGAGACGTGGACGAAACGTCGTGTGCCTGCCGCCGTGGCCGCGGCCAGCATCGCGAGCGTGCCCTTGACGTTGCCGGCTTCGAAGCCGGCTGTGTCGAGTGCATTAATCACCCCAGCCACGTGAATCACCGCCTCGCTGCCCCGCATGAGGTTTTCCAGTGCGTCGCGGCTCTCCAGACTCCCTTCGACCCATTCGACGCCATCCCGGTCAGGCCGCGGTTTGCGGGTGAGTGCACGGATCGTGTGTCCGCGCTCGGCCGCCAGATCGAGGAGGCGCTGGCCGACGAAGCCTGTGCCACCAGTAACGGCGAGGATCAAAGTGGAGACCACGGCCGGTCAGTGTCGGCCAACTCGTCCACGGTTTCCGCTCTTACCCCCAACCCCCGTATCACCGCGTTCAATAGCGGCTCGATACCCTCATCGAGCGGGGCGGAGATGGGAAAGACGGTGTAGCCGGTCACTTCGGCAATCTTCGACTTCAGGTCGCGTAGGCGCTCCTCGTCGACCAGGTCAGCCCGACTGAGGGCGATGACTTCCGGCTTGCCGGCAAGACCTGCTCCATAAGTCTCGATTTCGCCGCGCACGACGCGCCACGCCTCGACAGGGTCGTCACCCGCGGCGTCGACTAGATGCAGCAGCAGTTCCGTGCGCTCGACGTGACCGAGGAAACGATCGCCGATGCCGGCGCCGTCCGCCGCGCCTTCGATCAGACCGGGAATGTCCGCCAGAACGAACTCGCGGCCCTTGTGACGGACCACACCGAGTTGCGGGCGAAGAGTCGTGAACGGATAGTCGCCGACCTTGGCCGAGGCATTCGTCACGCTGTTGAGGAAGGTTGATTTGCCAGCGTTCGGAAGTCCGATCAGGCCGACGTCTGCCAGCAGCTTCAGGCGGAGCCAGAGCCACATTTCCTGGCCCTCGATGCCCGGCTGGTGTTGGCGCGGGGCCCGATTGGTCGAGCTTTTGTAGCTTGCGTTTCCGCGGCCACCCATGCCCCCCTCGAGCAATACGACACGTTGTCCCTCGACAGTCAGGTCGGCCAGCAAGCTGCGGTCTTCGTCGTCCGTGAGCAGCTGCGTCCCGACCGGGACTTTGATCACGAGGTCCGGGGCATTGGCTCCCGTTCGGTTCGAGCCCGAACCGCCGGTTCCGCGTTTTGCGCGGAAGTGCTGCGTATAACGAAAGTCGATGAGCGTATTAAGGCCCGGCACCGCTTCGAAGACGATGTCGCCGCCTTTGCCGCCGTCACCACCGTCCGGCCCGCCAAACTCGATGAACTTCTCTCGCCGGAAGCTCACTGCTCCCGGGCCGCCCGAACCAGAGCGGACGAAGATCTTGGCCTGATCGAGAAAGTGCATCGGAGCGAGTTAGTCGCGAGTCGACGTGATTGCCACCTCAGCCGCGCGGATGCGCCGCTTCGAGCTGGGCCCGAAGCCGCCGCGCCGCCACGCTTCGAGCTGTGTCGCGGTCGAGGCCCAGAGCGTCGGCTATAGGTTCGCCGAGCAGGGAATCGCCCAGCGCCGCAAGGACGAGCCAGGAGGTCGTCTCCCCCACATGATGCTCTTCGTGGCCGACGCTGAGTTGGGCGACCAGCGCGCGGATGGATTCGAGGATCGGGTCCAGGGCGTCGCGATTGCCGGAGATGATCATCCACGCCGCAAGCGCACCCGCGCCTTCGCGATCAAAGGCGTCGAACGTCCTGTCGACCACTTCGCGTGCATCGGTCTCATGCGCGCGCGCCCGGCCGACGGATTCGGCGATGCTGTCGGTCACGCGGTCAGCGATCGACTTCGCGAGCTCCGCCTGAAGTCCTGCTGCAGAGCCGAAGTGGTGCAGCAGGTTAGCGTGAGTTCGCCCAACTTTCGCGGCGACGGCCTTGAGCGTGACTGCCTGCGGGCCTTGTTCAAGCAGCAAAAGGCGTGCCGCTTCCAGCGCGGCGGACCGACTTTCTCCGGAGTTCAGGCGTCTTCTTATTGACATTCGTGTAAGTTACTATAGTTTCCACGCATGAGCACGACGACTCTGCCGACGCCTGCGGACCTGACGATCACCCCTCGCGATCGCAAGTTCGAGCGTGGCAAACTCAATGTACGTCTGTGGCACGGCGGCAACGTCACGGCCACTGCCATCTACAACGCTCTTTCGACGACCTTCCCAGCGGGCGAGGCCTTTTTCGTCGAGAGCGTGCGACAGTTCCGTGAGGGCGCACCGCCGAAGCTGGCGGCCGAGATCAAGGGTTTCACGACCCAGGAGGCGATCCACAGCCGCGAGCATGCGGCTTTCAACCGCCGGGCTTCGGACGCGGGCTACGATCTCACCAAGCTCGAGCAACGCGTCGAACAAAGGCTGTCGATCACCAAGACGAGGCCGCCCATTGCAAGCCTCGCAGCGACAATGGCGCTCGAGCATTTCACCGCCATTCTCGCGCATGAACTGCTGAAGGATCCCCGCCATCTCGAGGGCGGCGAGCAAGATGCCGCCGACCTATGGCGCTGGCATGCGTGCGAGGAAATTGAGCACAAGGGCGTCGCCTACGACACATGGCTTCACGCTACCCGCCACTGGCCGCGCTCAAAGCGCTGGAAGGTGAAGGCCAAGGTGATGTTTTACGTCACTCGCAACTTCGTTGTGGACCGGACAGCCGGCGCTCTTGAGCTAATGCGGCAGGACGGTGTCACTGGCCTTCGCGCCTGGACGAGCCTGCTCTGGTACCTGTGGGTACGGCCAGGCATGTTCCGGAAGATCGCCGGCGCCTGGCTGAAGTTCTTCCTGCCGGGCTTCCACCCTTGGGAGATCGATGATCGCGAGCTACTTCGTCGGTATGAGGCGAGCGCCGCCGCGACTTCGGCGCCCGCCCCACGGAGGAAGGTCCGCAGCGCGGCTTAGGCGGCCAGCGCTTCGCCCTCCTCGACCTTCATCCCGGCAAGCGCCAACCGAAGCAGGCGAGCCTCCGCTTCTGTGCCGCGTGCACAACTGAAACGCGGCGCACTGATTCCGATGGGGCTGAACCCCAGCTTTTCGAGCACTCGGGCGGACGCCTGATTGTCGAGGAAGTGCGAGCCTTCCAGCCTCGCAATTCCGAGCGCCCGAGCGACTTCGATCAATGCGAAGCCGGCCTCCGTCGCAAATCCCGATCCCCAGAACGGCCGGGCAATCCAGTAGCCGAGTTCGACGGCACCCGAGGGCCGCCTGCCAAGCCCGCATGAACCGATGAGCCTCGGCGCTGAGTCCGTCCGTTCGAAGATCAGGAACGAAGGAAGGATCGGATCGCGCGGCTGCGCGAGGAAAGCCTCCGCGTCACGAAGCCTGAACGGCCAAGGCGCCGTCGCGAGGTTCCGGACGATCACTTCGTCTGCAATCGCCGCGGCGAGAGCCGGGGCGTCCTCGGCCCAGCCGGGCCTCAGCAGCAGGCGTTCAGTCCTCGCAAACATCAGTCTTCTCCTCCGCGGGCCGCGCCTTAGCGCCAGTCCGTGACTGTTTCGGGAGAAGATTTGGGCCCTTCAGATACAAAGAAGGGAGAAGAGGGGGCTTCCCTCTTCTCCCTTTGTGACCTTGCGGTCGACTTTGGGCTGCCCCCTCCTGGGGTGGCCCTTTATCGACCAGCCCCTATGCGTTTTCCTCGGTCGTAAT
>JBKPKE010000008.1:0-18101 GCA_046730955.1 Pseudomonadota bacterium
TGCCTTCACGCGCTCGCTCGCGAAGAGCCTCGTCAAGAAGGGAATCCGCGTGAATGCGGTCGCGCCGGGACCGATCTGGACGCCGCTCAATCCGTTCGGCGGTCAGAAGCCGGAGGACATCCCGGAGTTCGGCAAGGATACGCCGATGGGCCGTCCGGGACAGCCGAACGAGGTCGCGCCCAGCTTCCTGTTCCTGGCCTGCGAGGACAGCAGCTACATGATCGGCCAGGTTCTGCATCCAAATGGTGGCGATTTCACCTCCAGCTGATCCCGCTTGGTGAAAATTCCCAAACCTGGGCGCGAGAATTGCCAACGTGCGCGCTGGCTTCAGCACGCTACTACTGAAAAATAAGGATATTTTCCGTTTGGCACGCTCCCTGCATTGAATGCTGCGTGGATCCGATGATCGGATCCCAAGCAAAAAGGGAAGCTTACAATGTCGACGATTTTCACTCCGGGCCGCGAAACAGCCACCGCTCTTGCCGCCGCATTCATCACCGCTCTTCTGTTCGTCAGCTCGGCCGCCAGCCTCCTGCCGATCGCCTGAACCTCAAGGCTCGAAAGGAATATGCAAGTGAACGGACGTTTCGTCCTCAACAGGTCCGAGGGGAAGGTCATGGGCGTCGCCGCAGGCCTTGCTGACTACACCGGCGTTGACCCGCTGCTCGTCCGCCTCGGACTTGTCGCCGCACTGCTTCTCACCGGACCAGTCGTGATCCTGTTCTACGTTCTCACCGGTTGGCTGGCCTCGGACCGTTGATCCCGAGCCAGCCTTCCGTACCCTCTCCAATGTGAACGACGCTTTCCGGCTACAGCGCTTCATCGACGCCCAGGAGGGCACGTTCGAAATCGCGCTTGCGGAGCTTCGGGCAGGCAGGAAGCAGAGCCACTGGATGTGGTTCGTCTTCCCTCAGATCTCCGGACTCGGACGGAGCCCGACGGCTCAATATTATGCCATCCGCTCCGCGACAGAAGCGCGAGCCTTCCTTGCCCACCCGGTCCTTGGCACCCGCTACCGCGAGGCAGTCGAAGCCGTCGGCGACTGGGCTGGAAGGCGGAAGGCAATCGAGATCATGGGTGGCATCGACGCCGTGAAGCTTCGCTCGAGCCTCACTTTATTCGAAGCCGTTTCTGGCGATCCGCTGTTCGCGACCGTCCTGAATGGCTTCTTCGACGGCCCCGACGCCGAAACGTTGAGGCTGCTCAAACAGGCCTAGAGCTGGTCGGCGCAACCGTTCCGTGTCTCCCCATCCACGCGCAAAATCGCATCCATCGGATAAGTCTTGTCCGACATTCCGTCGAAGCAGCCCGGTGGAGGCGCCGGTTTCACGATCAGCTGGAACTGCTCGCCTCGAAGCGTGCCGTTCCAGACGGGACCTTGCGGCCCGGTGTCGACATGGGTCCAGATGCGTGTGCCCCTCTGATCCTCCGGGGTCTTGTAGGTGACGCATCGGCCCTCGACTTCGGCCGCCCAGAAAGGCTCGGTACCGATCGCCTTCAGCTTATGCGTGACCGCTTCACCGTCTTGAGTGAGGCACGGGTGAACTTTCGCTTCGAGCATTGCCTCGACTGCTTGAACGTTATCGCCGATCTCCTCCTCGACGGAATTGCGCGGTTGCACTTTCGGAGTTTCCCGGGCCACCTCGTTGGCAGCTTCCGGCGCAGGCGACTTGCATGCCGACAACAGCGCGAGCCAAGCAATCAGAACGCAAGTCCGCATATGAACTCTCCTCAACACTGGCGCCCCTAACCCCACAGCGCTAACAGGCGCATACATCCAGGGAGGCTTCCGATGCGCAAGCTCTTGTTCGGCCTTTCCGCAGTCGCCCTCGCCACCGCACCGGCAAGCGCCGCTTTGAAGGAAGGCGCGAAGGCGCCGGACTTTACGACTACGGGCGCAGTGGGCGGCAAGCCGTTCAAGCTTCATCTCGCGGACCAGATCAAGAAGGGGCCAGTCGTCCTCTATTTCTTCCCCAAGGCCTTCACGAGCGGATGCACGGCCGAAGCTCATGCGTTCAGCGAGTCGATCGGCGACTTCAAGAAAGCGGGCGCGCAGGTGATCGGAATGTCCGCCGACGCCCTGCCGATCCTGCAGAAATTCTCAGTCGAGGAATGCCGCAGCGCCTTTCCCGTAGCGACCGCAACGGCCGCGACGCAAAAGGCCTATGACGTGGCCTGGGCAGCGCACCCCGGGATCACGACGCGCACGTCCTACGTCATTGATCGGCACGGCAACATCGTCATGGTCCACGACGATCTCGACTTCAGCCAGCATGTCGCAAAGACGCTGGCCGCGGTGCAGGCGCTCAAGCGCTAGCGCTTCACCCGCCACATCACGAAGGGCGACTCCTTCGGCAGGGCCACCCGCTCGAGCCAACCCGGGACCTTGCCCTTCACAATCTGGGAATAAAATCCCTTCGGCGCCTCGGACGTGAAGATCGTCGCCGTCGCCATGTTCGGACAGATCAGCAAATAGTCCGAGTGGTATTTCTCGATGATTGAATGGGCTTGAGGCTCGCTTCCGCGGAATGCCTTCATGACGTCAGCGATCTGCTCGCCGTTGCGATGGTAGGGGCCGGTCACCGCATCGTGGTGAGTAATGGTGATCAGGCGCGGGCCAAGGTCGACGAAGGTAAAGACCATGCCCTTGGGCTGCTGCGCTACGGCGCGCATCCCGGCGAGTGAAGGGCAGCGGCTGTTCGCAATGTCGACGGCCTTCATCCGGTCGGATTTGATTTCGCGAGGATAAAAGGTGCTGGCTGCAGGGACTGCCGCGCCGAAGCCGACGACCACGAGGAGAACCGTTCCAAGAATGCGGACGACGCCTCGCTTCGAGCGGTTGGCCCAAGGAACGGCGATCCATGTCAGTGCCGCTGCCCCGGTGAGACTCATCAGCTGCGCCGCGGGACCGGTCCGGGTTTGCCAGAGCAATAGAAGGCTCGCTGCAATTCCCGGGATGGCCGCAGCAAGGACTCGCCTTAGCTGCACCGGATCGCGGCGGCGAACCCATGCAACAAGAATCCAGCCGACGAGCCCGGTCACGGGAATCGATGCGATGGCCACGGCCGTTCGCCAGCCGTGACGATAGATCGGTCGAGCCTCTCGCACATGGCTCAGCCAAAGCTCCTGCACCTCCGGAGAGACGCCCTCCAGTCGCGAAAGACAGTGCGGCCACATCAATGCGTGGAAGCCTGCGATCACGATGCCTGCAACGGCGGCCAGTCCAAGGCGTGTCCTCCAGTCGCTTGGCGAAAGTAGGGACAAGCCGAACAGGAAACCGGCCGCAAGCAGCGCATCGGAGAGCCAGACGGGAGACAATGCGTCGCAGACGGGAAGCCGGTTGGCATAGGATGCAAAGATGAGGAATCCGAACGCCGCTCCGCCTCCGAGCGTCGCCGCATAGGCGGAGAGCCGCCGTCGCTCACCTGCGTCGGCGACCCAGAAGAGCACGGTCGCAGCCCCAGCGAGGGCGAGGTAGATGAGCATCTCTAGGCCAATCCACAGCGAAACTGCGCTCGCCAGGCCAACGACCGCGCCGCCCCGGCCGGGTTTCTCGTCGACCAGTCCGGCGATGGTGAGCGCGAGCAATGCGAGCTGCCACCCATGGTGGTCAATCCGCGTCGGCATGAACATGCCGAGGACCGAATTCGCGAAGAAGAGTACCACGAAGGCGAGCGGGTAGGCGCGCTTGTCGATCAGTCGGCGGCACGTCAGTGCAATCGAGAAGAACAGCAGAAGAAGAGGAAGCATCGGTGCGATCGCCACGGCCGCGCGCTCGGCATTGATGCCCCCCACGAGAGGCCGAAGAGCAAGGATGATGCCGGCGATCGGCAGGTCGACCAGGCGCGACCAGTGGATATTGGCGCCGACAGGCGGGTTCAGCCGGTATTGCCTGAGGTCGAACCAGCCCTGCCCGGAAAGAAGCGCCCGGACTTGGCTCATGCGCAAATTGTCGTCGGTGTCCGCGAGCGAGAAATAATGGATCGCGCTCCAGCGATTGAAAAGGAAATAGACGCAGAAGGCCAGCCAGGTCCCGATCACCACCCATTTCCAGTGACGATCGACAGCATCGAAAACGCGATCCAAGCAAGGCCTCTCTTTTTGGGGACTTTCCTGCTCTAGCGGCACGCGGCTACAGAACAAGTCGACACCGCCGCAATGATCTCCTCGCTTCACCCCGACCGACGCCGACTGCTCGGCCAGCTAACCCGCTTCATCATAAGCGGCGCCTTCGTCACGGCCCTCGGCGTCGGGGTCTATGCCTTGGTTGCGCTCGTGTTCCGATGGCATCCGCAGTTGGGGAACTTCCTCGCTTATGTGATCGCCGTCGCAACCGGCTATTTCATGCACAGTACGTGGAGCTTCAAAGGTCATGGATCGGATCGCACGCACGCGACAAAGGTACGCTTCGTCGTCGTGTCGGTGATCAGCTACGTCCTCAACAGCTTCTGGGTCTGGCTGCTATTCACGTACTTGAGCCTCGGGCGGGCAGCGCCAATTGCACCGATGCTGTTCGTCACTCCGGTCGTTACATTCACGCTCAACAGGCAGTGGGTTTTCCGCTGATGGAACGCGTCGTTTACGACCAGATGGCCGCGCTCGATCAGCGCCATTGGTGGTACGTTGCGCGGCGCAAGGTGCTGACGGATTTGATTCGCCGCCGGGTGCAGCCGCCGGTTAATTCGCGACTTCTGGAGATTGGCTGCGGCACCGGTCACAATCTCGAAATGCTTCGGCAATTCGGCGACGTCGACGCACTCGAGGTGGACGAGACCGCGCGCTCGCTTGCCGAGAAGAGGCTCGGCAAGCCGGTATTTGCGGCGCCTCTTCCGGAGCTCGAGGGCATCCCGAAGCGCGAGTACGATGTCGTCGCCGCGCTCGACGTCGTCGAGCATATCCCCGATGACAAGGCCGCCATCGAAGGCATTGCACGGCTGCTCAAGCCTGGCGGCAAGCTCGTCGCGACTGTCCCCGCGCATCAGTGGATGTGGTCGGCTCACGACGTCGTGAACCATCATCAGCGGCGCTACTCGAAAGGCGGTCTGAAGCGACTGATCGACGGTTCACCGCTAAGGCTGGAATCGCTCGGCTATTTCAACAGCCTGCTTTTCCCGGTGGCAGTCGCCGAACGCCTGGCGTCCAAGCTGCGCGGCAAGGAAGATGCCGATCTTTCCCTCCCGCCGGAGTTGCTCAATCAGGCGTTGGAGCGAGTCTTTGCTGCAGAACGAGGCTTGATCGGTCGCGTGCCGCTTCCGCCCGGGCTTTCGCTCTTCGCCATCGCTTCGGCGACGTAGCCCAGGCGCCCTTTCGCCGGTTCGCCGCCGGCAACCTCTTGCACGATGTAGAGCGGGCGGCCTTTCACCTCATTGTAGAGGCGGCCGATATATTCGCCCATCAAGGCCAAGACGAACATTTGCACCGCGCCCAGCACCACCACAACCAGCATCAGGGAGGTCCAGCCCTGGATGTTCTGTCCGGCGAGGAACGCGTAGCCGATGTAGGCGAGAAGCAGCAGCGATCCGAGCGACAGGAGCAGGCCCGCATGGCTGGCCAGCTTCAACGGCGCGGACGAAAAACCGGTCAGTGCGTCGAGCGCGAAGCGCAGCATCTTCGAGAACGGATATTTCGTCGTTCCGGCGAAGCGTTCCTCACGGTCATAGGCGAAGGGAATCTGCCTGAAACCAATCCAGGCCACCATTCCGCGAATGAAGCGCGCTTGCTCCGGCATTGCCAGGAGGGCGTCGAGCGCCCGCCGGCTCATCACCCGGAAGTCCCCCGTGTCGAGCGGGATGTCGATCTCCGTCGCACGCGACAGGAGCCGATAGAATCCGTGCGCCGTGGCGCGCTTGAACGCCGTCTCGCCGGCTCTGCTGCGCCGAACGCCGTAGACGACGTCGGCATCCTCTTCGCGCATCGTCTCGATCATCGCCGGAAGGAGCTCGGGCGGGTCCTGCAGGTCGGCGTCGATAATGAGGATGGTCTTGCCGCGACACAGATCGAGGCCTGCCGTGAGCGCCAGCTGATGGCCGTGGTTACGGGAGAGGTTGATCCCCAGCACGTGCGCATCCGTAGCGGCGAGGCTCTGCATCGCCGCCCAGCTTCCGTCGCGCGAGCCGTCATTGATGAGCACGAGCTCGTAATCGCTGCCCACTGCCGCCCGGGCAGCCGATGTCAGGCGCCGGTGCAGTTCCGGGATGCAGGCTTCTTCGTTGAAGCAGGGAACGACGATCGAAAGACTGGTCATTGATCGACACGATAGAGCATCGACTGGGGGCCTTTCCAGACGGGTGTCATCCCACGTAGCAATTCGGGATTGTGGGGCGGCAAATCGATCAACCAGACATAGTCGAACGTGTCGCGCGGAATCGCCGCAAGCGCCTTGTCGACACTCCAGCGTGGAGGACGGCACCAGTTCGGAGTGACCATCTGCGATGGATCCGACTGGAAGATGCCGGCTTCGGGGAAGTGGACACGCAACAGGTTGGTCCCCGAGATTTGCCACTGATCGTTCGAGAAGCCCTCCCGCCTCGCGATGATCATTGCTGGCAGGTGACTGTTCCTCGGCACCGCCCAGCCGCGCCCGCAATCCCGGCCGACGAGGGACACGACCGGTGCGCCTCGCGGAATGTGGTTTAACGCTTCCAGCTTCGCATTCTGATCGAGTGACCCGATCATCATGCTCCATGTGACGCCTGCGAGCCTGATGACGAAAAGCGCGACTCCAAGCGCCGCAAGAACGCGTGCGGTCGGCAGATGCGTGTGACGCCGGAAGCGCATTGCCAGCGGGACCAGCGCGATCATGAACGGCGCGAGGCGCATGTCGGCATAGGCCGACCCGAACATCGTCCACGGCAACAGCACGAAGCAGATCGCCAGGACGATCACCGAGAAGACGAGATTACGGGAGAGCGTCAGCCGCGGGTTGGCGACCGCGAACAGGAACAGCAGCGGGATCATCGCTACGGTCGCAATGTCGAACCAGCGCCACCGGTCGCGAACGGCCGAGTAGATCCATTCCCACTTGAGCTTCCATTCGAAGAAGTCGCGGGTCATCGCTCCGGTCGTTTCCGACCGCCAGGCAAGCACGATGATGATCGGCAAGGCCATGACGGCTGCGTGCAAAGCGGCTTCGATCGCCGCGCGCCACCAGCTTCGGCCGCCGTCATGCAGGCGCACCGCCTCCGCCGAGAAGGCGAGCAGGCCGAGCGTTCCCCAGCCGAAGGTGTGCGCAAAGAAGACCACGAAGGAGATGGGCACGAACAGGATTGCGCGCAGCTTGAGCCGTCCCTGCCGAGCAAGCCGCAGCCAAAGGCCGAAGGCCAGGAATGCCAGGGCCATCGACAGCGAGAAATTGACGAAGCCGAACAGGAACGGATGATTGTAGACCAGCAGCAGCGCGAAGATCGCCATCGGCGGCAGGCGATGGTGGACCTCCCGCGCGACAAGCAGGAATCCGGCCACCGTCATCGCGGGAATGGACATGATGATGAGCTTCACGGCGGGCTCAAGGCCGAGGATCGGCCCGAGCAGCTGCACCAGCCCGTCGACTCCGAGATTGCCTATCGGCGCCCAGTCATATTCGTAATAGCGCTGGAGCAGCGCGGACGAGGCGACGTCGAGCTGCACCCTGTAGCGCCCGATATGTCCGAGCAAGTCGACGAGAGGCGCGGGGTGCGGAAGCAGAAGCGGAACGACTGACAGGAGCATCATCGCAACCACGAACGACCGCCGCTCCCACCACTCACGGTGCGAAGTGGCCGGCTCGACGGCGGGAAAATGCGCGATTGTCGTCATCGGATTGCGCGGACCCCTTGCGCGGACGCGCTGCTACTAGTGATCCGTCCGGCTTTGTCTATGCGCTTCCTGTCCCGGCAGGAGGCTCCTGCGGGCGTTTCGCGATCAAGCCAGCGCCGGCTCGGGGGCAGGCCCGATCAATGGCTTTTCGAGGCGGTCGGCAATGCGGCCGCAAACATGCCAGATCCCCAGCGTGAGGCCGATCGCGGCGATGCCGTCCACGCCGTAGTGCCAGCCGAGATGGATCGAGCCGACCCAGATCAACAGGGCGTAGGCGCCGAAAACATATCCCAAAGGACGGCTGAGCTTCCATCCCGCAAGGGCGAACAGGAAGGCCAGTCCATTGTGGACGGAGGGCATCGCAGAGATTCCCCCGCCGATCATAAGCCGGTCACCGCCATGTGCCTGAAGCAAATAGGATTGATTGTGGAGCGCCATGAGAGGTGCGCCGTTCGCGTCTTGGATGGTCTGCAAACGCGTCATGAGACCGTCAAACGAAGTCGATGGCTCGACGAAGTGCGAGTAGAAGCAGGGGCCGGCGGACGGAAACAGGAAAGCAAGCGCGCTACCCAGGCCGATCCAGACCGAAATGTAGCTCAGGAGATATTGGGTACGGAGCCGGTAAGTGGATGCGGGCAGCCAGGCGCATAGAATGACGCCCAGGGCCATGGGCAGGAACCACCCATGGTAAAAGCCGTCGATGGCGCCGGTGACTGCAGGTGAGCCCAAAACGGCGTGCGTCACGCGCCAGCCATCATTCCCGAAGAAAAGCAGGCGATCAGCGCTCGCGAGGAGCGGATCGAAGCGGAACCCCGCAAGCGGCAGCACCATCTGCTTGAACGAATTGAACGAGGCCATCATGGCCGCGAAGACGAACGGCGGCCAAAAGAGAGACAGGAAGCGGTCTCTCTTCCATCGCGCTTCGATCAGATCCACGGCGAGCGCGAAAAGGAACGGCTGGCCACCGCTCATACGCATTCGCCGGAAAATCTGAACGAAGACAGCGATCGTTCCGACCATCATCCAAAGCGAAAAGGCGCCCGATAAATAACCCAGGAAAAGCCGCGCAAACTGGCCAGGATCAACCCTGCCGCTCATAAGCACCAGCGACGCGTAAAGGGTCACAACCGCCGTACCGACGATGATCGCTCGACTCTCCCGCAAATCACGCATTTCCGACGTCGAGCTTTCCCCGAACCCAAGCTTTCCTGCGGCTAGCGCGGCAAGGTTAATATCTGCTTCCTACGCGACGATTTAACATTCAACGACCGTACAGAATCAGTAACTTAGATGGGCGGCATACCCATTGAGGGAGATGTAGAATGAAGAAGCTCTTGATTGGCGGCGCTGCGCTCGCTCTGGCCGTTCCTGCGCTTGCCCAGATTGCGCCCGCTCCGGCCCCGCAGGCGCAGCATGCGATGAAGATCCAGACGCGCGCCGACGTTCAGGCGAAGGTCGCGCAGCATTTCGCCAAGATCGACACGAACCGCGACGGTTTCGTAACGAAGGTCGAGGCCGACGCGGCGATGCAGGCCTTCCGTGGCAAGCGCGACGAGCGACGCAGTGAGTTCCACGCGGAGGGCGGACAGCGTTCGTTTGAGCGCCTCGATACCAATCGCGACGGTTCGATCAGCCGCGGCGAGTGGGACGCCGCTCAGGCGCAGCGCCAGCAGCGCTTCGCCGCGCGCGACCAGAATGGCGACGGCCGTCCGGACCGCGGCGGGTTCGGTCATCGGGGCATGGGCGGCTTCGGCGGCCACATGTTCGAAATGGCCGATGCCAACCATGACGGCCGCGTGTCGCTGCAGGAGGCGCAGGCCGCCGCGCTTCAGCATTTCGATATGGTCGACGCCAACCGCGACGGCCGGATCACGCCGGATGAGCGGATGCAGATGCGTCAGCGGATGCAGGCCGGGCACCAGCACGGCTAGCCACCGCGAGGGGGTGTCAGGAAGAGGGCTCGGCGCATTGGCGGCGGGCCCTTTTTCTTCCGGCGAAGATCAGACGGTCTCGAGACTTCCCGTGCGTTTCCTTGCGCGCGGTTTGCGGACCGTGCCGTTTGCGGCCTCGCGATATCTCGCTTCAGTCTCGGCCATATAATCGCGCGTGATGGGAAGTGCGTTGCGGTCGCGGATGTATTGCACTTGGTAATTATTCATCGCGCCGTTCTCGAACGCGACGATCCCACCGGCGAGGTAGAATTCCCACATTCGGAAGAAGCGCTCGTCGTACATGGCGACGATCTCGTCGCGCGCCTTGGTCGCTCGCTCCATCCAGTGGCGGAGCGTGTAGGCGTAGTGCAGCCGAAGCGTTTCCACGTCGCTTGCGACCAGCCGCACCTTCTCGCTTGCCGACACGATCTGCGAGAGCGACGGCACGTGATAGCCGGGGAAGATATATTTGTCGGTGAACGGATCCGGCGCGCCGGCGACGCCGTACTTCCCGATCGTGTGCAGCAGCATCACGCCGTCATCGGCGAGAAGCTCCCGGCATTTTGCGAAGAATTCGAGATAGTGCGGCGCCCCGACATGCTCGAACATTCCAACCGAAACGATGCGATCGAATGTGCCTTCGACGGAGCGATAATCGATCAGCTCGAAACGGACATGGTCTGAGACGCCCGCTTCCTCGGCTCGGCGCCGCGCGACCGTGAGCTGCTCTTCGGAGAGCGTAACGCCCAGCACATCGACGCCGGCGACCTGGTGCAAATAGAGCGCCATGCCGCCCCAGCCGCAGCCGATATCGAGCACCTTCTGCCCCGGCTTGAGGAAAAGCTTGGCGGCAATATGCGCCTTCTTGTCCGCCTGCGCCTGTTCCAGGCTGTTGGAAGGGTCCGTGAAATAAGCGCAACTGTACTGGCGATCATCGTCCAGGAAGAGATCGTAGAGCTCGTCCTTGAGATCATAATGATGGGCGACATTGCGCCTTGAGCCTGCTGCTCGGTTCCGGCTGAAGAACGCCTTGAACCGTCGTTTTCCGCGCTTGATGGCCTTGCGACTGTTGCCACCGTCTTCCCATCGGTTCGAACCGACGATCAGTTCCAGGAGATCTAGGATGGTTCCGTCCTCGACGATGAGGCGCCCATTCATGTAGGCCTCGCCAACGCCCAGGCGCGGGTTCTTCAATATGTCGAACGCGACCTTGCGGTCGTTGAACCGAACCGTGAGGTGCTTGCCTCCAGTACGGCCGTAGGTCGCCGGCTCATGGCCCGGCCTGAGCAAAGTGATGCTGCCGGTGCTAAGCAGCTTTTCGACCATGGTGCCGATGAGGGACATTGCTCACTCCTAACGCCCGCAACTCTGATGGTCGCTGACGCTCAGGAAGGCAATGAGGGGAAGCCTAGCTTTGCCCTTCAGAGGGCCATCGGAAGAGGCCAGGGGACGGAAGCGCGGGCAAAGAATTGGGCAGCGTCCAAGGTGAAGGTTGGAGCGAGACGGCGGCGGATCACGCGGGCTGCCGCGCGGTTGAGCACGCCCGCATCGGCATCGTAGGACGCATCGTAGCGGCGCATGACGTCTCGCCATTCGGGCCTGTCGTAGAAGTCTTTCAGACTCGCATAGGTATCTTTCGACCATGCCTTCACGTGGCAAATAAGCCCGCTCTCCACGAAGCCATTATAATCGAAGCTCAGGCCGTCCAGCGTGTCCACGTAGGCGACCGGCCTTCCACCACTCAGAACGTTCATGGCAACTCCGCTGTTGCCGCAGACCACCAGATCGCAAGCCAGAATCTCGTCGTCTAGAGGATTGCCGATCGTTACCTCGACATCTGCACCCACGAGGTTGGAGAAATCGGTCTTGAGCAGTGCGACCGGATGGTTGCGGATCAATATCCGCGCGCCTGGGCTGTTGGCGCGAATGGTGGATACGAGGCTCGATACGACGTCCCCGCGCGTCAGCGCCGTCAGAAAGATGCCGACGGTGCGGACCTTGTGGCGCCATTCCATAGGCCGGGCAGTCCCGGGCTGACCGATCAGGACCACCTCGGCGTTGCACCGGCTGCGGCGAACGTACGTCTCCCGTACCGCGTCACCGTAAAAGACTGCACAGTCCGCAAGCACTGGCGGGACACTGGCGCCGTTCGCGGGGACAGGCGCGTGATTAACGTAGACGACCTGTCGCCCCATTTGATGAGCTGCTGCGGCGAGGCCTGTCGCCTCCGGACTGTAATTGCTGGCGACGATTGCCCCAGTCAGCGCAGGATGGTCCTCGAGGAGTTGCGCGAACCTCATGTAGAAGGCGAGCGCGCTGGCAATCCGAGCGGAAGGCATGAAGCTGTGCGACCGGGCGAGGCTCGACAGGAACCTCCAGATCCTCGGCGCCGACCCCAGCAGGCGCCAAGCCGCACGCAATTGGCCGGGACCGAAAGCATGGCCTCGCGTCAGCGACAGCCGCAGGAGGCGCGTACCGGGAAGGAGCGCGGCGATCCGGTCGATTGCGTGAGCTTCGTTGCCGAAGTTGGAGATGGAAACCGCTTGTGCGTCCTTGGCGTCAAACGGCCCGACGGACAGGACGCATTTGAGCATGTAGGCCAACAAGACCAGGGGCTGCATCGTTCTTGCGCCGGCCTTTGCATAAAGACCGTCGACCAGCCGATAGAGGCGGTTCTTGTTCTTGATTTCCGCGAAGACGGCTCCGCGCGTGGCGGAGGTCTCGATCCGGCGGACTATGCGCAGTGCCGTTGCGAGATCGTAGCGATCGCGTGACGCATCACGCGATTCGTCAAACAACGCAAAGTCGAATGTTTCCCGCCAATTGACGTCATACTTCACGGTGCCACCCCCAAGGGATCAATTCGCGGCATCACGGTTCCGCGCAGAGACCTGGGGGCAGATATTGCAGGCGATTATTAACAAATGGCGTTTACGGCTCGTAAGCCATGAACGCTTGGCGAGTGTTGCGGGCGGAAATGACAGAGCGCGGTTAATGATCCGAAGAGCAATCGAGCTGAAAGCGAAGAAGTTTCTGGCGATGCAGTCGCTCTTCTATGCTGTCGCCAACAGCATCGAAGCGATGGTGCCGTTCCTGCTTGCTCCGATCCTCACTCGAACGCTCGATCCGGCCGCCTACGGCGTCTGGGTGCTGTTCATCACCTATGCGACTTTCCTGCGTCCGATCGTCGGGCTGACCACGCAAGATGCGATCCGGATGCGCTTCTACGATTTCAGCAAGGAAGAGCTCGACCAGTTCACGCACACTGTCCTCTACGTGATGATGACGATGGCTCTCATCGTTCTGACGGTGACATTCCTCTTCCGGGAACCGCTCGCAGCCGCGGCCAAATTCCCGGCGGGCTGGCTGTTCAGCATCGTCGTAGCAGCCTTCCTCTTCGAGGTATTTTATACGGCGCTTGCGCTCCAGCAGTTCCACAATCGTCGCAAGCAATTCCTAGCGACCCAGGTCATCCAGGCGGTACTGAGCATCGTCTTGATTTCGGCATTTCTGCTTTACGGCTGGGACTGGCGCGGTGTGATCCTGGGAAGGATGCTGGGAATGGCAGCCGCCGCGCTGATTTCCCTTTGGACCCTTGGTTACAGCCCGATCCTGTTCTTCCGCATGCCTCCGCGGTCCTTCTACCGAAACATCGCGGCCTTCGGCGTTCTGTATTGGCCGTCGGGCATGGTCATCATCGCCGTGGCGCTGACAGGCAGGGTGGTCGCAGCCCAATATCTTGGCCTCGAAGCCAGTGCCATGTTCGGCGTCGCCGCATTGTTCGCATCCGCCTATTGGGTAGCCAACTACAGCTTCGTCCTGGCGTGGACGCCCTGGCTCTTCCGCAAGCTCAAGGCGGCGCCGGAAGAAGGCCTGCGCGAAGTCGTGTCCGTATCCCTGCTCTACTTCCTGCTGGCTTCTCTGGCGGCGGCGGCATTTTATTTCGTATCGCTGTTCGCCGCCCCGATCCTGCTTGGCGAGGCGTTCCACAGCGCCATCCCGCTGCTGAAGTACATCATGGTCGCGATCGTCCTGCAGGGCTTCTTCATGCACAACATGAAGTTCCTTCATTTCGACAAGAGCATCGGGCTGATGTCCGCGTGCAGCGCGATGACCATTGCCCTCAATCTCTGGCTCAGCATACGGTGGGCGCCGGAGATGGGGATCCGGGGCATCATGCTCGCTACGGTGGTTTCGTTCGGGACGACGTTCCTGATCAGCGGGGCGCTCGTCGTCGCTCGCCACGTGAATTTCCAGCAAGGGGTAAAAGCGGTTGTTCGACAATAAGAGCATTCTGATCACGGGGGGCACGGGATCGTTCGGCCGAGCGTTCGTCCGCACCGTTCTTGAGCAATACCCCGATGTGCGCCGCCTCGTGGTCTACTCGCGCGACGAGCTGAAGCAGTTCGAGATGAGCCAGGTCCTTTCGCCGAGCCGCTACAAGGCTCTGCGCTATTTCATCGGCGACGTGCGCGACCAGGACCGCTTGCGGCGAGCGCTCGAAGGCATCGAGATCGTCATCCATGCGGCCGCGCTGAAGCAGGTGCCGGCAGCCGAATATAATCCGTTCGAGTGCATCAAGACGAACGTTCTCGGCGCGCAGAACATGATCGAGGCCTGCCTCGACAGCGGCGTCAAGAATGTCGTCGCGCTTTCGACGGACAAGGCCGCAGCGCCGGTCAACCTCTATGGCGCAACCAAGCTCTGCTCGGACAAATTGTTCACGGCAGCAAACAACATCACTGGCCCCCGCGACCTGAAGCTCTCGGTCGTTCGCTACGGCAACGTCATGGGCAGCCGTGGTTCGGTAATCCCCTTCTTCCTCGAGCAGCGGTCCAAAGGCTTCTTCCCGGTCACCGACCCCACGATGACGAGGTTCAACATCTCGCTTGAGGAAGGTGTGCAGATGGTCCTCTGGGCGCTCGAGAACGCGCTTGGAGGCGAGATCTTCGTTCCCAAGATCCCGAGCTATCGGATCACCGACGTCGCCGAGGCCATCGATCCCAACTGCGAGGTGCGGGTCGTCGGAATTCGACCAGGCGAGAAGATCCACGAGGAGATGATCACCGCGAGCGACAGCCTCAACACAGTCGATCTCGGCCCGTATTTCGCGATCCTGCCCAGCGCGGCCGACCATTTCCCCGAGGATTATCTCGAAAAGCGCGGCGGCATCCGCGTTGACCCCGGGTTCGCCTACAACAGCGGCACGAACCCGCATTTCCTCACGGTCGATGAATTGCGCGGCCTCATCAGCCGCCACGTCGACCCGGCCCGGGCGTGAGGGCACCTTGATACCGTACGGCCGCCAGTCGATCAGCGACGCCGACATCGAAGCCGTCGTCGAGGTCCTCAGGTCCGATTTCCTCACCCAGGGCCCGGCCGTTCCCGCTTTCGAAGAAGCCGTGGCAGCGCTGTGCGGCGCCGGGCACGCAATCGCTGCGAACAGTGCGACGAGCGCTCTCCACCTCGCATGCCTCGCGCTTGGCGTCGGTCCGGGGGACAGCGTCTGGACGAGCCCGCTGACCTTCGTCGCAAGCTCGAACGCCGCGCTTTACTGCGGTGCCGACGTCGACTTCGTCGATGTCGACGAGCGCACGTACAACATGTGCCCTCAAAAGCTCGCGGAGAAGCTGGACCGTGCGACTGACACGGGGAGTCTCCCGAAGGTGATCATTCCGGTCCACCTCACCGGCCAATCCTGCGAAATGGCCGACATCCATGCCGCGGCGAGCCGCCACGGCGTGCGGATCATCGAAGACGCCTCCCACGCGATCGGCGCCACCTATCGCGAAAAGCCTGTCGGCAGCTGCGCGTTCAGCGACATTTCCATCTTCAGCTTTCACCCGGTCAAGATCGTCACGACGGGTGAAGGCGGGATGGCGATGACGAACGATGCCAAGCTCGCGGACCTCATGCGCCTCGACCGCAGTCACGGCATTACCCGCGATCCCGCAAAGCTGCAGCACGACGACGTTGGCGCATGGTATTATGAGCAGCAGCGTCTTGGGTTCAATTACCGGATGACAGACATCTGCGCCGCGCTCGGCCTCAGCCAGATGACCCGGATCGAGGAATTCCTCGATCGCCGGCGAAAGATTGCCGCGGCCTACGACGCTGCTTTTGCCGATCTTCCGCTGAAGACCCCCTGGCAGCATCCTGACACGGATTCGGCCTGGCATCTTTACGTCATCCGGATCGATCAGCGGCGCGTTGCCAAGAGCCGTCGCGAGATCTTCGACGAGCTTCGGGACGCCGGCATCGGCGTGAACCTGCATTACGTCCCCGTCTACCGGCAGCCTTATTATCGTGAGCTTGGTTTCGGCCAGGGCCACTGCCCCAATGCCGAGGCTTATTATGCCGAGGCAATCAGCCTGCCGATGTATCCCACGCTTAGCAGCGAGGAGCAGGACCAGGTGATCGCCGCGGTTACTGCGGCGGTGACAGGTTGAAGCTCGCGGTCATTCCCGCGCGCGGCGGAAGCAAGAGAATCCCGCGCAAGAACGTTCGCCCATTCTGCGGCAAACCGATGATCGCATGGTCGATCGATGCCGCGCGCGACAGCGGTGTCTTCGATCGAATCATCGTTTCGACCGACGATTCAGAGATCGCTGAAATCGCCGCGGACCTGGGCGCGGAAGTCCCCTTCACTCGACCGGCCGAACTCGCGAACGACCATGCGGGGACGATTCCGGTCATCGCGCATGCAACCGGTTGGGCGAAGGACCAGGGATGGCCGGTCGACGCCCTATGTTGCGTCTATCCGACCGCACCGTTGATATCACCCGAAGACCTCAAGGAGGCTCTGCGGCAGCTCGAAGCGGGGCCTCACGACTTCATATTCACGGCAACGGACTACGCGTCCCCCATCTTCCGGGCGTTCAAGGAAACCGGGGGCGGCCGGATCGAGATGATCTTTCCCGAGCATTTCGATTCCCGATCTCAGGATCTTCCGCGCGCGTTCCACGACGCAGCGCAATTCTACTGGGGGCGGCCGGACGCTTGGCTGACGACAAAGACTCTGTTCGGCCCAGCCTCGTCGGCGCTGCTCGTTCCGCGCTGGCGGGTGCAGGATATCGACACGTTCGACGATTGGGTTCGAGCGGAGGCGCTCTTTCGTTCGCTGCGCGAAACCCGATCATGAGCACCGGGTCCGGCGGGCGCAGTATCGCTTTCCGGTGTGACGCGAGCGCCGAGATCGGCGGCGGACATGTGATGCGCTGCCTGACCCTCGCGAATGTTTTGTCGCAGGCGGGCGCCCGAATAACCTTCGTCGCCGCAGCGATGCCCGCCGCGCTCGAAAAGCGGATCGCCGATGCGGGTCACCAATTCAGGAATATCCCGCCTCATGACGAAATGCAGCGTCGGGGCGCGAAATGGGAGGAGCCTCCGCTGGGCGCCGACGCTCAGCTCGCGGATGTCGCAGCTACCGGCAATGCCATGGGTCGAGCCGATTGGATCGTCGTCGACCATTATCTGATGGACGCCCAATGGCATTCAGCGGCCCGCAGCTTCGCCGATCGAATCTTCATCATCGACGACCTCGCCAATCGCTCCTGCGATTGCGACATGCTGCTTGATCAGACTTTCGGACGATCCGCCCGAGACTATCTCGCACTGGTACCGAACGGCGCGAAGATACTCGCCGGCGCAACCTACGCATTGCTCCGTCCCGAATTCGCGCGCGAACGACCTGTTGCGCTTGAGCGGCGCGAGTGCGAAGGGCCGGTCCGTCGAATCCTGGTCTCGATGGGCACTGCAGATCCGGGCGGGATCACCGCGCGCATCACGCAAGAAATTCTCGCTGCCGGCTTGGATTGCGCAGTGGATGTCGTTGTCGGACCTCAGGCGACGAGCCTCGATCATGTGCGCGAGCTTGCCGCAAAACATCCAGGAATTTCGATTCATGTCGATAGCGAGCAAATGGCGGAGCTCATGCGCGACGCGGACGTTGCGATCGGGGCAGCCGGTGCGACAAGCTGGGAGCGCTGTTGTCTGGGTCTTCCAAGCGTCACATTGGTTCTCGCCGAAAACCAACGCCTGACGGCGACGAATCTGGAGCGTGCAGGCGTCAGCCTCGCCGCGAACTCGGCAGATGAGATCGCCGCGCTTGTCCGACAACTGATGGACGACGAGGGCCTGCGACTGTCGATGGTTGCGGCGGCAGCAGCCGTGACCGACGGAAATGGAGCAGCTCGGATAATTGAGGCGATGAACGGCCGAAGGCTGAAGCATGAAGGCCAACTATCACTTCGGCCTGCCGGCCCCGACGACTCCCGAAACGCATGGCTCTGGCGCAACGACGCTGTGACGCGCACCTTTTCGCAAACGACGGCGCCCATCCCGTGGCCCGACCACAAAGCCTGGTGGAAAAAGACG
>JBKPKE010000009.1:0-7663 GCA_046730955.1 Pseudomonadota bacterium
CCGTCATCCCGCGTTCGTCTATGCTTACGTTCTGTCAGGCCCCGTCGAGAGTGCCCTCGAAAACGATAAGCCGAGAACATACCAGACGGGGCAGAGCTGGCACGAGGAACCAGGCGCCCTTCACCGCGTCACCCGCAATCCAAGCCGCACCCATATTGCAAAGCTGCTTGCCGTATTCGTTGCCAAGACGGGCGAGGCCGAGCTTGTCCGCCCCGCCGCGGGAGAATGACCCGCCATGCCGGAAAGCTCCGACATCAGGCTTGAAATTCCCGACAGCGCGCTCTCCCGCGCAGTCACCGAATTCGTTCGCGATCAGGCGAGCGACTTGCTCTTCAGGCACTCGACCAGGGTCTATCACTGGGCATCGCTGAGCGGCAGGCGAAGGCGGCTGAGATTCGATACGGAACTGCTCTACGCGGGAGCGATGTTCCACGATTTTGGCCTCATCCCGGCGTTCAACAGGAGCGAACTCAGGTTCGAGGTCGACGGGGCGAATGCCGCGCGCGACTTCCTCCAGAGCCACGGCGTCGGCCAAGCCGACATCGAGCGATCCTGGCTTGCGATTGCCCTTCACACCACGCCGGGCATCCCGCAGCATCTCCATCCCGAGATTGCGCTTCTGCATTTCGCGACCGCGCTCGACGTCGTCGGCCGCGGTTACGAGGAACTGACGGAAGCGGAACGGGAAGCCGTCCTTGCGATTGCGCCGCGAGGAGCCGGCTTCAAGGAGCGCGTCATCGACACCTTCTATGAGGCATTGAAGGAGCGGCCGGAGACGACGATCGGCACGCTCAATGACGATTACCTCGCCTGCCGCGACCCGGGTTTCCTCAGGACCGACGTCTGCAGTCTTATTTCCAGCGCGCCCTGGCGGGACTGAGCTCGAGCGGCTGCTCCGTTCAGGCCGCCGCAGCGCCGGCAGGAGCCGCGGTTCCGGCGGGTTCCAGGAGATCACCGAGACCGACCCGGTGAAGCATTTCCGCGCGAAGCCGGTCCAGTACGGCGAACCCGACGTCCGCCCCGTCGCCCGCCGGGTCATAATGAACCCGGAACGGCCGCTTACCCACGGGAGCGCTGACGATGTCGACGATTCGATCGGCAACGCCCTTAGGGTCGGCATCGTCGGGTACGATCCCGGCAAAAGCCTGTTGCACCTCTGCCCCGAACCCCTTGTAGGGCCCTGACTCCTCATATTCGGCAAGCCGCGCCTTGTCCGCCGGGCTTCCGGCGTGGGCGAAATGGTTGGTACCGCGGGTGAAGGCGCCCGGCACGACGATCGACGTCTCGATGCCGAAGCGGGCGAGCTCGCGGGCATATTGCACGGCAAGCGAATCCATCGCGGCCTTGGCCGCGAAATAGGGCCCGAGATAAGGCGGCGTTCCGCCGGCGCAGCTGCTGCTCGAGATCCACAGGAGCAGCCCCTTCCGCCGCGCCCGCATGGAGGGAAGAACCGCTCGGTTGAGCCGCTGGGTGCCAAGCACGTTGACGTCATATTGCTCGGCGAGCTGCTCGGGCGTGAAGGCCTCGGCGGGCCCGAACACCATATGCCCGGCATTGTGGACGATGGTGTCGATCTGGCCGCTGTCCGCCAATATCCGGGCGACCGCTCCATCGACCGAATCCTGCGACTGGACGTCGAGCTCGAGGGGGCGGATGTCGCTACCTTCGATCGCCGAAAGCTCTGCGGCGTTGCGTGCATTGCGGCCGGCAATGTCTCGCATCGAGGCGTAGACCATGTGCCCCGCACGACCGAGCGCTTCGGCGCTCATTCGGCCAAAGCCGCTCGATGCACCGGTGATGAGAATGACCTGCGTCATGATGGTCCAAAACTTTCGATTGTTTACGCCTAGATCACCCCGCCGTTCACCCGCAGCACCTGGCCGTTTACCCAGGCCCCATCCGGACCGGCGAGGAACGAGACCGCATTGGCGATGTCCTCGGGCCGCCCCAGCCGCTCGAGCGGAGCGAGGTGGGTAAGCTCGTCGATCACCGATTGCGGCTTGCCGTCGAGGAACAAGGCCGTCCCCGTCGGCCCCGGAGCGATGACATTGACGGTGACGTTCCGTCCGCGCAGCTCTTTGACCATCACGCGGGTCATCGCCTCGATACCGGCCTTCGTCGCGGCGTAGACCGCGTACCCCGGGAAATAGAGTCCAACGACGCTCGAGGAGAGATTGACGATCCGCCCACCGCTGCGGATCCGCTTCGCCGCTTCGCGCAGGACGTTGAACGTGCCTTTGAGGTTGATGGCGACATGGCTGTCGAACAATGCGTCGTCGGTGTCGGCGATCGGTGCCAGCTTCATGATGCCGGCGTTGTTGACGACAACGTCAACGCCCCCGAATTCCTTGTTGGCGGCGTCGAACATGCGCGCGACGGAGGCCGTGTCACTGACATCCCCCTGGAACAGCATCGCCCGCCCGCCAGCCTTATCGATCGATGCCAGCACGTCGTCCGCGGCGGCCTTGTTGCCGGCGTAATTGATCACCACGGGATAGCCATCGGTCGCAAGGCGCGCAGCAATCGCCGCGCCGATCCCGCGCGAGGCTCCGGTGACGATGGCGGCGCCATGCGTGTCGGTCATCTGGGCAAGCTCCACTTGTGTACCTGCCGGCCCGACTAGGACGGAGGCCCGGCAGGCGTCTTTTCGGACCTTCTCAGCTTTTTCGAAATCGCACGGCATGCCTTCAAGGCCAAAGGGCCCAACGGGCGCCAACAGCTTCGAAGGCGGGCGCATTGGGCATGCATCCGGCTAATCGGAAATACCGGGGGGTCACGACGATCCTATCAGGGCAGGAACAGCCGCGCCCGAGAGAATATCATGAAGCTGAGTACCGAAGCCGCCGAAACGATGGTTGCCGCCGCAACGGAGAAGGCGCGGGAGATTGGAATCGCCGTCAACATCGCCGTGCTCGATTCCGGTGCCCATCTCAAGGCCTTCCGTCGGATGGACGGCGCGGCGCTTGGCGCGATCGACCTTGCAATCCGCAAGGCGAGAACCGCGGCACTGTTCGAGATGGACAGCGAACAGATCTGGGAATTTGTGAAACCCGGCGGTCCGGCCGAAGGCATGCAGTTCTCGAACGGGATCCTGATCACTTTCGCGGG
Organism: Pseudomonadota bacterium; assembly: GCA_046730955.1. GTDB lineage: Bacteria > Pseudomonadota > Alphaproteobacteria > Sphingomonadales > Sphingomonadaceae > Sphingomicrobium. Next base: position 3,109 of record JBKPKE010000009.1, read on the forward strand.
CGGCGTTCTTCTTAGGGATGACAATGCGGAGATCGCCGGCGCGATCGGCGTTTCGGGCGGCACGGTTCCCCAGGATGGCGAGATCGTTGCAGCCGGCGCCGCAGCATTCCGCTCCACTCCCTCCTCGCTGCGACACTGAGCGAGGCAATGGCGACGACAATCCTCGTCACGGGCGCTGGTTCGGGGTTCGGCGCGGGGACGGCGCTCGGGCTTGCACGCGAGGGCCATGCCGTGATTGCCGGCGTTCAGATCTCGCCGCAGGTCACCGAACTGCGCGGGCGTGCAACTGCCGAAGGCCTGTCCAATCTTCGGGTCGAGAAGCTCGACCTGCGCGACGAATTCGATATCGCACAGGCGCACAGCTGGGACATCGACATCCTCTTCAACAATGCCGGGATCGGGGAAAGCGGCCCCCTTGCAGAAATCCCCCTTCCCCTGGTGCGGAGCAATTTCGAAACGAACTTCTTTGCTCCCCTGGCGCTGACGCAGGGGTTCGTCCGCAAGTGGATCAACGAAAGGAAGGAGGGGAAGATCGTCTTCACCTCCTCGGTTGCCGGACTGATGACCCGGGAGGGCACCGGCGTCTACAGCGCCACCAAGCATGCGCTGGAAGCCATCGCCGAGGGACTGCGGGAAGAGCTCGCGCGCTACGGGATCAAGGTCCAGACCATCAATCCGGGTCCTTACTTCACCGGCTTCAACGAGCGGATGGCCGAGACCGCATTTCGCTGGCTCGACGACAGCTGGAACTTTACCAAGCGCGAAGAGCTCGGCGATCTCTTCTACCGCCGTTTCCAGCCCGACAGCATGCGCCTCGATCCTGCGGAGGCGATCGCGGAGATGGTGCGGATCGTGCCGGCCACCGAGGGCAAATTCCGCAACGTCGTTCCGGCGTCACTCGAGGCCATGCTGAAAGAGCGCGAGCAGGAGGCATGGGATGCGACGATCTGACGGGACGAAAGGCCTATGATAGCTCTCCTCTTTGCGGCCGCCGCCGCAATCGCTCCAAACGGGACCTTCGTCACGCAAGACGGGGCAGCGGTCGTCCGGGTGGAACCTTGCGGGGCTTCGCTGTGCGGACGTGTTGCCGAAGTGCTCAATCGGCAGCCGGGCATACCGCAGACCGATGTCCACAATCCCAACCGGCAACTGCGCACGCGGCCCCTCGTCGGCCTCCCGATCCTCAGCGGGTTCATCTGGAGCGGCCGGCAGTGGACCGGCGGCGAAATCTATGATCCCAAGACGGGCCGCACCTATCGTTCGAAGCTCAGTGTCGCGCCCGACGGCAGTCTCAACGTTTCAGGATGCGTGCTCGTCATCTGCGAAAACCAGCGCTGGCGACCGGCGCGCTGACCGGCGGCTTTTACAACGAGCTTTTGAGAGAGTCCAAGAAGGGTCGAAGCAGACCCAAGTGCTAGTGTCCGCAATGGGTGGAAAGCGGACGCTAGCTATCGGTCGCTAATCTCCACCAATGCCTAAACGGCTATTTTCTGCGATTCTCGATGCGGGGGTGCCTTCCAGTCGCTGGCGGAGTGCTTCTCCGCGCGTTCTACGATTTCCGGCAGGTTTCCGAGGTTTCCGATTCATTCCCAGTGGTTCCGCGATACATGGACGCTACACGGCGATGCGCGACCGGGCTTAATCTGACCCTCGGGGCCAAGGCGAGGCTTATGTCTGCGTTCGACCCATTGCGAACATTAGCAGCGGGAATGAGACCTGATGCATCGCTGGTTTGAGACGCCGTAGGAGTCTTCAACTCGGCACGATGAAGATCACGGTGAGAATAAGCGGCATTTCTTCAGTGTTTGCTCAACTGCTCATCGCTTTTCCGTCTGAGTCCGAGGACTGCTCCCACCAGATTCCCGCAATAACTTTGGTTAAGGTCCGCCCGCCGTTTCGCTGCCCTATGCTTTCTCGCGAAGAGGGCCGCGGCAGACGGCGCGTACGAACGTCGGATTCGGGCGCCCGAATTGCGCCGATCCGGCGCAAGGGGAGCTTGAAAGCACTCAAATCGGGGGGAAAATGGGATGCAATTTTTGACACGCCGCGTCTCCGCGATCGGCCTTCTCGCAATTGCTCTGCCGCTCGCCGTCGCGGGAGCTCAAACGGCCCCGGCCCCGATTAGCGGGATCCTCGTCGATCCGAAGGGCAATGTCGGCATCGGCACCGAAAATCCGCAAGACACGCTGCACGTGAACGGCAATCTGATTGTCGAAGGGGTCGCAGCCGGGTCCAAGCAAACGCCCTCCTGGTTGTTACAGCGCGCGCCTCAAAGCGGTCAGTTCGTCTTTCGAGGTCAGAGCTTGGGCACGCTGCAGCCCGAGTTCTTCCTGTCGATCAATCCGAAGGACGATCACAAACCGCTCGCAAGCGAGATCCAAATCAACGTCCAGATCCCGCTGGTCGACGAAGACATGGGCATCGTCGACGACAAGAGGCAGATCCTCTATTCGCACGTCGCCAAGACCTTCGTGATCGATCATCCAGGCAAGCCGGGCCGCTACCTGATGCATGCGGCACTGGAGGGGCCAGAAGCGGGCGTTTACTACCGCGGAACCGCCAAGCTTCAGCATGGAAGGGCGGTCATCCGGCTGCCCGACTATTTCGAGCAACTCACGCGGCAAGAGGGGCGGACTGTCCAAATCACCAACGTCGACGGCTTCGACATCCTAGCCGTCCAGACGCAGGAGGGCCGGACCATCGCCAACGGGACGATCATCGTCGCCTCGCGTAATCGGCGCTCGAACCAGAGCTTCGACTGGGCGGTCTATGCGCTCCGTTCCGACGTCGCGGAACTCACCGTCGAGCCCCTCAAGAGCGAAGTCTCGGTGCTCGGAGTTGGTCCCTACACGTACGCGCTTCCCAAGGCGCGTTCGGCAGAGCGGGCGAGCGAGGCAACGAAGGGTTCAGGGCAATGACGCGACAGAGGTCCGCCATCCGGGCAGCGGCGCTCCTGCTCGCGCTTGGTGCTTCGGCCTGGCCGTCGGTCGCGAAGGCTGAACCGAAGGAATGGCGCCTTGATATCGGTGCCTGGAACCTGCTCAATTTCGGCGACAGTAAGGCGCTATATCCAACTGGACTTCCGCGGGGAGACCTCCTGGACGTCGTCGCGGCGATTTCGAACAAATACGACATCGTCGCTTTCACGGAGGTCCTGAACTTCGGAGACTCGGTGACGGTCTACCTCGCGGCCAAGCTCGCGGGCCATAGCTGCAGCACGGTCAGCGGCCCGTCCGCCCGGAAGGGCCGCCCGGAACGCTACGTGATCTGTGCCCGTCCGGCCAACATCTACGGAACGATCAGCGTTCACGACCCGTTCGACTATTCTCTTCCCGTCCCGGCGGTTCGACTGCCCTATCTCGCGGTCGACGGCTCTCGCCAGAGCGCATCGGACGTCTGGATGCGCCCCCCGCTCCTCGCACGGGTCACATTCGTTCCCAACGACAAGGAGTTCCTGCCGGTCGATTTCGACGTCTACGTCAGCCATACGAAGCCGGGCTACGCGGCCGGAGGAATCCCGCCCGGAGTGCCGGCGAATCGCTCCGGAAATCACGATTCCGTTCACAACGAGCTGACATCGATTCACGATAATGTGCAGTCGCGCGGGCGTCCTTACATCGTCCTCGGCGATCTCAACGCGGACTGCGATCCATATCCCAAAAAGTACCGGACGTCTGACTTCCCCGGATTTGCATGGGAGCCCGACTATGGAACCAAGACGAACGTCGCTGATGGCAGCAATTGCGCCTATGACCGCTTCATCATCCATCCCGGGCTCAACGTTGACCGGCACGTGAAGGTCAACCGGGATCCACGTGTCACCAAGAAGTACGACGACAAGCAGGTCTCGGATCATTATCCGATCAGGCTGCGCCTGAGCGGGAAGAAGGATGATCCGGTAGCGCCCACAGGCGGAATCAAGCGTCCGGCCCTGACTGCGATCGAAGAAGAACCCGAAGCCCCGCCGGCGAAGGTCAGCCGCACTCTGGGAAACGACCAGCTGGGATTCGGCGGCTCCGCTCTGGCGAGCGTCATCCCGGCTGGAACGCCACTGACCGGAGCGAAGCTTTTCATCACTACCTACGATCCCTCCCGGGACTACAAGTCGCACACTGTCTACCCCCTCGCGGACGTAAGGCCTGGGCCGAGCGCCGTGCAGATGACCGCCGACGGCGACTTCTCCATTTCCCAGACGTGGCGACCCTCGATCCCTGGCGGCTATGTCCTGGTTCTTGATGCTAACGGCGACAGCCGGTTCAGCATCGACGACGGCGATTTCGCCAACTTCGCGAACCAGGCGGACATCCTCGTGGTCGACCAAGACCCGACGCACAATGATATCGAAACACTGGGCGACAACATGCAGCCGCGAACGGTGTTCGACGCCAGCCGTGCGTGGAATATCTATCTGTCTGGAACGAACCTTCCGGCGGGAGCAGAGGGCGACCTCTATATCGTCAGCGACCGGATCTTCAGGCGCTTCCTTCGAGGTGAGGTGTCCCAGGTCCAGAAGTCCGGAGTCCAAGTGCCGCTTGCCAAATATTCGGTTCCGATC
>JBKPKE010000010.1:0-8933 GCA_046730955.1 Pseudomonadota bacterium
CCCTCAATCCGGGAATCGTCTTGCGCGTGTCAAGCAAAGTCGCCCCCGTCCCCGCAATCCTGTCGACATAGGTCCGCGTCATCGTCGCTATGCCGGACAAATGCTGCAGCGTGTTCAGCGCTGAGCGTTCTGCGGTAAGCATGGCGCGCGCATTGCCCTTGAGGCGCATCAACGCCGTGCCCGCCTCGACCGCGTCCCCGTCGCTTACGAGCGTATCGATATGCACCTCGCCATCCAGAGCGCGAAAGAATGCCTCGGCAATCTCAAGTCCCGCGATCACGATAGGCTGCCGGCAATTCATCTCCGCAGTGAAGCGCGCATCGGCCGCAATCGTCGCCGAAGACGTAACATCGCCGCCGGTACCCATGTCCTCGGCAAGCACCCGACGAACGAAATCTGCCAAGTCGAACTGGTCCGGAAGCGTCATGCGCTCGCTCTAGGGAAGCGTCGGCGGCCCGGCTAGTCTGCGGGTTCGTTCAAGACCTTCTCATGACCGGCAAGGCGCCAATGGTCGTCCACCAATTCGTACCGCTGTTCGGTTCCGGACTGGAAAGCCTCACCGTTCCACGTCTGAAGCGTCAGCGTGACGAGATCTCCCGCAATGTCGATGCGGTTGAAGCTCTGCTTCTCGTCGCGCAGCCGATGCGAGGTCGCCGTGCCTGCCTGGACGACCAATGCAGCGCCGGCGCGGGTTACGAGATCCCGGGCGCTGTGCACCGAGGATGTGTGATGATGTCCCGCAAGCAGCATGTCGACGCCCGCGTCCGCCGCGGCATCCAGGGCCATCTCGCTTCGTCCCGCAGCGCGCTCGACATCGCCTGTTTCACCGACCGGCAAAGCGAACAGGGGATGGTGGGAAACGAGCACGCGCATGGCGTTGGGATCGGTGCGTTCGAAGGTTTCTCGAATGAACTTCATCTGCTCCTGGCTTACGCGGCCCTCCTTGAAGGTCAGCGAGCGCGCGGTGTTGATGCCGAGGACGGTCACGCCAGGAAGCTCGTGAAGGGGGCAAAGAGTCTCGTCGATATATCTCCTGTACCGAGTCAGTGGCGACAGGAAGCGCCGAAGTACGTCGTATAGCGGAACATCGTGATTTCCCGGTACCCCGAGGACTTCGTGGCCGGCATCCCGCAGGCGCTCGAGGAACTTGCACGCTTCCTCAAACTGCTCGGTCCGCGCGCGCTGGGTGAAGTCGCCGCTGACGACGACCAGGTCGGGTTTCTCCTCGTCCACGCGCTCGGCAACCGCCTCCACGAGATGCGGCTCGTGCGCGCCGAAATGCAGATCGGAGAGATGAATTAGGCGGGCCATGATCTCCTAACACCGTCATGCTGAACTTGTTTCAGCATCCATCTTGGTGAAGGACGGAGCAATCGCACGATTGGACCCTGAAAGAGTTCAGGGCGACGGGAGGCGCATTGGACCGCACCGAGGCGAACACCGGCACGCGCGAAGTGAGCGACCGGTTGCGCTTCGACGAAGCGGCGCTTCAAAGCTGGATGGAATCCAATGTCGAAGGTTTGCGCGGTCCGCTGACGGTCAGCCAGTTCAAGGGCGGCCAATCCAACCCCACCTACCGCGTCGATGCCGGGTCCGGCTCCTATGTTCTTCGCCGCAAGCCGCCCGGCAAGCTCCTGCCCGGAGCCCATGCCGTGGACCGGGAATATCGTGTCCTCGCTGCGCTGGGCGCGCAGGGCTTTCCGGTACCGCGCGTGTACGGCCTGTGCGAGGACGAGAGCGTCATCGGCACGCCCTTCTACGTCATGGACATGGTGCCTGGCCGCATCGTCTGGGAAGCGGAATTCCCCGGCCTGAGCCGCGAGCAGCGCGCCACCCACTTCAACGCGATGAACGCCGCCATCGCTTTGCTCCACAGCTACGATCCGGTGGCGATCGGTCTCGGCGATTACGGCAAGGCGACCGGCTTCGTCGAACGCCAGGTCGCACGCTGGTCGAAGCAATATCTGACCGACACGGAAGCGGGCCGCGTTCCGGCGATGGATCATCTGGTCGACTGGCTGGGCAAGAACCTCCCGCCCGACAGCGGCCGGTCCAGCGTCGTCCACGGCGACTATCGCTGCGACAATATGATCTTCGACGCGAAAGCGCCGGTCGTCCGCGCAGTCCTCGACTGGGAGCTCTCGACGCTCGGCGATCCCGCGGCCGATTTCACCTATCATTTGCTAATGTACCGCATGCCCGGCGGCCCGAACTTCAGCGGGCTTGCCGGCCAGGACCTCGAAGCACTCGGCATCCCGTCCGAAGAGGAATATGTCGCCGCCTACTGCCGCCGGACCGGCCGCGATCACCTACCCAACAAGGACTATCTGATCGTCTTTTGCTTGTTCCGGTTGGCGGCGATCCTGCACGGCATCAAGGGCCGCCTCGCGCGTGGAAACGCGTCGTCCGCGCATGCTGCGCAAATGGTCGAGCGGCTGGAGCCGCTTGCGGACTTGGCCTGGACGGAGGCGCAGAATGCCGACCTTGAAAGCCCCTCTGGCTCCCGGTAGCGCGGCTTCCTCATGAAACCGCGCGCCCAGCATAAAGGCATTCTACGTCGCCTTCTCCATCAAATGGCCCGCAGGATTGATCCGCCCGCAGATCCCTTGACCAGACTGGCCGACCACTATCGGACCGACAAAGGATCCCGCGCTGGCGGCCATCATTACACGCGCGTCTATTCGCAGCTTTTCGAGAACCTTCGGGAACGTCCGATACGCATGTTGGAAGTTGGTCTCATGGGTTTGGACCGGCGCGGCTGGGACGATGAATCCAAGCGGGATCGGGGTACTGCGCACGGTCGCGACGCCCCTTCGCTGCGCTTGTGGTCGCAATATTTCCCGCAGGGCGAGATCTTCGGCTTGGACTTCAACGATTTTTCCGGAGTCAAAATTCCCCGTTGCCGGATCTTCCGCGGTGATGCGTCGAAGGAAGCGAATCTTCTCACCGTGCTCGATCAGATTGGAGGGCAGCTGGACATCATAATCGACGATGCGAGCCACGCTTCCGATCACCAGCAGATTTCGCTCGGAACATTGTTTCCCGCCCTTGTGCCGGGCGGCGTCTATATCATTGAGGACCTGTTTTATCAGCCGCTCGATCGGGAGCCAGAAGGCGCGATCAAGACAGCCGACATGCTCAGGCGGGCGGAAGTTACCGGCGACTTCATCGGCAGTCATCTGCCGGAAAAGGCGCGAGCGTATCTGAATGAGCATGTGGAACGAGTTGCCCTGTTCGACTCGCTCGCCGCGAAACGGACCATCCGCAATCGCGATGGCATTGGCGTTCTCTGGAAGAAAACCTAGGCCCGAAGCCAGCTAGTAATTCGTGAAGAGGAGCAGCTTCACGTCCACCGCGCTTCCTGCCGCCCGACGCTGAGCGATAAAGTCAGGAATATCTTCGCGAGCGACGAGAAACACCTCGATATCTTCGTCGTGATTGCCTCCGCCCTCACCGACCTTCCGCACGCCGTGCGCCCGCACGAGCGTGAAGCTCTCGGCGACCATCCCCGGCGAGCTGTGGAACTCGCCGAGCCTTTCGACCCGGTCACAAGTGAAGCCGGTCTCCTCCTCCAGCTCCTTGACCGCCGTGTCTTCGATCGTCGCGTTCGGATCCTCGTCGCCGACGAGGCCTGCGGGTAGCTCCAGGCAAATTCGGCCGACCGGCACGCGATATTGCTCGATCAGGATGAGCTTCCCGTCATTCTCGGCGAGGATGACGACCGCATTGGTGCTTCCAGTGCGCGAGACATACTCCCAGCGGCCGCGCTTCAGGGCGCTGATGTACTTGCCCTGCCAGACGGTCTCCAGCGGGGCGTCCTTGTCGACGGTCATAGCTCGATCAGTTTGTCCGGGATCTCGTTGGTGTCCGTCGCCGAACGCGGGAAATGCTCGGCAAGCACCAGGCCGACCTGCTCGACCGCCGCGGCAATGCCGTCGCCGGGGCGGCCGTCCTTCACGTCGACGAGGAGCGCCGCCATTGCTTCGCCCCATGTCTCGGGCGTGGTCACCTTGGTAATCGCTTCATCGGCGACGATCTCCGCGCGGCGCTCTCCCATCGAAAGATAGATGAGGACGCCCGTGCGGCCGACCGTGCGCCGCTCGGCGGCAGCCTTGAACATGGCGATTGCCCGCCTGCGCACGCGCCGCGTCTTCGTGGCGCCCGGAGTGAGCGCGAGGCGCAACGGCATGTAGCGGAGGATCAGCAGGACCGCCGTGAATTTGAACACCGCGAGGATCAGCAGGAATGTCAGCGTCTCGCGAAGGCTAGGTTCCGGTCGCCAGCCGCCGAGGAAGAAATCGAGCCACCACCAAAGCGCGGACGGCCACGCGGCCGCCCATGCAAGCACGCCGATCAGGACCAGCACCGCCCAGTGAAGGGCGACGTCGTGGTAAGGATCGCTGAGCGAAGTAGCAACCGCGAGGATCTCGCCGTCACTCTTGAGTTCCGCAGCCGCAATCGCGGCGCTGACCTTTGCATGATCGTCTTCCGACAGACGCAGCATCACCAGCTCCCCCCGGCACCGCCGCCGCCGAACGATCCGCCTCCGAACCCGCCGAAGCCGCCACCTCCGCCGCCGCCAAAGCCGCCGCCTCCGCCCCAGCCCCCACTGCTCCAACCGCCGCCGCGCGAGCCGCGGTTCAACTCATTCAAACCCCAAAGCACGACCCACGGGCTGATACCTCCGCGGCGGGCTCGATAGCGCTTGCCTCCGGCGCGCCTGAACATCGAAAGGAGCACAAAGGAGACGATCATGATCCAGAAAATCGCCGGAAGCATACTTCCGCCAGAACCGCGCCGCGCCTCCTGCTGCTGCGCCTGTTGGGCATTTGTCCGCGCCTGATCGGGCGGCAAGGACATCTGCTTGATGATCGCATCCGCGCCTGCGGTGATCCCGGCGCCATAGTCCGGAGGGTTCTTCTTGAATTCGGGAAGGATCTTTTCGCGAATGATCACGCCAGACATTGCGTCGGTCATGTAGGCGCCAGCACCATAGCCTGTGGCGATCCACACCTTGCGCTCATTTGGCGCGACCAGAAGAAGGACGCCGTCGTCGTTCTTGGCGCTGCCAAGCTTCCAGTGCCGGCCGAGGCGATAGGCATAGTCCTCGATCGGATAGCCTTCGAGGCTTTTCACGGTCGCCACTGCAAATGCGCGACCCGACTGCGCGTAAAGCGCCTCAGACTTCGACTTGAGATCGAGAACCTGCTCAGGCCGCAAGATGCCAGCCTGATCGACGACAGGCGAACCGTTGTTCTCAGGAAAGCTCTGAGCCCACGCAGGCGCCGCCACCAGCAATAGCAGCGTCATTGCGAGCGCAGCGAAGCAATCCAGAAGCCTTTTGTGGATCGCCACGTCGCTGCGCTCCTCGCGATGACGGATCAGCGGACTAGCTCGCGTTGAATTCGACCGTCGGCGCAGTCTGCGCGCCGGCACTCGCCTCGAACGGGACCTTCGGCTTGGCGCCGTAGAAGATCCGCGCGCCGATTGCGTCGGGGAAGGTCCGGATCGTCGTATTGTACTGCCGGACGGCCTCGTTGAAGTCGCGGCGCGACACGTTGATGCGGTTCTCGGTACCTTCGAGCTGGTCCTGCAAGGTGAGGAAATTCTGGTTGGACTTGAGGTCCGGATAGGCCTCGAATGTCGCCAGCAGACGCCCGAGCGACGAGCCGAGCTGGCCCTGCGCTTCCTGGAACTGTCGAACCTTCGCAGGATCGGACAGGTCGTCCGCGGAAAGCTGGATGCTGGTGGCGCGCGCGCGGGCGTTGGTCACGTCCGTCAGCACGTCGTGCTCCTGCTTCGCGTAGCGCTCCACGGTCCGGACGAGGTTCGGGATGAGGTCCGCACGCCGCTGATAGTCGGCCTGCAAGTCACCCCAGGCAGCGTTCACCCGCTCTTCGGCGGTCGGCACGCTGTTCAGTCCGCAACCCGCCAGGCTGAGCGCTGCAAGCGGGGCGAGAAGTCCAACTCGACGAAGTGCGGTCATGTCGTTTCCCCTAAGAACGAAACGGCGCGCCAAATAAAGACGGCCAAGCTGTTTTACAAGGGCAATACACGCCAGCGTGCCACCCTGCTGTTCCAATCAGCCATTAGAAGCTAGGTTCCGCATCACGACGCGAAAGGGAAAATCATGCTCAAGGAATTTCGCGACTTCATTGCCCGCGGGAACGTGCTCGACCTGGCGGTTGCGGTGATCATTGGCGCAGCCTTTGCCAAGATCGCCACTAGTCTCACCGAAGACATCATTATGCCGGTCATTGGGGCGATCTTCGGAGGCCTCGATTTTTCGAGCTATTTCACGCTCCTGGGCCCCGTGCCCGAAGGCTACCGGGGCAGCATGAAGGATTATGCGGCTCTCAAGGCCGCTGGGGCGCCGGTGCTCGGCTGGGGCGAGTTCGTAACGGTCGTGATCAATTTCCTGATTCTCGCCTTCATCATCTTCCTGCTTATCCGCGCTGCGACCAAGGCCATGCGCAAGAAGGACGAGGCGCCCGCCGGTCCGACCGAGGTCGAACTGCTCACCGAGATCCGCGACGAGCTGAAACGGCGCTAGTGCATGGGCTGGCTGCTTCTCATCCTCGCGGTTGCGGCCGTTTTCTGGCTGTCGTCGCTCGGCCGCAAGGCGAAGCACCAAGAGGCGCTCACGAAAGTTCGACGCGAGTTCCCGAGGATTGCGCGGCTTCGGCTCGTCGCCGCCTGCCCCGGTCTCGACGGCGTTCTCGGGGAAGCGGAACTCCGCATGCTCTTCGACTGGATCCTGCTCAGCCTCTACGGTCACACGCAGACGTCCAACCTCGGCGAGCTGATGCAATGGTCGATGAAGCACGGCGAAGCGGAAACCACCGCTCTGACCGCTGACGTCTCGCGCAAGGCCGTCGAGCGCCTTCCGCAGCCGGTTCTAGCCGTCGTGGACGATTGCCAGGGTCGCGAAGTCGCAGCTGTGCTAATCGATCAGTCGCTGACGGAAGCCGGAGAAAGGATCAGGCCGAAGCTCGCACGAGCAAGCTGATCATTTCGGCTTCCCGCTGAATCCCGCCTCCGTCCGAAGCGCGTCGCCGTCCATCAGTACGCCGTCGCTCATGACCTGGTCGACGTGCCTGAGATCGCCGATGCGCTTCGACGGATCGCCGTCGACGAGCACCAAATCCGCCTCCTTGCCGACCGCGATGGAGCCGGTGCGTTTGTCCGACTTGACGTTGCGCGCAGCGTCGATTGTCGCGGTCGCTAGCGCCTGGGCAGGCGTCATTCCGCCTTCTACGTAAAGCTCGAGCTCACGGACGATCTCCATGCCGTATCCGTCCGTTCCCGCAACGATCGGGACGCCTGCCGCGCGAAGCTTGTTCACATATTGCCCCATCTTCCTGAAGCTGGCTTCGGCGTCGGCTCGGGTCATGCCCGCCGGATAGGGAATTGGCCCGGCCTTGAATCCGCGCTCGGTCGCCGGCGGAAGGGTACCGACATAGGCAGCATAGGCCGGCTGCACCGTCCCCGCATTCGCAAGCAGCGTTCCCTCAACCACGACGAGGGTCGGATCGAGCGCGATCTTCTTCTCGGCCATCGTCTTGATGACCGTGCGCATCGGCTCGGCATCGAGGTCGACGTCCTTGAAGTATTTTCCGGGGCCCGTCAGCCGCGCCGTCGTGTTGGCCTTCGCCACGATCTCTGCGGGCATTGCCTGCATCGTGGCGAAATAGATGTGCGTGATCTCGTCGTATCCGGCGTTGATCGCGTCGAGCGTTCGCATTCCGGCCGGGATGTGCCCGTGCACGTGGAGGCCAAGCTCATGCGCGAGCTTTGCGGCGGGCGGGATCCATGCCGGATTCATCGACGTGTAGAACTTCACGCCGGTGAGGCCCGCGTCATGGATCTTGCGAACTGCCGCCAGGGTCTCATCCAGGCTGCCGACCGCAATGCTGCCCTGGGCAACAAGGGGGCCCTTCTGGTCGACGATCACGGAGCTGAAGCATTCGGGAGCGAGGAGAGTGCCCTTCGCACGCCGTTCCCGCTGCGATACTTCAAGCTCGAGCGGCCCGCCCGGATTACGGCAGGACGTCACGCCGAGCGCCAGCTCGCTCACCGTCGTAAAGTCGTCGGAGATGTGCATGTGGCTGTCCCACAGGCCCGGGACCAGCGTTTTGCCGGCACCGGAGATCGTGCGCGTTCCCGGCGGCAATGATGCCGGTGCCGCCCCCACACTGACGATCTTGCCGTCGGCGACCAGGACATTCTGGTTCGCAACGAACTTTTCGCCGTCGGCATCGTAGATCTGGACGTCCTTGAACAAGACCGGCCGCTTCGCATCGGCCGTCAGGAACTTGGCTGCCGTTGCGGGAGCAAGGGCTGCGAGCGCCGCGTCCTGCGCCGCCTGCATCTTGTCCATGTTGCCCTCATAGCCCGCCGGTAGCACATTCAGTCCGACGAGAGCGCCGAACACCTTGCCGCCGGAGGTCCAGACCGGCTGCGGCGTCTGCGCAGTGCCGCGGAGAAGCTGAAGATCGATGGTCTTCCTGCCTTGCGGCCCGTCGACCTCTAATTGGCTGATCTTCTGGAGAGACGCCTTGCCCGAGGGCAGCAACGCCATGTCGTGGCCGAGGGAGAGGAGCCGTTCGATCTGCGGAGTGCTGGCAAGCCCCGTACCGCCCTGCGAAATGTAATAGGCCGGTTCGGAGTAAGGCGCGGCGCCCTTGTCGACCGGACTCGTCCAGCTCGCCTCATGGCCCTCGATTCGAAACTGCTCGGCCGAATCGCCGCTGGGAGTCACGCCGCGGATGACGATCTCGCTCGGCATCTTGTCCGTCCCGAAGCGGATCGTCTCGTCGACCTCGAAGATCAGCCCCCGCAGAAGGATCGACTGGCGGAACGCGAGGCGACCGTCAGGAAGCGTCCACATATATTCATCGCCATGCTTCCCGGCGGTCGACATGACCACGTAG
>JBKPKE010000011.1:0-12191 GCA_046730955.1 Pseudomonadota bacterium
GGCACGATTACCGAAAGCGACAACGCCTGCGATCCCCACCGCCAGCGTGACGGTGCCGGCCCACACGGGAGCACCGAATACCGCATTGCCGATCGCGCCTGCTGCCGCGCCGTAGACGGCGAGGATCAGGATGACGAACAGCAAGTAGGACAGCTCGAACAGCGGCCATGCCGGTCCGAGCAGCCGATTGAAGAAGCTGCGATAATCGTAGGTTGCGAGACGTCGCGCGAGGACGAACGTCAGCGAGCAGAAAATGCTGAAAAGGACGGTCGCGAAGAGGATGGCGTAAAGCCCGCCCCATGGACCGACCGACAGGAAGAACTCCGCCAGCTCGCGGCCGGTGGCATAGCCGCCGCCGATGACAACTGCCTTCACTCCAAGGCCTGGCAGTATCCAGCGGTTGAAGCGGCTTTGCTGCGCCTTCGCAGCCGCGGTGCTCACGATCTCAGGCACTCGTCGATGAGGGCATCCAACGCTGGACCTCCGCGGATCGGATCGGCGACTGGAAGGCCAAGGCGCTCTCCTTCGCTGTCACACAGCGAACGGGCCTCTGTTTCACCGAACGCAGACGTGTTCAAAGACACCCCTGCGCACCGGATCGCGGGGTTGGTGCGCCGCCCGAGCGCGATGGTCAGCTCGATGATCTCCTCGACGCTCGGCACTGCGAATTCCTCATCGCCCAGCAAACGCTGTCGGCTCGGATCGTGGCACACAATGAAGACGTCGGGTTGGCTTCCGTGGAGCAATGCAAGCGACACGCCGGCATAAGCCGGATGAAGGATCGAGCCTTGGCCCTCGATGACGTCCCAATGGTTGGGATCCGCTGCGGGACTCAGCATTTCGGCCGCACCTGCCGCGAAATCCGACACGACCGCATCCATTGGAATCCCGCCGCCGGAGATCATGATCCCCGTTTGCCCGGTTGCGCGAAAATCCGCGTCGACGCCTCTCGCCGCCAAGGCTCGTGCGATCGACAGCGCGGTATATTTCTTGCCCAATGCACAGTCCGTTCCGACCGTCAGCAAGCGCTTGCCGGAGCGCTTGAGGCCTGTGGCGATCGGGATGTCCTCAGGAGGCTTGCGTATATCGATCAAGCGGCGCCCAAGACGTTCCGCCCCGTAGCGAAGCTCCGGAATGCAAGTCAGCTTCGCATGCATTCCGCTGACGATGTCGAGCCCGGCCTCCAACGCTTCAACCAGCGCGGGTATCCAACTCTCCGCGATGAACCCGCCCGAGTTGGCGACTCCGATCACGAGCGCTCGCGCACCACGATCGGCGGCGTCCGCCGGACGAAGTTGCGGTAGCCCTGCCGTAACTTGCGCCCCGGGTAGCGAGAACTCACCGACGCAAAGCTCGGGCGCCCAGTCGCGAAGGCCGAACGCCGTTTTCGCGAATCCGGCTTCGACTGTATCGCCAAGGAACAGCAGATACGGCTGAGGCAGCGCGAGCCGGTCAGGGAGCAAGCCCTGTCCGACCCGCGCCGTCCGCGGTCCCCCTCCCCCGTCCGCGGTCACGAGCGCGCTAGAACCCGGCACTCAGCGAGACGCCGATGGTCCGCGGGCGAATGAATGCCGCACGGATGGCACCGCCAGGAAGAATGTTGTTCCCGAGCACCTGATCGGTGATCCCCGTCTGAAGCGAGCTGATGCCGTCCGAACTGGTCAGGTTCTTGACGTACGCTTCGACGGTGAACTTACCGAATTCGACACCGCCACGAAGGTCGACCGTGGCGTAGTCGGGGACGTGCGCCTGCGGAATGGGCGGGAAGCCTATGGCCTTGGTGTTGCTGCCGAAGTTGTCGCGTTGCTCTCCGGTATAGGCCAGGGTTCCGCCGACGAAGGCCGTCGTCTGATTGCCGACCTGCCACTCATAGTCTGTGGTCAAACTCCCGCTGAACCTCGGCACCCAGGGGAGCCTGTCCCCGTCCTTACCTCCGACAAGCGCAGGCGTGTCGGACGTGAGATGTGCGTCGATATAGGCGGCGTTCACTCCAACATGGAGGCCACGAACCGGACGCCAGTTCAACGAGCCCTCAATACCGTTGCTCACTGCAGTACCGCCGTTGATGTTGACGCCGACGTTGTCGATCGCCGTGAGCAGCTGGATGTCTGTCCAATCCAGATGATAGGCCGAGAGATCAAACGACAGGCGCCGTCCGAGGTCGGTCTTTGTGCCGATTTCGTAGCTGATGAGGCTGTCGGAATCGAACGTCCGCGGGACGTCCGGACCGGCAAGTGGAGAAACGACGTTCGGACCGCCAGGCCTGAAGCCCTTTGCTATCCGGAGATAAACGGCTGTGGTGTCTGTAATGTCCCACCGTGGCGAGACCGAGTAGGTAAACACGCTCTCATCTGACTTGACCACAAAGTCACTGAAAGTGATGACCGGCGCAGTACCGTCGGTCGACTGATGTACCGACTGCTTGTTCTTGGCGAGTCGTCCGCCAACCGTAAGGTCAAAACGGTCGGTCAGGTGGTAAGTCGCGTTCGCAAATCCCGCGATCTCCTTGTACTTGGAATCGACTAGCGCCGTTCCGAGATCGTCCAGCGCAGGAATTCCGAACGGCTGGCGTGTCAGCAGATCGATGGACCCAATGAACTGATCAATCTTGCCATGCTCATGCGTGTAGTAGGCCCCGACCATCCACTCGAACGTCTCATCCGATGGTGATGCGAGCCGGACCTCCTGAGTGAACTTGCGAAGATCCGTCTGTTGATCCTCAAATGGTCCTATCGGTGCGTCCGTGAGAGCCTCGGCCCCAAACCCGGGTATTAGCACGACGCCCGGCATCGGATTGTACGGGCCAAGCAGTAGGGTCAGACCGTTCGCCAGGATCGGCACGGCATCGAGCGTGAAAGTCTCGTCCGAAGTGCCGTAGCTGGTCGACGAGGTCAGGTTCGCGAAACCGAAATCATAATCGACGACGCCGTTGTACAAGCGGTACTTCATCTCATGAGGTTCGTTGAAGAACCGTGTCTGCTTGTCTCCGTCGATCCGATCATAATTCGCGTCGGTTTCGACCACGCTGGGCGCATCGGATTCGATGTGCTGTGCCACTGCCGTCAAGCGAACTGTCAAATCCTGGGTCGGCTTGAAAAGAAGAGAGCCTCGCCCGCCCCAGAGTTGACCCTCGTTTATGTTCTTGCCGCCCAGCGAGGAGACGACAATCGGCCCCGCAGGGGTCGCAACGAAGGGCGGAATCGGAAGAGCGCCAAAGAATGGATTGACCAGCGATGCCGACGCCCCCGAGGCATCGATCCAGCCCGCGTTCTTGCGGTAGAAACCGGATCCGCGGAACGCTGCTACGTCGCCGAGCGGCACGTTTACGAGCCCACTGAAGTTGTAACCCGTTCCGCCGCCATCGACGAACTCGACACCTGCTCTGCCCCGGGCGCTAAATTCGCCAAGCTGAGGCGCATTGGTGACGAACTTGAGAACGCCGCCAAGTGAGCTAGCACCGTAGAGGGTTCCCTGCGGACCGCGCAGAACCTCGAGCCGCGCTATATCGAACGTGTCGAAATCGCCCGCCAGCGCAGCGCCGTTGACCAGGCCCGTGCTCGACCCGAACGGAGTTTCATCGACATAGACGGCGACTGTCGAGCTGACGCCGCCAGTGTTCACGCCGCGAAGGACCAAGCGGCCCTGGCCTGGCTGCGTCTGTTCGAGGCTGAGGCCGGGCACCTGGTTGAGATAATCCGAGAACGTGACGGCCTGCTGACGCTCAAGCGTGTCGCCACCAACGACGGTCACCGACTGCGGAATGTCGAGAATTTTTTCCTCGCGCTTCTGTGCGGTGATGACGATCTCGGCATTGTCCTGATCCGCCGCGCTCTGGTTCTCCTGCGGCGGAGCCTGCTCTTGGACCTGCGCATTCGCAGCGCTCGCCATCGTCAGCGCAAAGGCCGCAGCCGAACCCAAAAGTGCAATTCGTGTAGTTTCACCGAGCCTGATCATCGTCACTCCCCTTGATCAATTTGCCTGCCGCCCCCCGGCGGTCAGGCTCAAGTTTCATTTCCCCAAAACTGTTCGATGGATGGCCTTAGGCATTCTGAGGCCTCGCAAGTCCTTCCGGCACGACGGCCAGAGCTTCACGGTCGCGGATGCGCTGCGTCTCGACCCGCCGGGCGCGCTGATCGAGCCCGAGCAGCATCGCCGCCGACGTCAGCGCAATGCCGGTGAGAAGCAGGAAATAGACTGGCGGTCTGAGGTGGCTGTACCAGGAGCCGACGTAACCCGCAGTTATGCTTCCAGCGAAAATCGCGAGGTACCAAGCGGCCACCGTCGTCGCTCCGAACTTCGGCGGCGCGAGCCTTGCGAAGAGCCCGAGCCCGGTCGGCAGAATGTAGAGCTCGCCGAACGTCAGGACGACGAAGAAGGCAGCGACCCAGATCCAGTGCGCGCCGCCGGGATAGAGAACAGATGCCAGCGCGACGAGGGCATACGACCCTCCCACGATTGCAGAGCCCAGCGCCATCTTCTGCAAGGGCGAAAGCTCAACACCCGCGTCGGCCTTGCGCTTCCATCGCGCGAGCAGAAACGGAGTCATGACGATCACAAGCAGCGGATTGAGCGATTGGAACCAGGTCATCGGAATGACGAAGGATCCGAAGACACGGTCCACGCCTTCGATCCACAGCGCCATCGTATTTCCGACCTGTTCATAGGCGCCGCGGAAGACGGTGACCGACAGCCCGACGCCAAGCAGGAGCAGGTAGGTATCGCGATTGCTTGCGCCGCTTTCGATTGCTGAGGCAGGCGGCACGATCGTCGCCGGTGTCTTGCTGCTCGGCAGGTAGCGCTGACCGGCGAGATAGATGACGAGGCCCGCGAGCATGCCGACGCCGGCGGCACCGAAACCGTAATGCCAACCGTAGACTTCGCCGAGCGTCCCGCAAATCAAGGGCGCGAGGAAACCGCCGACGTTCACGCCCACATAGTAGACGTTGTACGCCCAGCCCCGGCGCGGATCGTCCGGCCCGTAGAGGTCATTGATCTGGCTCGGAAGGCTCGGAAGGAAGAGCCCATTGCCGAGCGCAATCGTTGCCAGTGCGACGTAGAACAATGGCTCGAACGCCATCATGAAATGACCGGCCGCCATGGTCGACGCGCCAATGATCACCGCCAGCTTCTTGCCGAGATATCGGTCCGCGATCGCCCCGCCGACGATCGGGGTGAAATAAGCGAACGCCGTATAGGCGCCATAGATGAAGGAGGAATGCTCCTGCGAGATGAGGAGCTGCTTGGTCATGTAATAGACCAGCAGGGCGCGCATCCCGTAGTAGGAAAACTGCTCCCACATGTTCGTGAGAAACAGGATGGTCAGTCCTCGCGGCTGACCGAACCAGTTCTCCTCACGGCTCATGCAGTGACGACCGCCGCGGCGGTTGCGGTTCCCCAGACGTCGTCAGGACACCAGATCTGACCGTCATGATACTCGGCGCCCGGCGAGCGATCTTCCTTGAGGAAGGTCGGGCCGTCGAGATCGACGTAATCGCACAGCTGGCCGAGGATGAAGGCCGGAGCCATTGCCCAGCTCGTGCCGACCATGTTGCCGACCATCACGCCAAGGCCGAGCTTCCGCGCCTCTTCGGCAATCAGCAGCGCTTCGGTGAGCCCTCCGCACTTGTCGAGCTTGATGTTCACGACCTGAAAGCGTCCCACGAGCCCGGGCACGTCGGCGAGGCTGAGCGCACTTTCGTCGGCAGCAATCGGTATGGAGCTTTGAAAGCCTTCGAGATCCGCTTCGCTGCCGCGTGGCAGGGGTTGCTCGATCAAGGAGACCTGGTGCTGTTCCATTGCATGGACGAGGGCCGGCAGGTCATGCGCGCTGAAGCCCTGGTTGGCATCCACCCCAAGCCAGACGTCTGGACGTGCTTCACGTACGGCGCGTACTCGGGCGACGTCGAGTTCGAGCGACCCGGTAAGCTTGATCTTGATGGCGCGCGCATCTGTGTACTTGCAAGCGCCTTCCGCCATGATTTCCGGTTCATCGGCGCCGAGCGTGAAGGTCGTAACGAGCGGTCGAGGCGATTCTATGCCCGCGAGACGATAGGCGGAAACACCCGATCGGCTCGCCTCGAGCTCCCACATGGCGCAGTCCACGGCGTTCCGCGCTCCGCCCGGAGGCAACAAGTGCCTCAGGGCCTCGCGGCTCTCGCAAGCTTCGATGGCGGCGCGGTTCGCCTTCAGTACCTCGACGATGTGTGGAGCATCGTCCTTGAGGTAGTAAACGCCCCCCGCTTCACCGCGGCCGCGGTGGGCGCCGTCCGTCAATTCGACAACGACCAGATCGGACGCTTCGAACACGTAGCCGGAGATCCGGAACGGCGCCGCGAGACGGTGCGTCTCGATGCGATAGTCGAGCTTCAAGGTCATCAGTACTTCGTCGCGAAGCCGATGAGGTGGTAGACGAAGCCGATCCAGAGCATCGTTGCCGCCGAGATGACGAGCAGCGCGCTCCACGCCTTGGCTTTCCACGTTGCCTTCCAGGCCCCGGGCCGCCGCCACACGGTGGCCGCGTACCAGAGAAGGGCCAGAAAGCCGCCGATGAACGTGAGGATCGTGAGCACCTGAACCGTCAGGACCACTGGCAGGAAGCTGGCGCTTAGGAAGTTCAGATCGCCGAACATGACCGAGATCATGACGATCCAGGCGATCACCGTAGCGAAGATGGCGAGTGCCGCGATCCGGCTCCAGCGGTAGGCCTTTAGCTCAGGGCCTTCGACGCCCAAGCTTCCGCCATAGCGCCGGCGGACCACTGCCCTAACCGGCCAGAGAATGCTGGTCAGGAATAGCACCGCCAAGCTGAGGTACGACAGCGGAAGCAGCCAGGACGAGTTCTGGTACCAGGGTGTGCGGTCCCAGACGATGATCGGAGCGACGCTGCCGAGGCTGAAGCGAACGGCCTTCCCGTCGACGACGTTGGCGCCGAGCATCTCCTGGCTGTCCGGATCGCGCCACAGCATGGGGCCGACCGCCACCCACCTGCGCACTTGCCCACCGAGACCGGCGAACAATCCGCCGCCGACCACGGGCCGCCCGTCCTCATCCACGCCAACCTTCGTCTGGCTGATGAGATCGGTGATGCTGATGAAGGTCGAGAAGGAACGACGCGATGTCGACCAGGTACCGACGAGCTTCTCTGCGTTCGCACGCGCCGTCTTTGCGTCGAGCTCCTTGTAGTTGTTCGGAGCCGGGAAGTAGCGATCGGCGAATTGCTCAAGCAACGCCGAACGAAGCGCGTGGGCGGCGCCCTCCCTGCCCGGGCTGTTGAACGACACGAACAGGCCGACACCGTCGTTGAGGAACAAGTGCAAATCGCTGTGGAAAGCAACCGTGTCACCGCCATGCGAAATGATCGAATGGCCGTTCATGTTCGACTGGTAAAAGCCGAGCGACATGCTCTGCAGTCCCGGGATCGGCGTGTTCGCAGTGCTGTGCATCAGCTGCGCCGTCTCCGGCTTAAGCAGCGGCCCGCCATTGGCGAGATGGGCGATCATGAAGCGACCCATGTCGTCGCCGGTCGCGGCGAGGCTTCCGGCGGGAGCGACACCGACGAATTCATATCCGTACGGCTTGACGCTTCCCGGCTGATAGCCCTGCGACATGTATGGCTTCAGGTTAGCCGGAAGCGGCTGCCTGAATGTGGCAAGCTTCATCCCCGCCGGTGCGAACACGTGGTGCTCGACATAGGCTTCGAATGGTTCGCCAGAAACTCGGCTGACGATGTAGCCCGCGAGCGCCGTCGCCCAGTTGGAATAAGCCGGGGTCGTTCCGGGATCGTATACCCGCTTCGGCACCCAGCGCCTCAGGATCTGGTCGTACGGGACATATTTGTTCTGATCGATCGCGATCAGGTCCATTACCTGCTCTTCAAACCCGGCGGTGTGGGTCATGATGTTCCGGAGAGTGACCGGCTTGCCGTTCCGCGGCGGGATCTTGAAATCGAGATACTTGTTGACGTCTTCGTCGAGGTTCAGCTTGCCCTGCTCGACCAGCTGCATAACGGAAGTCCAGGTGAAGAGCTTCGAGATCGAACCAGGACGGAAGAGGGTGGAATGCGGATCGACGGGCTTGCGATTCTTGACGTCAGAAAATCCATAACCGCGGCTGGTCAGGATCTGGCCGTCCTTCACGACGACGACGACGGCGCCGGGAATATCGGCCCTGCCGATCGCGATGGGCATGTATCCGTCGAGCCAAGCGTTGGCATCCTGGGCCGTCAGCTGCGGCACACCCTGCGCCGGCAGAGGCGTCGAGGACGCTACTTCGGCTTTGGCGGTGACTGCAGGGGACGGCTTGGGAACCAGGCTCGGCGCAACCGTCTGCGCAGAAGCGCTGGACAAGACCACGAGCCCCAGGATCGCCGCAACGAATGCAGCTGCTTTCCGCATTTTTCTCTCCCCTTATCGACGATTTGCTCAATTGAGCCGAATCGCCTTATCATGCCAATATGTATCGAATGAGGTTATAATGAGCCTGATCGGAAAAATGTCAAACTCGTTGCGGGGGCAAGGTCGTTGAACGCGAGACCGACACTCGGACGCATACTCAAGGAGCTGAGAAGCCACCGAAATTGGACGCTGCGGGAGATGAGCGAACTTAGCGGAATTCCAGTCTCGACTCTGTCGAAGGTGGAGAACGACCGCCTCACGCTGACCTACGACAAGCTTCTCCAGCTCAGCGAAAACCTACAGATCCCCATTTCTGAATTGTTCGCTGAAACCGCGCAGGCGGAAGAGAGCGTGACGGCTCGGCGGAGCATCGGCCGGATGGAAGATGCGATCCGAGTGACCACGGCCAACTATGATTATTATTATCTGTGCACCGAGCTCCGGCGGAAACGAATGATCCCCGTCCTGACTCGGATCCGCGCGAAGTCACTGGCCGAGTTCGGCGACCTCGTTAGCCATGCCGGCGAGGAATATATCCATGTGCTGGAAGGGACCATCGTCGTGCACACGGAATTCTACGATCCCGTGACTCTCGATGCCGGCGAGGCCATCTACATCGATTCAAACATGGGCCATGCCTATGTGGCCGCAGACGAATGCGACGAGGCGTTGGTGCTTGGGATTTGCTCGAGCGATGACGAGGCGCTGATGAGCTCTCTCATGCACATGCACGAGCCTGTGCCCGGTCACACCGCACATGCCGCCCACGATCTACCGCGGGTCCGAACTCTGCGGCGGCCGGCGGCGTAGCCGCTTAAAGCTCCCTCTCGCCCATCTTCGCGGCCGCGAGATTGCCCAAGTACGTGCCGGGCGAGCTTTCAGCAGACGAGATCGCCAGCGCTTAGAAACCCGTCGACGACGTTATCGGACGATCAACACCGGGATCGAGCTTGTACCCACGACTTCCGAGGCGACGCTGCCGAGCATCAACCGGCGCAGTCCCCTCCTGCCATGTGAAGACATGACGATTAGATCGCAGTTCCGTTCTTTGGCCGTCTGAATGATCCCCTCGGCCGGAGGGCCCAATTCGAAACAGACACCCTCCGCGGTGACGCCCATCTCACGAGCTTTTTCCAGGGCTTCCGCCAATACTCGCTCGGCAGTTTCTTTCTGGATCGCTGCATATTCGTGGTAGTGGGCGAATGCAGTCGCCTCGGCGCCTCTTGGAAGAAGCGGCATTACGACCTCCGTCACCGTGATGATCGTGGCCGTGGCGTTCAACGCCTTGGCAAGGTCTAGTCCATGATCGAGCCCAAGCTGGGCAATTTCAGATCCGTCAGTGGAGATAAGAATGTGCTGATACATGCACGTCTCCATGGATCAACTCCCTCGGAAGGGATGCTGCCACTCATCAAGGTCAAGAACTGCGATCTCCGGCTAATGCAACGATGGGTCAGGCTAAATCCGGACTTCCACTTAGAATGTCGTGCGCCGCCATCTGACGACCAAGAAGGTCCGCTGATGCGCGCCAGGAATAGTGCGCCACGCGTTCGAGACGCCCGGCGTTCTGGATGCGCGAGAAGGCGTCGGCGGCGGTCAATATTCCTGGCTCGACAGACTCCAGGGCGGTGATCCGAATGTCTTCCGCAACAGCCGCGAGCTCACGCGCCGCATGCTCGGCCTGCTCAAGCGCCTCAGCAACTTCGGGCGCTACGTTCCAAGCGATGGGTTCGGCACGGGCGCTCAGGGCACTTTCCGAAGTGATCGACGCTGCAATTGTTCCCGCCGCACGCAGCGATTGCATGCAAAGATCGACGGCAAGCTGCTGATCCCGCACTTGTTGCCCGGAGGCGCCATCGGCGGGCAAGGTCTCGACGAGCCGATCAACATGATCGAGCGCGTGCAGAATGCTCGTCAGCCGCCAACGCTCCTCATCGGTTTCAGGCGGCTCCTTCAATTCTGAAAGGAAATCTCGCACTTCCTCAAGCGCGTGATCGTTCGCCGCATTGTCCTCCGCCCGGGGCCAGGCATTAGCTGAAAGCGCCTTAGTGAACGAAGCGGTCGTCGTGTCGAGGATTTGGGCAACGGCACGTCGCACGGTTTCGATCGCGACTATCGGGCTGGCGAGAACGCTGGAGTCCAATGCTCGTTGAAAGGGGCTTTCCTTGGACGGAATGAGCCGCTCGACGACCCGCGTAAACCAGCGCGTCGCGGGCAAGAGTACTGCCACCCCTATGACATTGTAGGCGGTATGATAGGCGGCGAGCAGCGTCGCCCCGTGCACCGAGACCTCAAAGGCGTTCATCAGCGCCGCCGTCACTGGGAAGGCAATTATGGCAATGGCCGCCGCTATGAGCTTGAACAAAATATAGGCAAGGGCGAGGCGCTTGGCCGTCGTGCTGGCCCCGATCGCTGCCAGGGCGGAGCTTGTTGCCGTGCCGATGTTCTGGCCGATGATCAGCGCCGAACCTTGCTCAAGACCAATCGCGCCGGCGTAGAAGGCAGAGATGGTAACGGCGATCGCAGCGGTCGAAGATTGCATGACCGCGGTCATTGCGAGCCCGGCCAGGATCAACGTAATCAAACCGGTTAATCCTGCGCCCCAACCAACCCCCGGTGCGCCGATTACTGCTGGCAGGTCAGACGGATGGAGGAGTTCGGCCAGTCCCCCCATGCCCTGCTGGAGGGTCGTAAGACCGTATAAGACGAGCGCAAAGCCGGCGAGCGCGCCGCCCGCCGCCGCAATCCTTCCGCTACCCAGCAGTTTCGCCAGCGCACCGACGAAGATCATGGGAAGCGCGTAGGTGGAGAGCGAGACTCGCACGCCGATCAAAGCCACGAGCCAGCCCGTCCCAGTCGTCCCGACATTGGCTCCGAAGACGAGGCCGAGACCCTGCGTGAAGCTCAGGAGCCCGGCATTGACGAGGCCGATCGTCGTCATGGTCACGGCGCTCGAGGACTGAACAAGCAGCGTGACGATCGCTCCCCAGAACGCGCCGGAGAGCGGCGTCGCCGCTGCGTGCCCCAAGGCGGAGCGAAGGGCTGATCCGGCTAGGGCTTTGAGACCGTCGGTCATGACGGCCATCCCCAGTAGGAACAGTCCGACTCCGCCGAGAATGGCAATCACTGTCGCCATGCACCCTCGCAGCGCTCAGGCCTGGTGGTTGGTCACCATGAACACGCCACTTCCCGGCTCGCGTATCGCTGTCAACCGAATGTGACTCGGCTGCGTCAGTCCTTTGCGAATTGGTCGAGCGAAGGATTCAAGTGGCGGAGAGGGTGGCTGCCGGACTCCTCGGACGTAGGAATCTAACAGAAAGCGCTTGTTCCCTCATTTGCTACCCCGGAACGCCTCCAATCCGCTGATGTCCGCTTTCGACCCAAAGCAGACATAAGCGTCTGCTTCGGCGCCGCTCAGCCCGGGAGCCGGCTGAGAAGACTCAGACAAGTGAGTCCGGCTTCGGCCTTCTCGAATTCGGAAATGTCCACTTCCTCCACTGCGAACCCGCGTTCCGCCAGTCTCTCCTTAGTCCGCGGATTGCCAGCAGGCACGATCAGCCGGTCGCCAAGGTCCAGCAGGTTCGAGGCGCCGGGCTCGGCCTCGTCGACTTCCATCAAATCGACGTTCGCGAAGGCGAATGGCTCCAGCCAGGCGGGATTGAAAATGAGGACCGGCGTGCCCGCTGCGTCCCTTCCGGCGAAGGTCGCTGCGGTTTTGAGGTGCAGACAATTGCAAAGCTCGACAGCAACAACTCGGAAACCCAAGCGGCGTGCCAGTTCCTGGAGGGCGTCGAAGCC
>JBKPKE010000012.1:0-8529 GCA_046730955.1 Pseudomonadota bacterium
CCCCTGCCCCGCGCGGACGAGGCGTTGGCCGAGCATGCGAGGGAGCTTGTCAACGCGGTCATGGGGCCTGGCCAGCGCAGCGTCGCGGAAGAGGTCGAACAGTCGATCCGGCTTCTGATGCCTGCGGGTAGAGCGACCATCGGCGAGGTTGCCCATTCCCTGGGCACCAATGTCCGCACTCTACAGCGGCGGCTCGAGCAGGAGGAACGGAGCTTCAGCGACCTGCTCGACCGGGTGCGCATCCAGCAGGTCAGCCACCATTTCACCAATCGGCAGCTGCGGCTGACCGACGTAGCGCACCTTCTCGGCTATTCCGAGCTCGCGTCATTCAGCGCCTGGTACCGCACTCGCTTTAACAAGACTCCGAGCGAGGCTCGACGGGACTTGCGGCAGGGCGCGGGGCCCTCAGTTCATCAGTAGCGCTGAGCGGAGAGTCACCAGCGACGAATTGCTTCGCCGATGCCCCCGCCGGCCTAACTCCGCTCGCCGAACGGAGCTAAGCTGCTCTCCGGGCGGGGATGAATTTCCAGACGAACATAAAAGGCAGCCTTGAGCGAAACGGCCTGGCTATTGCGCGTGATTCTCGCGCGATGGCGGGGGGGGGCGGACTCCTTGCGCTCTTTGCTGCCGCAGCAGCGGTTGCAGCCGTGCCGGGTGCCGAAACAAGCGACGTGGATCAATCCAGCGTCACGCTCGCCATCCCGGCAAAAGCGACGCCCTTGCCCGACACGGTTTTCGCCGACCCGAAGGACGCTGCTGTACAGCTGTCCGCGACACTCCAGCCAGAAGAGGGTGTCAGCGCCCTTCTGACACGCAGCGGCGTCGCGAAGGCCGACGTCAAAGCGGCGGCGGCACTGGTCGCGGAAGCGCTACCGGCTGGCGTTGCCGAAGCAACCGAGGTGGAGATTCTCCTCGGTGCGAACGCGGGCAAGGGCTGGCGGAGGCTCGAGCGATTCTCCTTCCAGCCTGGGCGCTCATTCAAACTGACCGTGGGCCGCACGATGACCGGCGAGCTGAAGCTCGCGCGAGACGCCGTCTCCGTCGATGCGACTCCGCAGCACTTCCACGGCCGCGCTGGTCACGATCTGTTTTGGTCGCTCCGGGCGGCAGGCGTTCCGGCTCAAGCCGCTCGCGATTATCTCGATGCAATCGCTTCGCGCACTGCCCTCCGCCAAGTCTCCGCGAAGGATGAATTCGACGTGGTAATCGATCATGTTCGGGACGCGGCAGGCAAGACGAAATCCGGTCCGCTTCTGTACGCAGGATTGCGTCAGGGCGGCAAAACGACCGACCTCGTCCGATGGACGATTGGCGATCGCGACGGTTGGTATGATCCATCACGGCCCGAGCAGCGCGTCGAGGGCTTTGAGCAGCCCGTTCGCAGCGGAAGGATCACCTCGGGCTTCGGATATCGCATACACCCGATCCTCCGGTTCGCGCGCTTCCATGACGGCGTCGACATCGGCGCGGCTTGGGGCGCGCCGGTGTTCGCGGCGGCTGACGGCGTCGTCAGCGGCGCGGGCTGGAGCGGCGGATATGGGCAGCAGGTCCGCCTCGCACACTCAGACGGCGTGATGACAAGCTACTCGCATCTCAGCAGGATCATCGCAGCGCCGGGCACCAGGGTTCAGCGAGGCCAAATCATCGGCCTGGTCGGGTCGAGCGGCTTCTCGACCGGCCCGCATGTGCATTTCGAAGTGCGCAAGTTCGGCCGTCCGGTCGATCCGGCCACCGTTCGGCAAACGCGCTACGAAAGGATCGGCCAGACCGATCTGGCCGCACTCAGGGCTCGGCTAGAGCAATTGCGTTCCATCTAGGAGCGGCGCGCGGGCAGCGAGCAATGCCGTCCACAGGACTGCTGCCCCCCCGAGCATGGTGCCGAATGGCATTCGGTCGAGCCGCGAACGGCCCTGGAGGATCGCTACTGCGAGCCCGGCCAACGCAGCAAACAGCAGGATAGCGGGAAGCGCGAACCAGCCGGTCCAGAGACCGATCGCACCGAACAGCTTTGGATCGCCGGCACCGAGGCCCTCGCGCCCGCGAGAACTGCGGTAGGCATAAGCGATAGACCACAAGGCCAGGAATCCCGTCGCGCCTCCGATGAGCCGATCGATCAGCGAGGCACCCGTCGCCACCGTGCCGAGAGCGAGCCCGGCAAGCGCGAGCACCAGTGTCAGCCGGTCCGGAAGCCACTGATGCTGGGCATCCAGGACCGCCGGAGCGAGCAGCAGGAGCCAGAAAAAGGCGAGAGCAGCCCCGTGCAGGTTCGGTTGAAGCGCGACCGCGAGGGCCGCAAGAAGGGCCGCGCCCACCTCAACCCACAGATGGATTTTGAGGATCGGTGCACCGCACGTCCGGCACCGTCCACGCGTGACCGCCCACGACAGGATAGGGACCAGCTCGATGGCGCTTAGCTGCCGATTGCAGGAATCGCATCGCGACCGGCCGCCACTCGCTTGCTCCGCCCGCTCCCAACGGACGCAAAGGGTGGCGATGAAGCTTCCGACGATCGCTCCCACGACGGCGGCAGCAGCGATGAGCAGCAGCGTCACAACCGTCCGTCGACCGTCAGCGTCATTCCCTGCGGTGACGGCCGAAAGCCGAAGGCCGACAGCGCTCCAGCGATGTCGGGCTGGTTGTTCCGGACGCTCATCCAGCCACGATAGTCGCCCGAGTCACGAACGTAGAACTCGAGACGCTCCGCGCCAGAGGGAGTGACCATTCTTACGCGCGCGCGCTGGCCGTCGCACTCCACGACTCCCGCAAGGCCGGCGTCGAACGTCAATCCCGGAAGGGGCGCAGCAATGATGGGGCGGACTCTGCCTGCCGCCTGCTCGCAATGGCCGTCGCGAAACTTGATCGTCACCTTGTCGAGTTCAAGCGCGGCAATGGGCAGCGGTGCGAACATGTCGCCGACGGCAATTCTACCGCTGGTATCGATCAGTCCACGGGTGACGCCCGCGACGAGCCGGCCTTCGAGCGGGCCGTCAGGGTTATCCAGCCGGTTGAACCCCATGCTGATGTTTCCGATCAGCAGCGAGAATGGATCGAGCGCCACATCGAGAGAGCCGAGCGGCTGGGACCGCATGTGAAGTTCGCCGATCCGGCCCGACCAGATGCTCCCTTCCACCTGGCGCGCAGTGAAGCCGATGCTTTGTAGGTCTGAAAGTCCCAAAGCGAGGCGCAATGGAAACAAAGCGATGACGGCAACGATCGCAATGCCGGCAATCGCGAGAATCCAGCGGCGGCTCATCCGCGTCGCGCGAGCCGCGCCGACATGCTGACCGTGCCGTCGGGTTGCGGCGTCATTGTCATCTGCTGGACGGAAATCCCCTGCGCTTCGAACTGGGCCAGCCATTGCGCCAGCACCGTTGCCCGGCTGCCTGCAACCGAGACGTCAATCGCGTTGGAACCGTTCGGAGTTGTGCCCTGAAGAGCGATCCCGGCCTGGCCGGCCGCCTGGGTCACGATAAGCTGAAGGTCAGCCTTGCTCGCCTTGACGGGATTGGCGGGCAGCGACTTCGCCGCGTCTGACAGAGCGAGCACCCGTCCATGGCGATCGAGCGCCGCGAGGTGATCCTGCACCGCATCGTCGTAAGCTCGGTTCAGCGGCAGGACCACGAGGAGCCAAACGAGCACCGGCAGGGCAATCGCAAGCATCAGCAGGATCAGCCGCTGTTCCCGCTGCGTGCGGGCAACATACCAGTCGCGGACCGCCGTCATGGCCCTGTCCTCAGAGTGGCGTCGACCATCGTTCGGCCGTCGGGCGACTGACGCGGCACAGCCGTAATCCGGTAGCCGCTACGCTGTACCGCGACGAGAACCCGGTTGACGGACTCGGCATTGGGCGCTGCGAAGGTCGTCGCCAGCGTGCCGTCCGGCGCATAGCTCAGGCTCGTCACGCTTACACTCTGCTCCGGCTGGAGGGCTTGGTAGACGGCGGTAAGCGGGGGCAGGAGTCCACCGCCAGCCGGCCCTCCAAAGCGTTGGCTCAGCAGTCCTTCCGCAGTCTCGACGGTGACCGGTTCGCCCAGCGTGGCAGACGCGACCGCAACCGTTTCGGAGTCTAGCCGGTCAGTGGAACGCTCAAGCTTGAAAATAGAAACGAGCCCCCAGGCCAAGGCCAGGAGCGGAATCAGTGCAGCCAGGACCATCAGCTCGCGAAGCTGCCTTCGATCGATCGACAGGCGGCGACCGCGAACGAAACGCCCCGTCCTGAGATCGATCGGAAGAGCCTCGGCCGCATTAGCCAACGCACCCCGCACTTCCTCCTCGTTCAAGGTCTCGATCTGGCCGTCGCCGACGATCGCAGCCGTCAATTCCGGCTCGTCGGGCAGGACAATCCCCCGGCGGCCGAGGACGGACTCGTCCCCGAACGCCGCGGCCGTCCAGCGATCGGTGAGGGGAAGGATCGCGCCTGCGGGCACCACATGGTTCGGATCTGCCCCGAGCCGACGGGCCCAATCGAGCCAGGCCGTCATTGCAGTCTTCTCCGCGACGGCCGTCATGATGCTTCCGTCGCCAATGAGCGCACTCGCGGCATGGAGTGTCTCATCGTCTCCGAGGCTTGTATTGACGGCAGCAACGCGGGCGACGGCCTCGGCCTGGCGGTCTGTGTTCGCCGTCGGCTTTTGCGAGAAGCTAAGACGCACCTGCGCGACTGGCGCAATGCCGACCAGACTACGCTTGCCAGAGGCGAACGTGAGCCATTCATCGCCGGAGCCGGCGGAAACGAGCTCGCCATCGACGACATGCCACCACCTCGTATCCCGCCGTTCGGGATCCGGCACTTCCGGCAAAGCGAAGAGAAGCGTGTCGCCCATGCTTTAACTCGCGCTCGTCCAACTGCGGCGGATGACGCGAGCCTGCTTCGCCCGGGCATCGATCAGCGCGCTCTCCCTCACATCGATTCCCGAAGATTCCACACGAGCTTTCAAAACGAAAAAGGAAGTTCGCACCTTAACTTGATCGACGGCCCCGCTCGGCAGGTCGATGCCTGCGAGCCCCGGCAATTGCCAGAAGTTCAGTACGTCGTCGAAGCCCGCAGCGGGTCTTTGCGCGATCGCCGCCTGAGCTCGCGAAGGATCGATCCTGCCCGGCGCGAGCATGGCCACGAGCGGCGCCTGTTCGGGCAGCAAGGTATTGACGTTGATCCCGGAAAGTTCGGCGGAAGGAAGCGCGCAGATCCAGCGGCGCAGCAGGGCGTATTGCTTGTCGGTCACGCCTGCAACCGCGCGCAACTCGCTGCGGTCGGCCATCATCTGGTTTGGCGGAAGGATCGTGCTGGCATCCTCCGTACCAAACTCCTGCGGAACAGTGTCGCTGTCGATATAATCTGAGGCGGATGCGGCGATGTGGTTGGCGGCATTCGCGTCGATGCCGAGCATCATCATTAGCGCCGCGAATTGGTTCACGGCTGCCGGGCGCGCCACGAGCCGGCCATCCTCCGTCCGTTGCACGAGGCTGTTGAGGTTGAAGCAGTTGCCGCCGTCCTCGATCCCCGCACGGACCGACACGCCATCGGAGAAGGCGACCCGGTGTTCGAGACCGATCCACCCTGCGCCGAGCGTCTTGTCCGGGTCGGCGGCAAGAAGATCCTCGACGCGCGTCGTGGCAAGCAGTTCGGCGGATTCGAGCAGGGCACGTCCCTGGCCGACCGTCGCCGCATTGGCGGCCAAGTGCGTGCCGACGCCGACACGGTCGAGAGCCGTCGCCGCGACCGTCGCCATGACGGCGACGAGCAAAAGCATGCTTAGCAGCGCGACTCCGCGTTCGTTGGCCGGGACCTTCATGCGCCGTCCTCCGAAGGAGGTCCCTGGTCGGGCGTCGGGCCGACAGTTGTTGCCTCAGGCTTCGGCTGTGGCGGGATGGCGCCGGCAGGCAAACCGAAGACCATGACGACGGGCGCTCCGGCTGAGGGTGTCATTGTCAATTCGACGGCAGTGGGAAGAAGTTGCTGGGCAGTCGAGGTGAAAGACGAATTCCAACTCCCATCCGCCATCCGGTAGCGGAAGGCGGCGCTGCGAATGTCGCGAGCGAGCGGCGAGGCAATGGCTTCATCGTTGCCGTCGACGGCGGCGAAGCCTTTGCGCTGCAACGTATCGTTCGCAGATCGCCACTCGACCCGCTGCAGCTCAGACCGCGGAGAACCGTCGATATTGCCATGCCCGGCGGAAATGAATTCCATGCCACTGGCGTCACCGACGAACGGTGGGCGCTCACCACTCGATGCGCGCGACGGCCGGTCGACCGCCTGGCCAAGATCGTTCGAAAGCATCGCGTTCAGCCGAGCGACGCTGCTCATCGCCGTGAGACGCGTGTCGACCGAGCTCTGCACGTCGACGCTCGACCGAAGCAGGCCAACGCCTGCACCGGCCAGCAAAGCGAAGATGCACAGAGCTACGAGCATCTCGACCAGAGTGAAGCCGTTCGGCCTCATGCGACCCGCTTCACCATCGTCATTTCCGACCGCGCACGGGAGTCCCGATCCTCCGCGACGAGATCGATGCGAACGAGCCGCTGATCGCCGGTCGGCGAGACCGTCTTGCGAACCAGGAAATTTCGACCGCCGTTGGTGACATTTGTGGTCGTCGTGCCGCGAACGATCGGCCCGGGGTCCGTCGCCGCCAAGGCTGCTTCGTTGCGAAGCACGATGTTGGCCATCGTGCGCGTATCGAGTTCGGCCGCGGTCGCCAAAGTGTAGCCGTCGAGCCGCATCAGGGCGAGCGCGGCGATGGCGAAGATCGACAGCGCGACGAGCATCTCGATCAACGTGAAGCCGGATTCTCTGGTCCCCCCGCCGCGCATCATTCGACCGTCACCTCGCCATTCGCGGCGATGCGGACTCCCGCGCTTTCGCCCGCGCGAGAAAGACGCAGCGTTAGCGCTTGATCGGCGACGCCGAGACTGTCGAATTGCACTCGCGCCCGGCTCGCTCCAGCACCTGACAGGCCCGCCTCCATTCCCGGACCCCAGTCGACCGTATCGAAGGGCTTCTGCTCCATGTTTTCCCAGCGTCCATTCCGCAGTTGGTCGAAGCCGTAACCAGAGGCAGTAACCCAGGCGCTGATAGGCTGGCCGCTCAGCACGGCATCGTCTCGCGCCGCGGCCATGCGGCCAGCAAAGCGGCTCGCAGCGTCATGCGGTCCGGCGCCGGGAGCGCCGACCGTCATCACCGCCACGCCCGCGAGGAGGGCCATGACCGCGATGACGATCATCATCTCGACCAAAGTGAAGCCGTTGCGTGACACGTCGCGCTCAGCCCCCTCCGCCGTATATATCGGCGTTCTCGTCCGTGCCGCCCGGCGCGCCGTCGGCTCCGAGCGAATAAATATCGAAAGGACCCTTCTTGCCCGGAACTGCAAGCTGGTACGGCCGACCCCACGGGTCCTTCGGCAGGTTCTTGATGTAGCCGCCCGGGCGGTAATGCCCTGTCTGAGCATTCGCCGCCGGGCTGACCAAAGCATTCAGCCCGTCTCCGCCACTTGGATAAGTGAAGTTGTCGAGGCGATACATTTCCATCGCCTGGTCGAGCGTCGCAATGTCGGCGCGCGCCTTGGTGACCATCGCCTTGTCCTGGCTCGGAAGCACGTTGATCAGGACAATGGTGGCGAGCAGGCCGATGATCGCGATCACAACCATCAGCTCGACCAGCGTGAAGCCTTCCTCGGACGGCTGCCGTTCGCGTTTGATGTCCAGGAAACGCAATTCAGCCTCCGACCAGATTTTCGAGCTGCAGGATGGGAAGAAGGATCGCGAGCACGATCGTGGTCACGACTGCGCCCATGACCACGATGATCGCCGGCTCCAGCATCGAGAGCGCAGTTGCGGTGAAATTGTCGAACTCGCGCTCGAGATAATCGGCCGCGCGCGCGAGCATGGTATCGAGGCGACCAGCACTCTCGCCGCTTGCCGCAAGATAGACGAGCAGGGGCGGAAAGACGGCGGACCGCGCCATTGCGCCGGACAGGCTTCCGCCACCGCGAACGGTTTCGACCAGCTCTTCCATGGCCTTGCGGAGGGCACGGTTCTGTACCGTGCCGACGGTGAGCTTCAGCCCCTCGACGAGCGGCAGGCGGCTCTCGATCATTGTCGACAACGTCCGTGCCATGCGGGCTGCATGAAGGTCGCGGATGAGGCGGCCAATGAGGGGCAGCCTAAGGATGGTACGATCGAAACGAAGACGGAGACTCTCGGCCTTAAACGCGTAGACGCCGACGGCCATGCCGCCGCCGATTAGCAGGAGCAGCGCCCACCAGTAGCTCGCGAGGAGGGTACTGATGCCGATGACGATACGCGTAAGGAGCGGCAACTGCTGGCCAACGTCGTCGAACTGCTCAACCACTTTCGGAACGACGGCGATCATCAGCGCAGCGACCACGAGAATCGCAACGCACATCAGGACGATGGGATAAGCGAGCGCGGAGATCAGCTTCCCGCGCATTTCCGATTGCCGCTCGAGCAGCTTCGCGAGCCGCTCGAGAAGGTCGGGCAACGCGCCCGAGCTTTCGCCTGCCGAGACCATTGCGC
>JBKPKE010000013.1:0-12743 GCA_046730955.1 Pseudomonadota bacterium
CGCTTGCCAAGTCCTTCGTCGCCAAAGCCGAAAGCGAACGGCACCAACAGCTGCTGGTCGGTGAGCTTAATCACCGCGTCAAGAACACCCTTTCCATCGTGCAGAGCCTGGCGCGGCAAACGTTCCGCGGCCATCGATCGCCGTCGGAAGCGATCAGCGCATTCGAAGCGCGGCTTCAGGCCCTCGCCGCCGCACATAATTTGCTTACGAAGCAAAGCTGGGAGTCGGCGTCCATGGTCGAGATCATTCGGACCGCCTTGATGCCCTTCTGCGACGCCTCGCGCCGCCGCCTCGATGGTCCGGACCTCCGATTGTCGCCGCAGACGGCGGTCAGCCTTGCACTGGCGCTGCATGAGCTTGGAACAAACGCCTCGAAATATGGCGCACTTTCCAACGACGATGGTCGGATTGAAGTGACCTGGAGCGCACGCGACGGGGATTTCCTCCTCCTGTGGCAGGAGAGCGGAGGACCCCAAGTGAAGGCGCCGACCTCGGAAGGGTTCGGTATGCGGCTGGTCAAGCGGAGCCTGGCGTCAGAGCTTCGCGGAACCGTAGACGTCGAGTTTCCGAGTACCGGCGTCCTCTGCAGGGTCGCGGGCCGCCTCAGCTAGCACGTCGTTCGTCTGTCGTTCGCAATGGCACATTTGGTCGAAGAATCATTGTAATAATATAACATACACTTTACGGGCGATTCGATCCGATCCGTAGCTAATCAGGACCAATGCTCTCCTCCAGGCTTGCCCTCGCCGCTGCGCTTGCAGCGATTCACGTCCCTGCCGCCGCTCAGGTGGCGACGCTCGATACCAACAGCACCGAAGGTGGCGACAGTTCAGTTATTGATGCCGAAAAGCCTACGCCGGGAAGTGCTGAGGACGCGCATCGCAACGAGGGCGAAGCCATCGTCGTTACAGGAACGCGCCGGCGCGAATCTGATGTTCTCGGAGGAATTTCAGTCCTCGACCAAGCAGAGCTGACCCGCGAAGTGCGCCCGAGCATCGGCGAGACGCTCGCGCGCCAGCCGGGCGTGACTGCAACAAGTTTTGGCCCGCAGGCGTCCGCACCGGTTCTTCGCGGCCTGTCCGGCGATCGCGTGCGCGTCCTCACGGACGGTATTGGTACGCTTGACCTGTCCGGATCAGGCCCAGACCACGCGATCGCCATCAACCCGTTGACTGCCGAGCGCATCGAAGTCCTTCGCGGGCCTTCGGCTTTGCTCTTCGGCTCGTCTGCGATCGGCGGGGTCGTGAATGTCATTGACACGCGAATCCCGCGGCGCCTGCCCGATGGCGATGTCGGCGGAGATGCGCTGTTAGGTTATGGCAGCGCGGCTGACGAACGGCTTGCCAATGGAACGGTCGATGTCGCCGCCGGCGGTGGCATCGTCCTTCATGCCGACGGCAATTGGACGAAGACGGACGACCTTCTTACGGGCGGTCACATCCTGTCGAAGGAGCTTCGCGAGGAAGCGCTCGCCAGCCCCGATCCTGAAATCCAGTCCCTCGCGGACATCAAGGGAGACCTCCCCAATTCCGCATCGGAATCGAAGGAAGGGGCGCTCGGCATTGCCTACGTCGGCCCCGGCGGCGTCAACATGGGCGCATCCGTTACCCGGCATTTGTCCACGTACGAAGTGCCGATCCGTTACTCGCTCGATCCGGCCGTCGAGGCGGAAGCTCCTACAATCGATGTCGATCAGACGCGCTACGACGCACGTGCGGAAATCCCGCTGGGCGGCTTCTTCAGTCAGATCCGTGCTCGCGGGGGTTATTCCAACTATCACCACGACGAAATCGAGGACACCGGCGAGATCGGCTCCAGCTTCTTCAGCAAGGGGGCAGAGGGCCGTGTCGAGCTGGAGCAGGCGGAGCGCTCCGGATGGGGTGGAACCAGCGGCATCCAGTACCTCAACCGCAACGCGAAAATTCGCGGCGAAGAGAAATTCCTGCCTGACAGCCGTCAGAAGCAGACCGGCGTCTTCACCGTGCAGACCTTGCTCACAGGCCCCTGGCGGCTCGAAGGCGGCACTCGCGTCGAATTCAGCAACCTCACCGCGCAAGCCGACGAGCAGCTCGACACGCCCGGCATGTCGCGCAACTTCACGACCGTTTCCGGCTCACTGGGCGGCCAGTACGAATTTAGCTCGGGTTGGCGCGCGGGCCTGTCGCTGTCACGAACGGCGCGAGCCCCTTCGATAGACGAGCTTTTCGCCAACGGTCCGCACGGCGGCAGCCAGACCTTTGAAGTCGGCGATCCGAACCTGAGTCCCGAGAAAAGCCTGGGTGTCGAAGCAAGCCTCCGCGGGACGAAGGGACCGGCCCACTTCACCGGCAACCTCTTCTACACGCACTTCGCCAATTACATCTTCCAGTCGCCTACCGGAGCGATGGAGGACAACCTTCCCGTGTTCCAGGCCCGGAATGGCCAGGCGAACTTCTACGGCTTCGAGGCGCAGGCGAGCGCGAAGCTCGGCGAGGCGCTTGGGATCAAGTGGGGCGGCGAGCTGCAGGCGGACGCTGTCCATGCAACGGTAAAGAACTTTGGCCCTGCACCGTTCATGCCTCCCTTTCGCCTACTGGCAGCTCTGACGGGCGAGCACGGACAATTCGACGGCCGTCTCGAGGCTGAGCGCGCTTTCGCCCACGACCGCACCGCACCCATCGAAACCGTCACTCCGGGCTATACGATGTTGAATGCGTCGTTGGATTGGCACGTGTTCGAGGCGAACCCGCAGCTGAGCCTGTCGCTTCAGGCAAACAACCTGTTCGACGTCGAAGCGCGGCGCAGCACCAGCCAGCTGAAGGACTTCGCCCCACTCGCTGGCCGCGACATCCGGCTCACAGCACGCGTGGGGTTCTGATCTCCGAGGTTATCCGGATTTCGGTACTGGTCGAGCGACCCTAGCACCATCCTTTCAGGTCGACTGGGGGCTGGGATGCGGATTTTCACCATGTTCTTTGTCTTGCTGGCCATCCTCTCGGCCGATGCGACGGCCCAGACCGCCGGCGAGGTCGGAGTATTCCGAAACCCGCAAAACAGCGTTCACGTCCGCATTCATACATGCGGGAAAAGCCGGTGCGCGACCGTCGTCTGGGCGAATGCAAAGGCGAAGGCGGATTCCGCACGCGGCGGCACCAAGAATTTGATCGGGACGGAGCTTTTCCGCGACTTCCGCGAGGTCAGTCCCAAGGTCTGGAAGGGGAAAGTCTTCGTCCCGGATATCAACGGCGTCTTCTCCGGCACTGCAACGATCAAGGACCAGAACACGATCGTCGCGCGCGGCTGCCTCATCGGGAACATAGCGTGCAAATCCCAGGCCTGGACACGGGTCGAGTGACAAAGACTGCTGATTGCGATTGAATGATCCAGTGAATTGCGGTGAGGATAGCGCCGCAAGTCGACCAACGCGGTAACGGATAGGCATCATTACTTGGATACCGCCAGTCAGCGATGTACCGAGTCTCGAGCCGCCGGTCCTCTCGCAGCAGGGTTGGCCTCGCTCGGCACCTTCTGTTCGAGATATGCGATCCTCGTCATTCTGCTGTGGGTTTCGGCGGCTGTGGCTGCGGGCGCGGTTGCCCAGCGCCTTCCGGAGCGACTATTAAGCGGCGCCGGCGAAATCGAGGGCAGCTTGTCGTCGCGCGTGGACCGGATCCTGCACGACGATTTCGGCCGCGGCGACAGCCAGTCGCTGGTCCTGGTATTCCGTTCCGCCAGCCTCGACGAAAATCGTGCCGAGCTGTCGGCTTTGTTCGGCGACCTTTCGAAGGCGATCCAGAACGAGCCCTCCGTCGATACCGCCGTCAGCGAGCTCGACATCGAAGACCAGCACCTGCTGCCGGCGCCCGGGACCGGCCACTTCATCCTGGTCGACCTCAATACCCAGGACGTACTCGAGGCCGAGCAGCAAATTCCAAAGCTCCGGGCGGCCATGGCTCCGACATTCAATGCCGCCAAGGCGCGCCACGGAGACCTGGAATGGGCGATCACGGGCCGAGCGGCCCTGACATACGACCTTAGCCGCTTCGACGCGCAGGACACGGCGCGCGCTGAACTTCGAGCGCTTCCCCTGACGCTCATCATTCTCGTCTTCGCGTTCGGCTCGATCGTCTCGGCAATGCTCCCGCTTCTCCTTGCCGTGGCAACGCGAACCGTGGCGCTCGGACTCGTCTTCTGGATTGCCGGTTCGATCGACATCTCGAACCTCGTTTTGAGCGTCGTGACGATGCTCGCGATCGCGCTCGGCATCGATTACAGCCTCTTCATCATCCACCGATATCGCCGCCAGCTCGAACGGACCACGGAGGAACTCTCACCGGTCGAGAACCGTGCCCGGCAGGAGCTCGCGATGCGCCGCGCTATGTCGCAGTCGGGCGTGGCGGTCGTCTACAGTGCGGCAACAGTGGCCATCGGGATCGGCTCGCTGCTTGCGACACCACTGATGCAGACCCGTTCGATCGGACTCGGCGGACTCTTCGCCGTTCTGGTTTCCCTGGCCGCATCGCTGACATTGGTGCCCGCATTCCTGCGCCTGATCCCCCCGGATTTGCTGGAGTGGCCGCGACCGCTTTCGCGACCGGTGCGGCGCGAACGTGCACGCCGCCTCTGGATTCGCTGGGCGAATGCGATCGAAAAGCAGCCGGTCCTCTCCATTTTGATGAGCCTCAGCCTTATCCTCGCAATGGCTCTGCCCGCCTTGCATACGCGCACGGGCTTTCCCGAAAGCGAGTTCCTGCCGCCCGAACTCGAGTTCACGCGAGGCATGGACATGCTCGAAGGCATGAATCTCAGGGGCCTGGTGTCACCCGTGATCGTGGTGGTCAGCGACACTCGGAAGCAGCGGGCGCTTACGCCCGAGCGGGCGGACATGCTTCTCGAGTTCGTGGGTCGCTTGGAAAAGGACCCGCGCGTCCGCGCCGTGCAGGGACCACTCAGGAACGCCTCGGACGGGTCTATTGAGCAAAGTATGGGCGCGGCGCTTTCACGCGACGCCTTCACCAGCAAGGACCGCAGCCGGCTGCTCTTCCTCGTGATCCCATCGGAAAGCGCGACCCTCATCGAACTCAGGAGGCTTTCTAACCAGATTCCTCATCTGTTCAGCGCGGAAGGCTTGTCGGTCGAGGTCGGCGGGGGCGCCCAATTTTTCAACGACTTCGAGAAGGCGGTCAGCGCTTCCTACCCGCTCACCATCGCGCTTGTGCTCGGCATGTCGGTGCTGGTCCTGCTGCTCTTTTTCCGAGCGCCTCTAGCGTCGGCGAAGGCGCTCCTGCTGAATCTCTTCTCCGTCGCAGCCGGGTACGGGATCGTCGTCCTGGTCTTCCAGCTCGGTCATGGCTCGGAGATCTTCGGCGTGGACGCTCCGACCACCGTTGTGCCCAGCACGGTGCCGCTTGCGATCTTCTGCATCCTGTTCGGACTCAGCATGGATTATGAGATCTTCCTGCTCAGCCGCATCCGAACGATCTTCAATGAAACCGGCGACAATGCGCTCAGCATCCGGGAAGCACTCGCGGACACGGGATCGGTGATCACGAGCGCGGCGCTGATCATGGTGGCGGTCTTCGGAGCTTTCGCCTTCACGCGCGATGTCGTCGTTCAGATGATCGGCCTCGGGCTTGCAGTCGCCGTGTTGGTGGACGCCACCTTGATCCGTTCAATTCTCGGACCGGCCCTGATGCACGTTGCCGGCCGATGGAACTGGTGGCCCGCCCGGCCGCGTTAGGGTCGAACCAGAGGCCCTGCCATCACCGTGTAACGCGCGCGTTCTCGTCGGTGCCGGTGAGGCGCACGCGATCGCCGACGCGGAAGTCGCGGGGATCCCCCGGCTGCACGACGGCCACCGTATCACCTGAATCGAGATCGATCGTGATTTCGACTGCGCGGGTGCTGGCCGAACCCTGGATGGCGCCGCCTGCGGCCCCGCCTACTGCCGCGCCGCCCACCGCACCTGCGACATTCGCCCTGTTGCTGCGCCCTATCGTACTTCCAAGGATGCCGCCCAGTGCAGCGCCGGTGATCGTGCCGAATGTCGTCTCGCCCGAGCGAATTGTCACCGCGTTGACGCCAGCGACGGTGCCGACTTGGACAGGCATGACGCGCCCCGCCTCCGCGCTGGTAAAGGTCCCGGGCGAGGATGGTTGCGGTGAGCAAGAAGTGAGAAATGCGGCCACTGCCAATAGCGGAACGGTTAGCGTCGGGGCTGCAATCGCCATGGAATCCTCCTTTTCCGGACAGGGAACGCTGCAGGCATGAATGCAACAGCAGGGAACTGGCCGGTATCGGGACTAGTCGGGAGGATCGGGGCCAGCGTGAGCCTAATCAGAAACCGGCGCTCGTCGAACCTGCCACGCGAGATAGGCAAGCGCGGCGCCCTCGCTGACAAGGCTGATGCCGAGCATCGCTCCGAGGAACCACACCGCCGTCACGGGTATGCGGCTCCACAGATAGAATGAAAGCGCGATCCCGATGAGGCCGCTGAGCAGCACCCAGCCCCAATGCGGAAACGGCCGGATGGTGAGCGCGAAGACCACCTTGGAAATGCCTTCGACCATGAAGAAGACGATGAGGAGTATCGTCAGGGTCAACAGGCTTTGCGCGGGATCGCGGAGGAAGAGCATGCCGACGACGACGAACAGGGCGACGGAAAGCAAATGCAACCAGAAATAGGGCGAGGATCGCGCCCCGATCAGTCCCAGGCCCTGGACGATCCCGGTGGCGATCAGCAGCCAGCCGAGGAAGATGACGAGTGCGAACGAGGATGCCACCGGGTGGAGCAGAGCCAGCACACCCGCGGCAATCATCAGCACCCCCTGCAGCAGGTACCAGAGCCAGAAGCGCCGAACGGTGTCGCGCGTGGCCTCGCGCATCACTTCCGAAGCGGACTGAAGCGAAATCGACATGATCGGATCCCCCTTTTGGCGAGCACGCGCGATTCGGTCCTGCCCTCAGGGCGCCGCTCAGGCCAATCGGGACTGACCCCGAGTTGAAGAGAATCCGTAACGTCTGCTTCCGCCCGTTGCGGACATTAGCTCATGAGCGTTAGCCTGCGGCTGTGCGCGAACTTTGGCCTTTGGAGAGAGCTGTTCTGGAAGCGGCTGCACATGATTACCCAACGTCAGCGGGCGCACTCCGCAAACAGATCACAATTGCTGAGGTGACTGACTTCGAGAACACAGGAGCCGGGTTCTTCTCGACGATAAGGGTGCCGCCAGAAACGCCGCGACTCACCGAGCAGTCGCCATTGGATGCGGCCACGGGAAACGTCGCCAACATACCGCATGGGATGGGCTTTCTGATCTTCCTCGAAGGCGGCCATGTTTCTCTGATTGAGGGCTACACTTACGACGGTTCGACGGTGGACCTAGATTTCGAAACGGTCCCGTTCGACGTGAAGCCTTGGAGTCTGGCGGGAGAGTAGGCTAGTGCCCGCTTTCCACCCAGGGCAGACGCTCGGCAGATAATCTCAACGGATCAGAGCGATCTGCGGTGTCCCGTTATCCCGCGCTGCGGACCGGGTCGAGATGAAGGCCGCGAGTGGGTTCCATCCCCTTGGTCCCTGATCAGCCACCTGTGCGCGACAAAGGTGGGTTGCATGATCTCCTGTCCCTCGGCGAGCTCCGCGTAGGGACGTTCTGTTCCATCGAACGCGACCCAGATTATACGGACGGGACGATTGCGCACATTGATGAAGCGAATCTGCGACGGCGTGTTTTCGCCGAAATAAGTGTGAGCGATCACGGCCTGCGCGGGGACGGGGCCAATCTCGTCGGACTCCGCCTGTGCGGGCGACGTCAGCAGCATCAGCACGAGTAAAGATATGCAGCGAGACACGGCCATTCTCCCGACTTGGCTGATCCTAACTTTCACAGCTCGGTCGTGGGAGCAATGCTTGGTCACGTACCATGGTCATGCGGGCTTTGGGCTGATGTGGATCGGTTCAGGCGCGACTTGCGAACATGAAGCCCGCCGCACCCGCAAGACAGGCGAATGCTCCCAGATATCTCCAGCCGATCGGCTCCTTGAGAACCGCCGCGGCGAAGATTGCGAAGACACATTTGGAGAGCCGGGCGCCTTGTCCTTGGGCGACCCAAAG
Source organism: Pseudomonadota bacterium (assembly GCA_046730955.1). Classification (GTDB taxonomy): domain Bacteria; phylum Pseudomonadota; class Alphaproteobacteria; order Sphingomonadales; family Sphingomonadaceae; genus Sphingomicrobium. The sequence goes on from JBKPKE010000013.1 coordinate 8,090, forward strand.
GGCCTCCGGAGAGGGGAGACCGCATGAGTCCTAGTGGTCTGAAATTGTCGAGCCCGCCCGGCGGATCGCCGAGCGGGCTTGTCAATCACTGCGACTCAGGAAACGCTGAAGCCGTCGTCGGGGCTACCAGCGTCACTCGCGTCGTCGGCCTGGCCACTGGCGGTGCCGCCAGGGATGCTCAGTTCTTCAAGAACCGGAGCGGTCCATTCACGGTCAGTCATAATCGACTCCCTGATTTGAATGTCTGCGGATGATTCCGCTTTGACCCGAGCCTTTTAGCATAATTAAAACGGAAAATAAGCGAAAATTTACAACGAGATAGGCGCAGTCCGACAGCGCAGGGAAACCTTTCCTGGGTAATGCCAAAGAGGCACATTGCGAAAGTTCATCACCGCATCGACGGCATTGAGACCCGTTACAGACATCACTCGACTGAATGGACCGTTGTCCGCTTTCCACCCATTGCTGATTCAGGAAGCGACCTAGCCGCATGGGGGGCGCCAACGAGGCCGCTTCCGATCAGGCGCGTGGCCTAAGCTTGATCGTCCCACCGCCTGAGAAGGCTGTCTTGCCACCACAGTTCCCGGCTGAAACCTCGGCACATCCGGTCGGCTCTTCCAATCGCTTGGAGGTCGCTGCCCGCCTCAAACTGGCGGCATCCGCAGAAGTGACCTTCACGGTCGCGAAAATATACCGATAGAACGACACCCTTCACCTTCCGCCCCCGCTTGTAACCCACTGATCGAGCGCGTTGAATCGGGATTGATCCGGAGGCCAGAAGTCAGGAAACGCGAAGCGCTGGCCCTATCGCAGCCACAACTACTCCCATGTCCGCTTTCCACCCATTGCGGACACAAGGTCACCATCGCATCATCAGCTTATGCGTCTCCGAGACTATTTTGTCGGCAAGCGGGTTCGGCTGAAGTCTTTCCATTCGCCGCAAACTGTTGCGGAACGGATCAACGCTGCGGCGGCGCGCCGTTGCTTCCGAAGATCAGGAAGCCGTCGAAATCGGGCGATTCAGGCGCCACCTAGCGTCAGCTTCCGATCCGTTGCGGACATTGGCGAGGTGCCTGCTTTCGAAGCGCCAGACGTGACGAAGGCGGCGCCCCTTGCAGGTGGGTAGCCGCCTTCGTTGAGTGCTGGCCTGCCATAGCCGGCGTCCGGACTAACAGGGCGACACCCAGTGACGGAATTATAGCACCGTTTGAGCAAATGCGAACTAACATAGGTTGTTGCCAGAGTATCAGTCGGGCAGCTGAGGCGCTTGAGTCCGTGACTTCCCCTATGGTGCGGGCGCACCTGCCACGCTAAAGCATTGCCGCAGCCGGGGGCCTGTTCGGAAGCAACGCCTGACCGAGGGTAGCAGTGAAACGGCTGATTGCATTACTGGTTCTGACGTGCGCCGCCGCTTCGGCCGCCGCACACCCGGCAAATGACCGAACCCTGCCCGTCGTGTTGAGGGCGGCCACGCTCCAACCCGGCCAATACGTCTGGGAATCCAGGAGTGCCTCGACCGGCCCGCTGTTTGTGGTCATCAACCTCACGTCGCAGCGCGCCATGGTCTACCGGGACGGCATTCTCATTGGCGCGTCGACGATCTCGACCGGCAGCAAGGATCGCGAGACACCGACAGGGGTGTTCCCCATCCTGGAAAAGCAACTCGTGCATCGGTCCGGCACGTACGACAATGCACCGATGCCCTACATGCAGCGCCTGACGTCGAAGGGCGTCGCATTGCATGCAGGCAATCTGCCGGGATACGCGGCCTCGCATGGCTGCATCCGCCTGCCCACGGGCTTCGCCAAGCTACTGTATGGAGCCACTCAGATCGGCACGCCGGTCATGATCACAGATACGGCGCAAATCGCCGAGCAGCAGCGGAGGATGGACGAATTCGTCCGCGCCAACGATGAATTCGTCCAGCGGAGAGAGGAGCAGCGGGCGGCGGCCGACCGAGCCCTTGTCGAATTCGAGAAGGCGAAGGCCGAGCATGAGGAGGCCGTGCGGCGACACGAGGCTGAAATGGCGAAGCTCGACTCCGAAGTCGCACCGAAATAGTTCTGCGCCCGCTTTCCGCCCTTCTGGACGCCGCTTGACCCGACTCGTTTCCCGACGCCAAGAGCAGCTTGGGACCGCCAGTCGGTAGCGCACCAGGCATTTCTCCACGGTCGAGCACGCGTTGCGTACGCGTCCGGATCTCAACTTCTGTTGGGGAATGCCAATGCATGCCTTCAATAAGCCGCTTGCAACGATAGCGACCTTGAGTGTTGTCGCGTCGGGAGCCTCAGCCCAAACCGCCTGGCAGGGCGGCGCCACGCCTTACATCGAAGTCAAGAACGAACCGCCGCCCAGATTGATTGTAGATCCGCCGCTTCCGGAGGGTTTGCCCAAGGGCCTCGTGTGGATTCAATACCGAGCGGAGAATGTTCGCATCGGGCCCGTGCTCAGCGAAGGCGCGCTCAAGGTGTCGCCGCGGGTCGGACATTTGCACATAACTGTCGACGACTTGCCGTGGTTGTGGGCGGACACCAGCAATAGCAATACCATCGACATATTCGGTTTGCCGCCGGGCCCGCACAAGGTGAAGATCGACTTGGTTGATGCCAACCACAATGTCTTTCCCGGGCAGAGCAAGGTGGTGAGCTTCACCATGCCGAATTGGGGCGGCCATCACTAAGCGGAAATAGCGAAGTACTTCGCCACCTTCGTGCCTGACGGTCGCTGTGGCGCGAACCAAGAATTTTGGGATGGACGCCGGATCGTGCGTGTGGTGATCCCGAGCCATGCCTGCTCCGGATGTGCCGCCCAGCGCAATCGCCTCCCTTTCCGCCAAAGAATTGGAGGTTCTGCACTTGCTGGCGATGGGGCACACGGGAAAGTCGATCGCCGCGCGCTTGGGGCAGTCGGAGACCTCGATAAACGAGCGTCTGCGCGACGCTCGCCGCAAGACGGGAGTCGGTAGCAGCCGCGAACTCGCCCGCATCGTCGATGCCCAAAAAATCTGGGACAAAAATATCGATCTATCCACTTCTCGTTCTTCGACCGAAGACCCGGCGCAGCCCGTGGATCAGGGTCGTACAACTTCGAAAGGATTGATCGTGATCATATTACCAATGGCTGTCGCCGCCGCCGCGATTGGCATCACCGTCACCGGATCTTCGCAAAATGAGCAACGATCGCCCATCGTCCAGGCAAATGCGTCGGGCCAACTGCCGCTGGTCGGAAAATGGTCGCTGGATGTCTCGCGCATACCGCCAGACGAGCGGCCACGCAGCGTCACCCTCGATTTTCGCGTCTCAGCGGATCAGGAATGGACCGGTCAGAGCGAGATCGTCGCCGCCGACGGCTCGCGCCAGCATGCCGAAGCAACCGGGCCGGCGGACGGCACCCCCGTTCCTGTCACCGGCAACATGACCTTCGCCGACAAAGTGTCGATGCGCCAGCCGGCGCCGAACACTCTCGTCCTTACCTTCACCAAAGGCGGGAATCCCGTATCGACCCGTGTCTACACGATCGAAGAGGACCGCAAATCGATGAAGGAAACCATCGTCTGGGCGGGCAATGTTACCCCGCGCATGGTGACGACCTATTTCAGGCGCGTCAGATAGATCGGACCTGATCATGCAGGGCGGAGCCTTAGGGCTCGGCCCGCCCCATTCCCTCCAGGAAAGTCCATTGGTGTGGATGGCCCCCTCGACAAGGTCGACGGGTCAATCGGGAAGGGCGCCAGCGGCCAGCCGATTCGGATGACAGCTCCAATGTCCGTTTTCCACCCATTGCAGACATTAAGAAGGGCCGCCAAAGTTACGCTCATGGCCGTTATCGATGCAGACTTACTCTCTCAACTTCCACTGACCGACGTTGCCAAGGTCACGTTCTACAAGCGCGACGAACTTACGACCGACCTAATCTGTTGTGACGTGCTGATCGGTGACCGAGTGTGGAAGTTCCATGAGGAACTCGTCGGCTGGGATTTGCTCATCGATTATCTTCAGGGGCTTCCGAGCTTTCGAGGCGACTGGTTTGCGGCGGTCTCGCAGCCGCCATTCGCCACGAGCGAAACGGTCGCTTTCAGCCGGCGGTAGAAGCGTCCGCTTTTCACCCATTCCAGACGTTAGCCTGGTGAGCTAGGCGATGGCGATGAACCGCACCGTTATAGTTCTTGTCGCAATCAGCGGTTTGATGAGTTCATGCCATCCCGAAAAGTCGAGAGAAGTGAACAGCTACAAGGCTGTTAGCGATTGCATGGACAAAACGGGCAGCCACGATGCTTATATTCTGGCCACCAAATGCAATCCGCTTAGCCATCAACGGATCTACCGGGGCACGTGGTTCGTAGGATTTGAACTATCGGCCTTTGAGGAAGGATACACTGGCGTTCCCGCCGCCCTTAATGACCCAAGCGAGTTTGTGGCTCCCGCGAGCATCACCGAGAAGGTCCACGCGAAGGATTCGACGGGTGATTCCGCCTATCAGCTGACGTTCCTCGGCCGTGAGCCTACGCTTCCGCCCCGGTGGCGTAGGCTTGTTGTAGCGGACCGTATCCTTTCGCTTCGTCCCGTTTCGATTAGCCCCAGCGTCTCAAAGCCGCATAGCTAATGTCCGCTTTCCACCCATTGCGGACAAGAAAAGAAGCGGCCTGGCCGGAGAC
>JBKPKE010000014.1:0-3378 GCA_046730955.1 Pseudomonadota bacterium
CCGTCCACGAGCTTCGCACGACGAGCGCCCCTTCGCTCCAACCCCTGATGGGGCTGGTTGCGGAGGATATGCACGGCGTGAATGCCGTCATCCTCGATCGCATGCAGAGCAAGGTTGCGCTGATTCCAGAGCTGGCCGGCCATTTGATCGCGGGCGGAGGCAAGAGGATGCGGCCGATGCTGACTCTCGGCTGCGCGGCACTGCTCGGTTACAGTGGGACGCGGCATCAGAAGCTCGCGGCTGCGGTAGAGTTCATTCACACGGCGACTCTCCTCCATGATGATGTGGTCGATGGATCCGGCCTTCGCCGAGGAAAGCAGACCGCGAACCTCATCTGGGGGAATCCTGCGACCGTCCTCGTCGGCGATTTCCTCTTCAGCCGGGCCTTTGAGCTTATGGTCGAGGACGGGTCTCTTCGCGTCCTGAAGATCCTCAGTCACGCGTCGGCAGTCATCGCCGAGGGCGAAGTTGAGCAGCTGACAACGCAGCGGCGCGTCGAGACCGACGAAGATCAGTATCTGACGGTCATCTCCGCGAAAACAGCCGCGCTGTTCGCTGCCGCCTGCCGAATCGCACCCGTGGTGGCGGAGGCGTCCGAGGAGGCCGAGTTCGCTCTGGAACGATACGGTAAGTACTTGGGTATCGCCTTCCAGCTGGTCGATGACGTGCTCGACTATGGGTCCAGCAACGATGTGATGGGCAAGGGCGTCGGTGACGACTTCCGCGACGGCAAGGTGACCCTTCCGGTCATCCTCGCTTATGCTCGCGGATCTGACGACGAGCGGTCGTTTTGGCGTGCCGCCATGGCCGGTGAGCGGTCGTCAGATGCGGACCTCGAACATGCCATTCGCCTCCTCCTGAAGAGCGACGCTATGTCGGAAACGTTGGAGCGCGCCCGACAGTACGGACGCCGGGCTCTCGACGCTTTGGCCGGCTTCCCTGCCGGAAAGGCCCGATCGGCACTGACGGAAGCTGTCGAGTTCGCGATTTCGCGGGCTTACTGACCGCTCGATCCCCGAGCCGATCGAACGAAACCCATTCCCACAAGGATTGCCGCCGCCGCGAGCGACATAACGAGCAGGAAAGCGTTCGCAAACACGCTGAGATTCGGAAGAAGGAGCGGCAGTGTGAAGATCGCCCAGGCGATCGCCACGGCCGGAAGGGTTTTGCCATAGTCCTGAACTCGGAACGGATGCACGACATGGATCGGCGCAAACGTCATGCCGACGAGGATCACCACGGCAACCGCCGCAAGCGAAGCCGGCGGGCCCGCAACGACGAAATATAAAGCAACGACGTTCCACAGCCCCGGAAATCCGCGAAAATAGCCGTCGTCTGTCTTCATGTCCTTTCGCGCGAAGACGTAGAGCGATGAGATCAGGATCGCCGCCGTCAGGATGAAAGCCAGCGGATCCGGCAGATAGTTTCCGCGCCAGATCAGGACGGCCGGGACGAACACATAGGTCAGATAGTCGACGACGAGATCCAGCGCGTCACCGTCCAAGTTTGGCAACTGCTCGCGAACTTTGACTGCGCGAGCGAACGTCCCGTCCAATCCGTCGACGAGAAGCGCGACGCCGAGCCATAAAAGCGCCAACCGCGCATTCCCCTGCTCGACCGCCTCCAGCGCGAGCAGGGCGAATATTACGCCGGTAGCGGTAAACAAATGCACCGCCCAGGCGGCAACGCCACTCCCGCCCGCAGACTTCTCCCGCTTCAACTGGAAGCCGTCAGCTATTGCCGATGGGAATCATCAGGTGCGCGTACGGCGTGCCGGCGAACATCACGTAAGGCGCTTTCGTGTCCGGACTCTCGCCTGAAGGGTATCCGGCGAGAATGTCTTTCGAGCCCACCACCATGACGTGAGGTCCGGTCTCGACCCACTTTCCGTCGTTCGGCTTCGTTCCAAACGGGTCGGTATTGCTCGCGTCGCTGCCGCCTTCGAGCATGTACATCAGCCCGACCGCTCCGGCGGGAGGATCCTTGTGCGCCATCCACGCCTGCGCCCATTTCAAGCCGTTTGCATCCATGCACATAGGATCATGGCCGGGAGTTTGCGGATTGTCGGGCATGCAGGTCCAGGCGTTGCTGCCTTCGCGCAGCGTCTTCATCGATCCGTCGGCCTGAGCCTGAATGATGGTCGCCTTGCTTCCGATCGATTCCGGCGCCGCGGCTGCAGCGCTTGCGACCGGGTCAGTGTGATCAATAGCCGCTGTCTGGGCACCCGTCTCACTGGTCTCTGCCGTGTTGCCCGCTACCGTATTTGTCTCCGGGGCTTTTTGATTGCACCCGAGCAACGTCAGCGACGCCGCTGCCGCCGCAAACAAGGTCACCTTCGCCTGATGCATGCAGTCCTCCTCTTCTGGGCAGGATGCGCTGCCTAGCACAAACGGCCGTTCGGTGCATTGTCCGAGACCGTCTCGAGCGCTTGATTTCGGATCGCCGCTGGGCCACTCGGGCGTCATGTCGATTGCCCGTATTTCCCAACTGGAACGCCGCGCGACCCAGTCCGGCAAGGCGAATGCCGGGCTGTGGCAACTGGAGTTCGAACGGAAGGAGCCGCAAAAAGCCGATCCTCTGACCGGTTGGAACGGCTCGGGCGACACGAACACCCAGGTTCGGATCACGTTCAAAACGCGCGAGGAAGCAATCGCTTTCTGCGAGCGCAAAGGCATCCGCTATCACCTGATTGAGCCGACGCCCGTGCGGATGAAGATTCAGGCCTACGCCGACAACTTCCGCTGAGTATTGCCAGCTAGCTCAAGCGCCGCCACAAGTGCCGCGCCGAGCTAGGGGGAAAGCTGTACGATCACCGAGTTGCGTTAGTCATCGGTACGCGTCCTGAAGCCATCAAGCTTTCACCTTTAGCCAAAGCTCTCGTCCATCGCAGAATCATTCCGCAGCTCGTGCTGACCGGCCAGCACCCGCAGCTCGATCTCACAGCATTTGGGTTGGCGCGCTACCCGACGGTTCGGCTTGGCTGCGCAGGGCAGGCGAACCCGCACATTCATGCCGGTCTCGTGGCACGGAGCCTCGGATCGGCGATCGAGGGCGTCACGCTTGTCGTCGTCCAGGGGGATACGTCGAGTGCTCTTGGCGGGGCTTTGGGCGCCGCTCTTGCCGATGTGGCGGTTGCGCATGTGGAAGCGGGACTGCGCAGCCATGACCGGGCGCATCCCTGGCCCGAAGAGGACTTCAGAATAGCAATCGATGCGCAGGCCGACCTTTTGTTCGCACCGACGCAGCTGAACGCCGCTAACCTTCGTCGTGAGAGAGTCCGCGGGGAAATAATCGTCACGGGAAACACCGGGATCGACGCGTTGCTCAACCGACTGTCGTTGCTTCCGCAGCCCATGAAGCCACTGCGCGGGACAAAGC
>JBKPKE010000015.1:0-43646 GCA_046730955.1 Pseudomonadota bacterium
GTATGCGGCCTGGGCCCTCCTGAGTCCCGGAATGCCCTTGCTTGCCGAATAGCGGTGCGCATTTGGCTTGGCCGCGACCTCAGCGAGCTTGTCGATGACGTGCTTGGGCGGCGCGCCGTCGGGATTCCCCATGCCCAGGTCGACGATGTCCTCGCCGCGTGCTCTTGCGGCTGCCTTCATCGCGTTCACTTCGGCGAAGACATAGGGCGGCAGGCGCTGGATACGGTAGAATTCTTCCGTCACCCGACTTTCATGACGGCCATGTTGCAGTGCGGCAAGCCCGAAGGGCTAGGCTCCGCGATAAGCCGGTAGCGACCAGCCGCGAGCGATGGCGAGGCCGCGCAGAATGAAGCCGGCGACGACGGCGATGGCGGCGGCAGGCCACACGGAAGTCCCCAGAATGACGACCAGACCCACGAAGAGGCCCGCCGACAAAGCGGCCGCTGTCACATAGATTTCGTGACGCAAGAGGATTGACGGCGCGCCTGCAAGGACGTCGCGAGCCATTCCGCCGGCACAGCCTGTGAGTACTCCCATTGCGAAGGCCGGGACGGGTGCGACGCCGAAATCCAGCGCCTTTGCGGCCCCATAAGCTGAGTAGGCCGCCAGTCCTGCTGCGTCGAACCAGAGCAAGGCTCGCCCGGTAACGCGCCTGGCGGTCAGCCAGGTGCCGACGGCGGCTCCGATGCAGATGAGCAGCGTCGCATTGGAGTTCACCCAGAAGACCGGCGCACCGATCAGAAGGTCACGGAGCGTACCGCCCCCGACCCCGGTGACGACCGCGAAGAAGACGAAGGTGACGAAGTCGAAGCGCCGCTCGGCAGCCACCAGCGCACCCGAGATCGCGAAGACCGCGATCCCGAAATAGTCGAGCAGCACGATTGCGGCGGGAAGAGTGCTGGCGTCCGTCACAAACGGTAATTGGAAGGATCGGAGCGGCGAAGCAATCCGCCGGATCGCTTCGCTCCCGCCCCAATGGCGAGTATGGGAAGGTCATGGCGAACGATACCGATACGACCAGCCCGATCCCCACTCTCGAGGACTGGCAGCACTGGACCTACGTCATGGGGCGCGCGCAGCAGATGCTGATGGAGGCCTGGGCAGATGGGCTGAAAGAGGGGGAAAACTGGCCTTCCGCGTCACCTCCGCCTTGGGGCGCCTTCCCGCCGGCCTTCGGCTGGCACCCCGGTACGGATCCTGCATCCATGATGACGGCGGGCGCCGAGGCCTGGGCAAAGGGGCTCGAGACATGGGGCAAGATGATCGGCCTGGACACCGAGGCAAAGGAGGGGGCGAAGGATCGCCGCTTCGCTGCGCCCGAGTGGAAGGACAGCCCGGTCTTCGACACAATACGAAAGACCTATCTGGCGCTGTCGGACAAGCTTCTCGGTACTGTCGAGAAGGTCGAAGGCCTGGATGCTGAAGCGCGCCAGAAGGCTCGCTTCGCCGTGCGCAGCTTCGTCGATGCGATGAGCCCATCGAACTTTGCTTTGACCAATCCGCAAGTGCTGAAGCGGACGATGGAAAGCCGCGGCGAGAATTTGCTCAAGGGCCTCGCCAACATGCTGGACGACATTGCCGCGGGGCAGCTGACGCAGACGAAGTCAGGCGTGTTCGAAGTCGGCAAGAACCTTGCGACCACTCCGGGCAAGGTGATCAAGGAAACGGCGCTCTATCAGCTGATCCAGTACACGCCGGCGACCGAAAAGGTCCTCGAAACGCCGCTGATCATCTTCCCGCCCTGGATCAACCGTTTCTACATCCTAGACCTGACGCCGGAGAAGAGCTTCGTTCGCTGGTGCGTGGAGCAGGGCATCAGCCTGTTCATGGTCAGCTGGAAATCGGCGGACGAAAGCATCGCCGATGCGACGCTCGACGATTACGTCCTGAAAGGCCAGATCGACGCAATCGACACGGTGCGCGACCTGCTGGGTGTCGAGAGCGCCCACGTCATCGGCTATTGCGTTGCCGGGACGACGCTCGCCGCGACGCTCGGCTACCTTCACCACCAGAAGCAGCAGTCGAAGGTGAAGTCCGCTACCTTCCTGACTGCGCAGGTGGATTTCTCGCTGGCAGGCGACCTCAAGCTGTTCACCGGCGACGCGACCATGGCGCTGCTGGAGGAATTGACTCGCGACAAGGGCTACCTTGACGGTCGATACATGGCGGCGACCTTCAACCTGTTGCGCGGTCGCGACCTCATCTGGAATTATGTCGTCAACAATTACCTGATGGGCGAGGAGCCGGCTCCGTTCGACCTGCTTCACTGGAATAGCGACACGACGAACCTGCCGGCTGGATGGCATCGGGACTATCTCGAGACCCTATACAAGGGGAACAAGCTGGTTCTCTCAGGGGAGATCAAGGTCTCGGCAACACCGATTGATATCGGCCAGGTAAAGACCCCGTCTTATATCCAGGCCGGGCGCGAGGACCATATCGCGCCTCCGGAGAGCGTGTGGAAGATCATGGATCATTTCGGCGGGCCGAAGCGGTTCGTGCTCGCCGGCTCCGGTCATATCGCCGGAGTGGTGAATCCGCCGGCAGCGCAGAAGTATCAGTACTGGGTCAGCACGTCCGACCCCGACACGCTCGAAGAGTTCGTCGAGGGCGCCGAGGAGCATAAAGGAAGCTGGTGGCCGGACTGGCTCAATTGGCTGAAGAGCCAGAACCCCAAGACGGTCGAGGCCAAAGGCGCGCTCATTCCGGGCAAGGGCAAGCTCAAGGCGATCGAGGACGCGCCGGGTCGCTACGTCAAGGAGCGCTAGTCAGCGGCCGACACCCCATCGCGGCTCAAAGGATGCCGCCGCCGAGGATCAGCCTGAAAACGCCGACCACGATCACGAACAGGTTGAGGTTACGGCCCGCCGTCCCGCTGCTCATAAGGCCCAGTCCGGCGCCGATCACTGCCAGTGGAATGATCAGCCAGTTCGCCCATCCAAGAAGTGGTATGAAGGCGATGACTGCGAGCATGAGCGCGACGACGCCGATGATCAGCGACAGCACGTTGAACATTCAGCCTGCCCCTCCTGTGAAGCGCCCAGTCTAGCAGTTCTAGTAAGCAGTTTGGATGTTCGAGATTTCCGCGAGCGTATTTTCGCCACAGCGCACGATGACGCTCCCGACCGGCTGATTGAGCGGCCATTCCCAGCGAACTTCGTGCGTCGATGCAGCCTGTGACGCGCCGGCCCCTTCCGGCGGAGCAACGAAGAGCGTGACGAACGCCTGCGGCGGCTGCCCTCGCCTGATCTGCATTGTTCGGTCGAAGGCGACTTGATAGCCGCCGGTTGCCGTCACGACCTTGCCTCGTACGACGAGAGCGGGTCCATGGGTGCCGGGGCCCGGCATGGCGTTCACCCAAGCGCTCCAATCGCGCGAGGCTGTGATTGGGCATTCCGGCGGTCGCGGCTGATACGGTCCGCTTGGATAGCCAGGGCCAGGGGGAGGTGGCTGATACGGCCCACCGGGTGGCGGTTGGTACGGACCTCCCGGATAGCCGGGCGGCGCCTGCGTAGAGGGCTCGTCACCCGGATAGGGGTAAGGAGCAGGCTCACCGTAAGGGCCCTGCGGCGGCGGCGGTGGCGGAGCGCTGCCGTACGTCTCACAGCCGGCGAGCAGAACGGTGAGGACAGCGGCGGAGAGTAGCCGTTTCACGCCTGATTCAATCACCGGCAACCTCCACATGTTCCTATTCCGGCAAGCTTACCGAAGCACGTGCATGCCGCACGATCGCAGTGACGTACAGGCCCAGCGCAATCCAGATCGCGCCGAAGGCGATGGCATGCGCGGCGGTGAAGGGCTCGCCGTAGATCAACACCGCGATGAGGAACTGGAGCGTCGGCGCGAGGAACTGGAGCATGCCGAGCGTGGAATAGGGAAGCCGCCGAGCCGCCGCCGTGAACAACAGAAGCGGTACGGTCGTGACGACACCGGCAATCGCTATCAGCAGTAGATCGGCGGATGAATCGCCGAAGGTGGGCTGGCCCGATGAAAAGCTCCAGATGAGCCAGGCGGTTGCGAACGGCGCGAGCAGCGTGGTCTCGATGGCCAGGCCAGCAACCGCGTCGACCGGCGCGATCTTTCGCAGAAGGCCGTAGCTTGCGAAGCTGAGGCAAAGGGTCAGGCTGATCCAGAGCTGGCTTAGGGCGCCGGCAGCTAGGGCCGCGATGCCTGCTGCGGCAAGCGCGACTGCTGCCCATTGCAGCCAGGATAGCCGTTCCTTGAGGACGACCCTGCCGAGCAGAACATTGGCCAGCGGGTTGAGATAGTAGCCAAGGCTCCCCGCCAGGATGTGGCCGCTGTTCACCGCATAAACGTACAGAAGCCAGTTGCCGCCGATGAGCAAGGCGGTCGCGGTGAGGAACAGCATCGCGCGGCGGTTCCGCAAGGCGATGCCGACATCTTTCCATGCGCTGGCAACGGAAAGCAGCAGTGCAAGGATCGGCGCTGACCAAAGGATCCGATGTGCAACGATGTCCACGGAGGGCACCGCTCGAAGCGCCTTGAAGTAGATCGGAAGGACGCCCCACAGGCCATAGGCGGCGACGCCGAGACTAAGACCCTTGCGGTCGATGTGGTGGGCGCGGTTCACTCGGCGTGCGCCTACCGGGCACCAGCGCCAAATCAAGGCGAATGATCAACGCGCGGTTAGTTGCAACGCAGCACAGCAGGTGTCACGCTGGTTTTCGTGAGGATTCGTCGGAATTCCACCGTTCGGAAAGGTGTCGCGACCATATCCGGGACGGTCCTGTTCGCGCTCGCCGCATGTACGACGGGCGGTGAGAAGCCTGTGCAACCTCGGCCATCAATTACCGCGGAGCCGCAAACCAAGGCGGACATCTGGCAGGGGATTGCGACCAAGGCCGACCAGAACCGGCTCTCGCGCCTGGGCCTTGCGTGGCAGGAAGGCATTGAAGAAGCTCGGCGCGGTTCGCCCAAGGAGGTCGATGCGGAAGGCGCACTGCTGAGGCCGCGTGCTGCGTTGCCACGCCCTGCGCCTACTCCAGGAAGCTATTACTGCCGGCTCGTTAAGCTCGGCAGAGTGGCAGAGAAGGGCCCGGCGTTCGAGAAATTCAAGCCGTTTTTCTGTTACGTCGAGGTCGAGGACGACCTGCTGACCATCGTCAAGCAGACCGGGAGCCAGCGACCGGCGGGCCGGCTCTGGGAAGACGACAAACCCGATCGATTGATCTTCCTCGGCAGCCTCGCGCTCGGCGATGAACAGCAGCCGGTAGCTTACGCCGAGGACCCGAAGCGAGACATGGCAGGAGTACTCGAGCGCATCGCTCCCTTCCGTTGGCGGCTCGTCATCCCGTGGCCGCAGAACAGCTCTAAGCTGGACGTGTTCGAACTGAAGCCTGTCGAGCAGCAGCCGCAGTGAGCGAGGCCGGACTGCTGGCCGATCCCGCCGAAGTTCGAGCAATCCTCGTTTCTGCCGCGAGGGCCGGGGAGGCGATCAGCTATTCCGAAGTGCTGGCCTTGCTCGGCCACCATTTCACGCGCCCGAAGATGCGCGCGCTCTGCAAGGTGCTCGGGTTCGTCGATGACGGGGCGGCCGAGCGAGGTGAACCGGAGCTTGCCGTGCTGGTCGTGCGCCAGTCGGATGGTCTGCCCGGGCAGGGCTGGTGGGTCGCAGGTGCGAAGGCCCACAATTACACCGGGCGGTGGGAAGGTCCCAAGGCGGCAAGGTTCATAAGAAGGCTTCAGAAGCAGGCTTTCGATTATTGGGCGGGACGAGAGGCGTAGCTTCCGCTAATCGGCGCGCCGTGACCAATGCGCGCACCTTCACCGTTGACGAGGATGACGACGGAATCCGCCTGGACCGCTGGTTCAAGCGTCACCTTCCGGACGTCAGCTTCAACATCGTATCGCGCTGGGCCCGCACGGGGCAACTGAAGCTCAACGGAAAGCGGGCGACGCCCGGAGACCGGATTGAGGCAGGCCAGTCCATCGAGTTTCCGCCGCCGGACTCGACGCCTGCACGCGAGGCGCGTCCTCAGCGCAAGATCGAACCGCTGACGGAAGAGGAGGAAGAGCTCGTCCGCGAGATGGTCATCCATCGCGACAAGGATGCGTTCGTCCTCAACAAGCCGCCGGGCCTTGCGACTCAGGGCGGGACGAAGACCCACCATCATCTCGATCGTCTGCTCGACGGGCTCGCGGATGAGGCAGGCAACAGGCCGAAGTTGGTCCACCGCCTGGACAAGGACACGTCGGGAGCGCTGCTGGTCGCGAGAAGCGCACGGGCCGCCAATCACTTCTCCAAAAGCTTTTCCGGCCGGACTGCGCGGAAGATTTACTGGGCTCTCGTCACCGGCGATCTTTCAGGCGACGAGGGAATGATCGACGCGCCGCTTGCCAAGCAGCCTGGCACGGGCGGCGAGAAGATGCATATCAGCGAAGAGCATGGGTTGCCGGCAAAGACGCGCTGGCGAGTGATCGACCGAGCCGGAAACCGGGCCGCCTGGGTCGAGCTCCAGCCATTGACCGGCCGGACGCACCAGCTCCGCGCTCACATGGCGGCCATCGGGCACCCGATCGTCGGCGATGCTAAATATGGCGGCCCGGAGGCCTTCCTGACGGGAGGGATCAGCCGCAAGCTGCATTTGCACGCGCGACGCCTGCGTATCGATGGACCAAGCGGCGCGATCGATGTGACTGCGGATCTTCCGCCGCACATAGCCGAGACCCTGTCCACGCTCGGCTTCGAACAGATGGCAGGCGACATGCTGCCGATGGAAAGGCCAAAACCCTCGCAGACGCCGGAGGGGAAACAGCGCAAGGCGGCGGCTATCGCGCGAGATCGGCGGCGCGGCAGGCGGGGGGAGCGCCGTTCGCGCTCACCGGGGCAAAAGAAGCGCTGATGCATCCGAACGACGTGTTCGCCTGGAAGGACCGCGAGGCGGCGCTGAGCTTTGTCGCCGAGCGTGCATTCGCGCATATTTTCACTGGCTCGGAGGCCGGCCTTTTCGTCGTTCATGCCCCGGTGCTCGTGACCGAGACCGGTCGCATCCAGTTTCATGTTTCAAAGCGCAATCGGATCGCCGGCCATTTGCCCGGGCCAGTGCTGATCAGCATTTCCGGTCGCGAGGCGTACCAGAGTGCGAATTGGTATGCGTCTGACGATCAGGTGCCGACCTGGCATTATGAAGCGGCTGAAGTGGAGGGCGACGCCCGGCCGCTCTCGCCTGCGGAGCTGGCCAATTTCCTGGATCGTCTAAGCGACCGTTTCGAGACTGAGCATCAGCCGGAAAAGCCCTGGACACGCGGCAAGATGACTCCGGGAAAATTCGAGGCAATGACCCCCGCCATCGTTGGTTTCGAAGTCGATCCGCTTGAGGTGCGCGCCATGCGGAAATTCAACCAGCATAAGAACGCCGAGGACCTTGCCGCGACGATCGCGGGCCAGACCGGCGCGGGGCGGGGCGATATCGTCCGGGCGATTGCCGAGGTTACGAGAAGCGAATGAACAGACTGGCCGTCTTCGACTGCGACGGAACGCTGGTGGACAGCGGCACGAACATCCATTCGGCTCTTGCCGAGGCGTTTGAGGAGCAAGGTTTCGACGTCCCTCCGCAGCATATCAGCCGGAAAGTGATCGGCCTGAGTCTGGTCGAGGCAATGGCGGCGCTGCTACCTGAGGTAGAGCAGGCACAGCATTTGGAGTTGGCGGAGAGCTACAAGAGAGCGTTCCAGCGCGCGCGCTTCGAAGGCCGCGTCGAAGAGCCCTTGTTCGAAGGTGTTCCCGAGCTACTCGACAGGTTGGAAGCAGACGGCTGGCTGCTGGCGGTGGCGACTGGGAAATCCGATCGAGGCCTGAACCTGTGCCTCGACTGCCATGGCTATTCGAAGCGGTTCGTTTCGCTTCAGACGGCCGACCGGCACCCCTCCAAGCCGCACCCGTCGATGGTCGAGCAAGCCATGGCGGATGCTGGTGCCGCGCCCGAGACGACCATTGTCATCGGTGACACGGCGTTCGACATGGGCATGGCCGTCAACGCGGGCGCAACTGCCATCGGCGCCGGTGGGGGCTATCACGTTGCGGAGGAGTTGTTCGGTGCAGGCGCAGCGGCGGTGGCCGAAGCGCCGCTGGACGTTCTCGCTCACCTACCGACCGGAGCGGAGAGACGTTATGGCTGACGAGGATCTCTGGCGCCGGAGGTTTCAAACCTTCGTGCTCGTGCGGCTATTCGGTCTGGCGACTTTCATTGTGGGCGTCGCAATAATCTATACCGACCTGTTGCGGCCCGGTGGCTGGCCTGCGGTCGGCGCGGTTCTGGCCATCATGGGGGCGCTCGATGCGGTGTTCGCGCCTCGAATGCTCAGGAAGGCATGGGAGCAGCAGGATCGATCGGACCGGTGAAGCGCTTCTGGAAGGCGGCAGCGGTCATTGAGCGCGAGGGCGCCTGGGGAATAGAACTCGACGGTAGGCCGTTGCGGACACCCGCACGAGAGCCGCTGGCTGTTGGCACTGCGGCGCTGGCTGAGGCCATCGCGGCTGAATGGAACGGGGTCGGAAGCGAGATCGATCCCCGCGCAATGCCTCTGACGGGCCTTGCCAACGCCGCGATCGACCGCGTCGCACTCGACAAAATGGCCTTCGCTCAAGGCCTCGCGAACTATGCGCAGGGCGATCTTGCTTGTTATCGCGCCGAAGGCCCTAACGAACTTGTCGAGCGGCAGGCCGGGCAATGGGACGCGCTTCTAAATTGGGCCCGGCGCCGCTTCGACGTCGATTTTCGAACGACGTCCGGAGTACTTCATGTCGATCAGCCGGCAGCCACTGTTGATCAGCTCACCCATGCCGTGGCGGCGTTGGATCCCTTCCGACTCGCTGGACTCTCGCCGTTGGTCACGATCGGCGGTTCGCTGATCGCGGCTCTCGGCGTGCTCGAGTGTGCGTTCACCGCGGAAGAGGCCTGGCACGCGGTCAGTGTCGATGAGCGCTGGCAGCTCGAGCAGTGGGGATCGGACGCGGAGGCGGAAGCGGCGCTTGAAAATCGCCGCCGCGATTTCTTGGCTGCCGCGAGATTCCTGGAGCTGCTGGAAAGCTAGTGGGCGACGCCCAGCGACCTCGTGAAGGGCACGAGGTCGGTCTGGCGGCTCTTCTTAAGTCGCTCCGCGGCGACGATCGCCTGGACCTGCTTCAAACAGTCATTCGTGTCGTGATTCACCAGCACATATTCATATTCTGGCCAGTGGCTGATCTCGGAGGCCGCGCGGGACATGCGGTCCTGGATCACCTCTTCGCTATCCGTTCCGCGTTCGCGAAGGCGACGTTCTAGCTCATTCATCGACGGCGGCAGCAGGAAGATCGAAACGAGATCCTCGCCCATCGCGGCCTTGAGCTGCTGCGTGCCCTGCCAGTCGATATCGAACAATATGTCGCGGCCAGCGCGAAGCGCGGACTTCACGGGCGCCTTGGGAGTGCCGTAGCGATAGCCGAACACCGGCGCCCATTCGACGAACTCCCCAGTCCGGACCATCTCGTCGAAGGCGGCATCGTCGACGAAGTGATAGTCCATGCCGTCGACCTCGCCTGGCCGCTTTGGCCGCGTCGTCGCGGAAACCGAAATCGTCACGTCGCTGTCTGCGTCCAGCAGCATCCGCGAGATAGTCGATTTGCCGGCGCCGGAGGGCGAGGAAAGGACGATGAGCAACCCGCGGCGTCGGCGGGACGATTGGTCGGCGTCGTCTAGGTCCATGTCCGCTCTTGCTTCGGGCGAGGCGTGGCCGTCAAGCGGCGGTTTGTTGCAATGCACAAAAACGACCCTTGAAAGCTGCAGTGCACAATAGTATGTTGCACCGCACAAAAGGAGTTTTCAGCGATGGCAGACGAAGTGAAGACGGCAATCGACGCGAGCGCGGAAGCCGCAGTGCAGGCAACCGAGGCCGCGGGCGAGGCCGCCAAGCAGACGACTGACACCGCCGTTAGAACGTCGAAGCGGGCAAGCGCGACCGTAGCGAAGGCTGCGAAGCGTCAGGCGAAGGCCAGCCGATCGACAGCAACTACCGCGCGCCGCGTGAAGGCGCGCCGCAAGAACAAGGCAGCAGCGGCTGTAAAGCCCGCCGCCAAGGAAAGGATCCTGAACGTGACCAAGAACAACAACGACTTTTTCGCCGCTTTCGGCAATCTTCCCACCGCCGCGCCCTTCCAGGCGCTGTTCACCGACGCCGGTGAGCGTGGCCAGCAGGCCGTGAAGCGCTCGCAGAAGGCGATCGAGGAGCTGGCCGAGGTCAGCAAGGCGAACGTCGAAGCGCTCGTCGACGCCGGCAAGATCGCAGTCGAGGGTGCCAAGTCGCTCAGCCAGGACGTGGTCGAGACCGGCCGTGAGGGCGTCGAGAAGGCCGCTGACGCGGTTCGCGCTCTCGCTGAGGCGAAGTCGCCGACCGAATTCATGCAGCTCCAGACGGAGTTCGCCCGTGCTCAGTTCGACCGTCTGGTCGCGGAGAGCTCGCGCCTGACCGAAGCCTTCGTGAAGCTTGCGGGTGAGGCGATCCAGCCGATCCAGACCCGCGCCACGCTGAACGCGGAGCGTATCAACAAGCTCGTTGCCTGAACTCTCTCCCCTCCTGATCAGGCAATGCAGACGGCCGCCCACCTCTCTCCCCGGGCGGCCGTCTTTTTTTGCGCCAAAGCTTTTTTGGGCCCGAGCCACATCGCTACGGGTTGCGGCGCGTTCGGCGCCTGCCTTATTTATGACCAGGCATGAGTATGCGTTGGACGATGATCGAAGACCCCGATGGGGATGAGGGCGGTGTCGGTGATATCGAGACCGGCGTCGCAACGCGCACGCGTCCTCGGACCAAGAAGCCATCCAACTATAAAGTATTGATGTTGAACGACGATTATACTCCGATGGAGTTCGTCGTCCTGGTCCTGCAGCGCTTCTTCACGATGAGCATCGAGGACGCCACGCGCGTCATGCTGCAGGTTCACCAGCAGGGAATCGCCGTCTGCGGCGTGTTCACATACGAGGTCGCGGAGACCAAGGTCAGCCAGGTCATCGACTTCGCGCGGGAGAATCAGCACCCGCTGCAATGCACTCTCGAGAAGGCTTAGATCCGATAACTTGCGCGGGGGACGACTCCCGCTAAAGCGCCCCGATGGACAGCATCTGGATCCGTGGCGGCAATAGGCTCGAGGGAGAAATCCCGATCTCCGGCGCCAAGAACGCCGCTCTGACGCTGCTTCCGTGCGCGCTCCTCACCGAAGAGAAGCTCACTCTCACCAACTTGCCCCGGCTCGCGGATGTCGACAGCTTCGGCCATCTGCTCAACCAGTTGGGCGTGTCGACGAGCGTCGCTGGAGTGAAGAAGGGCGAAATCGGCCGTCGCATGACGCTCCAGGCGAACGACATCGCCTCGACCGTCGCTCCCTACGACATGGTCCGCAAGATGAGGGCATCCATCCTCGTCCTCGGCCCGATGCTGGCGCGGGCAGGGGGGGCCACCGTCTCCCTGCCGGGGGGTTGCGCTATCGGCGATCGCCCCATCGACCTTCATTTGAAGGCGCTCGAAGCGATGGGCGCGGAGATCGAGCTTGCCGCCGGCTATGTGAAGGCGAGCGCTCCAAACGGACGAATCTCGGGCGGCGACTTCAGCTTCCCGGTGGTGTCGGTCGGTGCGACCGAGAATGCGCTCATGGCCGCCGTGCTGGCGAGCGGACGCACACAATTGTTCAACGCGGCGCGCGAACCGGAGATCGTCGACCTTTGCAATCTGCTCGTGGCGATGGGCGCAAAGATCGAAGGCATCGGTTCAGGGCACCTGGTCATCGAGGGCGTCGAAGCCCTCCACGGCACGACCTACGACGTCATGCCCGACCGAATCGAAGCGGGCAGCTATGCCTGCGCGGCCGGGATCACCGGCGGGTCGATCGACCTGATCGGTGCCCGGCCCGACGACATGCAGGCGACGCTAAACGCGCTCGCGCAGGCCGGACTGATCATCGAATTCCACAACCGCGGCATCAAGGTGAGCTCCAACGGCGGCCTGAAGCCGCTCGCTCTGTCGACTTCGCCATTTCCCGGATTTGCAACCGACATGCAGGCGCAGTTCATGGCCATGCTGTGCCGCGCCGAGGGCCAGAGCTTCCTCGAAGAGACGATCTTCGAGAATCGCTACATGCACGTCCCCGAACTTCGCCGGATGGGCGCCGAGGTCGAGATCCACGGCCGGTCGTCGGTCGTCCACGGAGTCGAGCAGCTCACCGGCGCCCAGGTTATGGCCACCGATCTTCGCGCATCGATGAGCCTGATCCTCGCCGGCCTCGCGGCCGAGGGAGAGACCGAAGTCCTTCGGGTCTATCACCTCGACCGCGGCTATGAGCGGCTTGAGGAAAAGCTCAGCGCGGTCGGCGCCATGATCGAGCGCCGCAGCGCCGGCTAGGCTGCGCCCGGCGGATCAGCGTCGAATGGCTGTCGGACCCGCAGGATCCTGATCCTGCGTGAGTGGCCGTCGAGATCGGGCCAGTGGATCGACTGGCCGGCCATCAACCCATAGAGCGCCGCCCCCATTGGGGTAAGGATCGATATCTTACCCAGGGCGATGTTTGCTGCTGCAGGAAGCACCAGCTCGACGGTGCGCATTTGGCCGGTCTTCTCATCGACGAAATCCAGGTCGGAACCGAGGGTGATGGCGTGCCCAGGCAGGGTCTCCGGTTCGTGGAGCTCGGCACGCTCGATCTCTTCGAGCAGCATGGCGGCGACGACGGGATTTCTATGTTCTGCCTGCAATGCGAGACTGGCCACCAGGTCAGACTCGGCGGCAAGCAAGTGGATAGGCGGGCGCAATTGGCCCGAGGCATGATTGCCCATTTCGGGTACCTTCAATTTCAGTGATTTGCGTGGATTCTCCCCGAGCCGCGCCGGATGCGCGCCCGGGGCTAGGCTCGCGCTGGGAGCTGTCCCGAATGGGCGAAGAAACGCAGGAAGGGCACGCGTCCGATCATGGCCCCAACATGGGTAGCGGTACGCGAGAAGTCAAAGCTCAGGGGGTGAGACGCTTCATGAAACGAAAGCTGGTGCGTTCGTAGCCCAGGCCTTCGTAGAATTCGTGGGCACGCTCGCGGCGCTCGTTGCTGGTGATTTCGACGATCTTGCAGCCCCTCGCAGTGAGGCGCTTCTCCGCTTCGGAGATGAGCAATGTCCCGATGCCGCGCCCGCGATGGGCCTCGTCAACGATCATGACGGACACCCTTCCGACTGGCGCATCCCGGTGCACCGTGATCATCGCCGAGAGCCCGCACATGCCAACGATCTCGTCACCGCATGTTGCCACCAGCGGAAGCAATCCGATGGCCGTCAGGCTTTCGAGATTGCGGCGGACGTCGGCCTCTGTGATAGGGTGACCGAGCGCAATGATGAGCGCCGTCAGGCGAGGCGCATCAGAGCCTAGCGCGTCACGAACGGTTATGCGCGTCACAATTTGTCCACGATGTGGATGACTACGCCGACCAGACCGCCGACCAACGTGCCGTTGATTCGGATATATTGAAGGTCGCGTCCGACCGCTGCTTCGAGGCGGGCCGTGACCGTTCGCGCATCCCAGGTTCGAACCGTCTCCGAGACGAGTTTGACGATGGAGCTTCCGTAGCTCGCCGACAGTCCGACGACCGCACGCCGGGCGAACTGGTTGATTGCCGCGTGGATGCGCGCGTCGCTCTCCAAGGTTGTTCCCATGGAATTGAGTACTTCGCCGAGCTTGCCCGCGAGGACCGCGTCGGGGTTGCGCGCAGCCTTGATGATCGCCTCCCGGCCCTTTTGCCAAATCGCGTCGATCCAAAGGCTGACCGACCTGTTGTCGAGCAATTGGTCCTTGATGGCCTCGACCCGCTCGCGCGTCTCGGGCCGCGTCTGAAGGTCGTTTGCTAGTTGGGCCAACGCCTCCTCTATCTTGATCCGGACCGGGTGCGCGGGGTCGGTCGACATCTCGACCGTGAGCTTCTTCAAGCCGTCGATGATGGCGTCAGCCAGCTTCGCGTCGAGACCCGCCAGCTTCAGGACCCAATTGGCCTTCTTATGCACCATCTCGCGGATCAGCGGCTCGTTTGCGTCTAGCGCCCTTGCGGTCCATCGGATCGCGGCCTCGAGCATCGGCACGTGACGGTCCTCATTGATCGCCGAGGCCAGCGCGTGACCAAGGAGGGGCGACACCTCCATCTTGCGGATTCGCGTCGAAATTGCGCCCTTGACGATCCCGCCGAGCCGCTCGTCGTCGAGGCTCTCGAAGATGTCGGCAATCAGGCGGGAGGCGCCGGCACGAATGCGTGTGCCTTCACCGGCCGGTGTTTTGAGAAAGCGCCCCACCGCGCCGGCAACGTCGATGTTGCGCATGCGCCGGGCGACGACCGCGGGAATCAGGAAATTATCGCGAATGAAGGTGGCGAGCGCTTCACCGATCCGGTCTTTGTTGCGCGGAATGATGGCAGTGTGCGGGATCGGCAAACCGAGCGGGTGGCGGAAGAGGGCCGTCACGGCGAACCAGTCGGCAAGGCCACCGACCATTGCCGCTTCGGCGAACGCCTTGACGAATGATAGCCACGGATACCGCGGCTCAAGCGCTCGACTGATGACGAAAACCGCGGCCATGAGGACGAGCAGACCCGTCGCTGCGAGCTTCATGCCGGCCGCGCCCGGCTGGACCGGGTTGAAGCGTGACAGAGCGCCGTTCGACATTGCCCTCATGCCGGCTCAATAGACGAGCCGGGCCCCGGGTTCACAGTCCCGGCTTCATTCGGCCGGAACGGGTGTCCCAGCCTCGTGCGCTCCCTGGCCTACGAACCGATGGAATATCCTGCCGATCCGCGTTTCGATCGAGATGGCGATCGAGAAGTAGGAGGGTACGAGCAAGAGCGTCAGCAGCGTCGAGAAAATCAGGCCGCCGATCACGGTGATGCCCATCGGCGCGCGCCAGCTGCTGTCGCCCGTGAAGGAGATGGCGGTTGGCAGCATGCCCGCGACCATCGCGACCGTCGTCATGACAATCGGTTGTGCGCGCTTGTGCCCTGCTTCCCAGATAGCCTCGTTCTTCGGCATTCCGTGATTCATCATCTCCACGGCGAAATCGACCAGAAGGATAGAGTTCTTCGCGACGATTCCGAAGAGCATGAGAATGCCGATCAGGACAAAGAGCGAGATTGGCTGATCTGCGATGTGCAGCGCGATCGCAGCGCCGAGCGGTGCGAGCAATAGCGAGCCCATGTTTACGAAGGGCGCGAGGAATCGGCGGTAGAGAAGGACGAGTACCGCGAATACGAGCAGGACGCCGGAGATCAAGGCTACGGCGAAGTTGAACAAGAGCTCGGCCTGCCACTTCTGATCGCCGAGGTTCATCTTCTGCACGCCCTGCGGCAGGTTCTTCATCGTCGGAAGCTGATCGACCTTGGCCTGGACGTCGCCCTGCACGACGCCGGGTGCAAGGTCGGCGCCGATCGACAGGCGGCGGATCTGGTTCGAACGATTGATCGTGGTCGGGCCCGAGCCGAAGCCGATGTCCGCAACCGCCTTGAGCGGCACCGAGCCTCCGCTTGCCGTCGGTACGGGCAGGTTCTCCAGTGTCTGGATGTCTCGGCGAGAATTCTCCGACAGCGAGACCTGGATGGGAACCTGACGGTCCGACAGCGAGAATTTCGCGCTGTTCTGCTCGATGTCGCCAAGCGTCGCGATGCGGATCGTCTGGCTGAGCGAGATCGTGGTCACGCCCAGATCCGCTGCGAGGTCGAAGCGCGGCCTGATCGTGATCTCCGGCTGCGCCAGCTGGCTCCCGACGCGCGGCGCGCGAAGGCCGGGAACCGTCTCCATTTCCTTGGCGATCTTGTTTGCCACTTCCTTCAGCTGATCCGGATCGTCGCCGCCGAGGTAGATCATGATGTCTCGAGAGTCGGCGTCGGGTCCGCCGCCGTTCTGCGCCTGGAAGCTGACGCGGGCGTCGGGGAATGCTGCAAGTTGCGGCGACAGGCCGCGTTCGAACTCGGTGCTCGTGACCTTGCGGTCTTTCTTCAAGACGATGTTGACGCTCGCCGTACCGACATTGATCCGTTCGAAGACGCGGTCCACGCTCGGATCCTTGGCGACGAGTTGCGCGACACGAGCGCTGACATCTTCGGTCTGCGCAAGGGTGCTTCCCGGAGCCATGGTGATGTTGGCGCGCGTGAAGTCATTGTTCTGCGGCGGGAAGAAGGACATCGACAAAGTGCCGAACAAGATG
Source organism: Pseudomonadota bacterium (assembly GCA_046730955.1). GTDB lineage: Bacteria > Pseudomonadota > Alphaproteobacteria > Sphingomonadales > Sphingomonadaceae > Sphingomicrobium. The sequence continues at coordinate 16,210 of JBKPKE010000015.1, forward strand.
ATGCTCAGCATCAGCGTCTCTATGCCGGCGCCGACCATGACCAGACGGTGATCGTGGAGCCGTGCTTTCCAGTGCGCAGCCATGACCTCATGCCATTCGCCGAACCCGCCGCCGATCATCCGCACGAGCAGGCCGATCCCTTTACCGACGAGGTAAGCGACGCCGACGCCGATGTGGACCCCAAGGACGAAAGTCACAGCCCCTGGGAGGAAGCCGAGCTTGCCGATGCCCATCATTGCGGCCTGGGTCGCGCCGAGGAAGGCAGCGATCACCACAAGGAGCAGCAGAATACCGATCATGTAATAGCCGGGGCTGCGGGGGATCTTCGGCAGCCGCGCAAGGAGGGCATGAGCCTTCGTGGTATCGAGGCTCCAGTTCAGGACCTTCAGGTATACCTGCATCCACTTCCAGTTCGCGTGCTCCTGAGTGCCGTGGGAGCGGAGGAAGTAGGCCGCGATCAATGGCGTGATCATGCGTGCGACGAGAAGACTCATCAACACCGACACGACGACGGTGAAGCCGAACGCCTTGAAGTACTGGCCGGCGATCCCGGGCATAAGGGCGACAGGGAAGAAAACCGCGACGATGGCCATGGTGGTCGCAAGAACGGCCAGTCCGATTTCATCGGCCGCATCGAGCGCTGCCTGGTAGCCCGATTTGCCCATGCGCATGTGCCGCACGATGTTCTCGATCTCGACGATCGCGTCGTCGACCAGAACGCCCGCCACGAGGCCCATCGCCATGGTCGACATGAAGTTGAGCGTGATCCCCAGTAGGCTCATGAACCAGAAGGCCGGGATTGCCGATAGAGGGATGGCAAGCGCTGATATGAGGGTCGCGCGTATGTCGCGAAGGAACAGGAAGACGACGACGACGGCCAGCACGGCGCCCTCGATCAAGCCTTCCATGGCAGACCGGTACTGGGCTTTGGTGTAATCGACGGTGTTGAAGACCTCCGAGAAGCGAACCTTCGGGTTTTCCTTTTCGAGCTGGCGGACTGCCTTCCATCCCGCCTCGTAGGCGGTGACTTCCGAAGCGCCCTTGGCTCGTTGAACCGAGAAGGTGACGACCTGGCGGCCATTCATCTTGGCAATCGAGCGTTGCTCGGAGGAGGAATCACGGACCTCGCCCAGATCGCCCAGGCGGACCCAGCGCCCGCCCGGAAGAGAGATCTGGGTTTGCGAAAGCTGGTAAGCATTGCGGGCATTGCCGAGCACGCGCACCGATTGCTCGGAACCTGCCACCTCGGCGCGACCTCCAGCTGCGTTGAGGTTGCTCTGTCTGAGCTGGGCATTGACCTGGGCCGCGGTGATTCCCTGCGCCTGGAGGGCGGCCGGATCGAGGATGACGCGGATCGTGCGGTCGACGCCGCCCGACCGTGACACGGCGGCAATGCCTTCGACGCCGAGCAACCGCTTGGAGACGGTATTATCGATGTACCAGCTCAATTCCTCGAGCGTCATGTCGGTCGTCTCGGCGCCGACATACATGATCGGCTGATTCTCCGCGTCGACGCGGGTGATCTGCGGTTCGAGAATGCCTTCAGGCAGATTGCCGCGGATCTGAGCGATCGCGTTGCGGACGTCGTTAACCGCGCGATCGGTCGGTGTTCCGATCTGGAATTGAACGAAGGTGAAGCTGTTTCCTTCACTGACGTTGCTATTGATTTCCTCAACGCCTGTCACGCCGCGAACCGCGGACTCGACGCGCTGGGTGATCTGCGTCTCGATCTCGTTCGGCGCCGCTCCAGGCTGGCTGACGGAGACAGTTGCGGCAGGGAAATCGATGTCCGGAGCGTTGTTCACCTGCATTCGGGCGAACGCGATGAACCCCGCGAGCATCAGCCCCACGAAGAGCACGATCGGTGCGACCGGGTTGCGGATGCACCAGGACGAGATGTTACGGAAATTCATGTTCTAACTTTCTCGCCTGGAACTCAGCGTGCGGCCTGCCGCCGTGGCTTGATCTTCTGCCCCGGGTTAAGGAACGGACCGGCCGAGAGCACGACGGCCTCGTTGCCCGTCAGTCCTTCGGCGATCGTCACCCCGCGGTCGTCCACGGTGCCGATCCTGATATTGCGGCGCTCGACTTCGTTCTTGGCGTTGGCGATGTAAACGTAGTTACCGTTGTCGTCGCTCAGAACTGCGCTCTGCGGAAGCAGCGGCACCGACGTGCTGCCGGCAGTGATCCTCGCCTCGGCGAATCCGCCCGGCCTCATGAGCGCGTCATACGGAACGGTGATCCGGACCATGCCGAGCCGGGTTTTCGGATCGATCGCCGGAGCGACCTGCCACACCGTACCACTGAAGCTGCGATCAGAGCCGACCGGCGTGACCTGCGCGCCCATGCCTGCATGCACTAAGGCAAGGTCCTGCTGCGACAGTTGCGCCTGCATTTCCATCTGGCCGCCTTCAGCAAGGCGGAACAGGGCTGCGGACCCTGGGCTGACGATCTGCCCGACCTCGACATTGCGGCTGAGGATTAAGCCGCTTGTCGGCGCAACCACGTTCAGCCGGCCAAGTTCTGCCCGGCTTGCCCCCAACTGGGCCTGGGCGACGCGAACCTGAGCGTTGGCGGCATCGCGAGTTGCCCTCTTTGAATCGATTTCCGCCTTCGAGACGAAGCCCCGGTCCTTCAGCGCGATCGCGCGGTCGTAATTGTTCTGGGCCAGAGCTGCATTCGCGCGGGCAGCGTCAACTTGAGCCGCAAGCTGCGCGGTTTGCTGCGCCTGGACCGAGCGATCGACGACGGCGAGGACCTGGCCCGCACGCGCCCAGCTGCCGGCATCCACGAGCACGCGCTCCACTCGGCCGCCTTGTCCGGCGATCCCGACCGGCTGATCGCGCTTTGCCGCCAAAGGTCCGCTGGCGGTCACGATACCGGCGACGTCGCTTCGGCCAGGGACGACCACCGTTACCGTAGGCGCCTGCGTGGCCCCTTGACCCGCCGCAGCAGCATTCTGCTCCTCTTTGCCACGCATCAGGAAGAAGGCCGCGAGAAGCGCGATCACGAGCAAGCCGACACCTGCGATGATCGCTACACGGCGGCGCCGGCTGCGATCCACGACCACGAGCGTGTCAGAGCTAGTAAAACCCGAAGTTTCCCGATTCATGTCCATTCTTTCGCCCTGGCCTACCCGCGAATCTCTCAGCGCGGTCCGTGCGCTGTATTACGCGAATAAGTCACCACCCGCAACAGACGCCTCTAATGTCCGGCCAAGCCACACTTTTTCTACAAACGGCGGCACTTGCGCCACCAAGGCGCGTTAGCTCAAACTGTCGTTTGGACCACTTATCGATAAGCGGACGGAAAGGGGAGGAGAATGGAACAATACGGCATTCTTGCGTGGATTGTCATAGGCGGGCTCGCCGGGGCGATCGCGAAGCTTCTCATGCCGGGCAAGGACCCTGGCGGCTGCATCATCACCATCCTGTTAGGCATCGCGGGCGCCCTTCTGGCCGGTTTCATTGGCCGTGCGGTGGGCTGGTACCAGCCGAATGAAGGCGCCGGTTTCATTGCTGCAATCGTCGGCGCCTTCCTAATCCTCCTCATCTATCGGCTGGTGCTGGGCCGTCGCGCGAGGTGATCTCGCCACCGCCGTTCAGGCAGCAGCCATAGCTTTCCGATGACGGTCTCCTTCTGATCCAATGGTTCAGGAGGAGATCTATGAAGACTATCGTACTGGCATTCGCACTCGGCGCGGCAAGTCTGCCGTCAATGGCCGCAGCGCAGATCGCGACGCCGCAAATACCGCCGATCGTCGGCACACGGCTTGATGTGAACGCAACCGGCGAAAGTACGCGCGTTCCCGACGTCGCTATCATTTCGGCCGGAGTGGTTACCCGCGCGCCGACTGCGGCCGCGGCAATCCAGCAAAACTCGGCTCGCATGGATCGAGTGCTCGCCGCGCTAAAAAGCGCGGGTGTCGCGGACCGGGATATCCAGACGAGCTCGATCAATCTCAATCCGGAATACCGCTACCAGGAGAACAAGGCTCCGGAGCTGGTCGCCTATTCGGCGTCGAACCAGGTCAGCATCCGGTTTCGCGATATCCGCAACAGTGGGCGCATCCTCGATGCTCTGGTGGCGGAAGGGGCCAACCAGATCAACGGACCGACGCTTACGATCGATAAGCCCGATGCCGCACTGGATGAGGCAAGGATCAATGCCGTCGCCAACGGCCGCGCCCGGGCCGACCTGTATGCAAGAGCGCTCGGAAAGAGGGTCGTGCGCGTGATCTCGGTCAGCGAGAGTGGGGGCAGTTATCCCGTACCGCCGCCAATGCCGATGGCCGAACGTATGTCCGCGCAGGCGGCGGACACGAAAATCATGGCTGGCGAGCAGAAGCTGCAGGTCTCGGTCTCAATGGTCTTCGAATTGCAGTGAAATGAAAAAGGCCGCTCGGTCATTCCGAGCGGCCTTTCTCAACAATCAGGATGCTGATCTAGCGAACGGTTCCACGCCGAATCAAATTCACGATCGCCAGTAGAATGATCGCGCCGATCAGCGAGTAGAGAAAGCTCTCGACCGTAATGCCGGCATTGATGTTCTGACCGAAGATCAGACCGGCGATCACCGCGCCGACAATGCCGACGACGATGTTGAGAATGACCCCCTGTTGTGCGTCGGTGCGCATGACGAGGCTGGCGAGCCAACCGCAAATACCACCAACGACGAGCCAGATGATAATACCCATGTAGCGTTCCCTCCTGTTCTCGTGGGCCGCCAATTTTCGGAACAGGGCGACCCGGTCCGGCATCTAGACGCGCGATGCGCGCCCGTTGTTCCGGGTTCGGAAGGATTTGTCCAGTTTTTGGTTAATTTCCGGCGGAACTCTGAGAGGAAATCCGCTCCGTAACGATCTTAATAGCGCTGCTGACGCTCGTATTGATCGCGGTAATGCTTGATGCGCGTAACTCTGAGGCCCGGCATGCCGCTCCGATCGACCGCACGCTGCCAGCTCGTGAATTCCTCGAGACTCAGTGAATAACGCTGGCAAGCCTCGTCTACGGTCAGCAGACCGCCTGCGACGGCAGCGACCACCTCGGCCTTGCGCCGCACGACCCAGCGAGTCGTGGAGGGGGGCGGAAGGCTCTCGAGCGTCAGTGGCTCGCCGAGCGGTCCGATCACCTGCGCTGGTCGAATCTTCTGGTTCTCGAGCATCGTTTCGTTAGACCTGCTTAATCATTACCGATGGCGTTCGACTTAAAGCGCGCCCGTTGAAGATATTCTGAAACGCGCTGGTTAATTTCCCCCTCACAAGCCCTACTCGCTCTTTAACCCTGAGCTGGGCGTACTCTCGGCGAAGGCTCCGCCGAGTTGGTCTCGCGCCTCTTTCCAACCCGGAGCGACCGCGAGAAGCTCGGCAATTGCCTGCTTCCGGTCTCCACGCGCACCTGCGAGCTGCGCTTCGAACGCCGCCAGAAGCTCTGCGGCATCGAGGGCAGCCGGTGCGGCCGCGGTGAATTTCGGGTCAGGACGCGACAAACTTTCCCCTCCACTCGGCCTCCGACGAGGTCCGGCCTAGCTCAGAGGGGTGAAATTCGGGTAAAGACCCGCCGAGATAGCTCCAATGCAGATCAATTTCGGCCTCGATCGCGACATTCGCGAAGCAAGGATCGTCGTCGCCATGTCGGGCGGCGTCGACAGCTCGGTCGTGGCCGCTCTGGCCGCGCGCACCGGTGCAGAAGTGATTGGCGTTACGCTCCAGCTCTACGATCACGGTGAAGCGGCCAAGCGCTCCGGGGCCTGTTGCGCCGGCCAGGACATCTACGATGCTCGAACCGTCTGTGACCGCCTCGGCATTGCCCATTATGTGCTCGATTATGAGAGCCGTTTCCGCAGCACGGTCATTGAGCACTTTGCAGACGAGTACGCCCGGGGGCGCACGCCGGTGCCGTGCAGCCTCTGTAACCAAGGCGTGAAGTTCACCGACCTTGTCGAGTTCGCGAAGGAATTGGGCGCCGATTGCCTGGCGACCGGCCATTACGTTCGTCGAGTGTTGAACGTAGACCGGGTCGAACTTCACAAAGGTGCGGACCCGCGCCGCGATCAGAGCTACTTTCTTTATGGGACGACGCGGGATCAGCTCGACTTCCTTCGCTTCCCCCTCGGCGATCTGCCGAAGAGCGAAGTGCGCCGGATCGCCGAGGAAGAAGGGCTCCTCGTCGCGGCCAAGCCCGACAGCCAGGACATCTGCTTCGTTCCGGACGGCGATTATGCAGGACTCGTGCAGAAGCTGAGGCCGGAAACTATTGCTCCGGGCGAGATTGTCGATACCGCCGGGCGAGTGCTTGGGACTCATCGCGGAGTGGTGCATTTCACCATCGGCCAGAGGCGAGGAATCGAGATCGGCGGGCAGAGTGAGCCGCTCTACGTGGTTCGCATCGAGCCCGAGGACCGCCGTCTGGTCGTCGGGCCGCGCAGCGCTCTCGCGATCAACGCCATGCGGGTCGATCAGATGAACTGGATCGCGGAAGATCAGGATGTGCTGAGCGTCAAGGTCCGTTCGCTGGCACCCCCAGTGCCGGCGCGTCGAGATGCGGATTGGGTGCGCTTCGAGCGGCCGGAATTCGGTGTCGCCCCAGGTCAGGCAGCGGTCTTCTATGATGGAGACCGGCTGCTTGGCGGAGGCTGGATCGCCGAAACTGTCTCGGCTGACGAGAAGATTCCCGGTGCCGCGGTCGCCGCTTAGCGCGGGCATCCTCCTCTTCCGGCGCACCTTCGGCGAAACGGAGGTGCTGCTCGTGAAACCCGGCGGACCCTTCTGGCGAAAGAAGGACGTTGGCGCCTGGATGATTCCGAAAGGAATGATCGAGACGGGGGAAACCCCGATCCAGGCGGCACTGCGTGAGTTCGAAGAGGAGGTCGGCATCCACCTCGACCTCGATCCATTCCCGCTATGCCGCGTCCGTCAGGCGGCGGGAAAGATCGTCGAAGCCTTCGGTGCGGAAGGCGATCTCGACGCCTCGAAGATCCGGAGCGTCTACTTCAAGGTGGAATGGCCGCCGCGAAGCGGGTCTCTGCAAAGCTATCCGGAAGTGTCCAAGGGTCGCTGGATGAACATGAGCGAAGCACGGCGCCTCATGTTGCCGAGCCAATCGCCAATGCTTGATGCACTTGAGGAAAAGCTAAGAGGTTAGCGGCACGCTTCAGGATTCTGCTGGCAGGTGCGTCCAATCTCTTCCAGCCCGCGTTCCAGGTCTGGCAACTGCCGGAAGCTCTCGATCAACTGCCGGCGTGCGTCCCTAGCGAGCTCCTCGGCCGAGCTCTTGGGACTCGGCTCGCCGCGCAGCGTGAAGATCCGGCGGTCCAAGTCCGTCGCCAGCCGTTCTTCCGCCTGGCATGAGGCTTCCAGCTTGCGTTCGAATTCGGCCACCGAAAGCCTGGCTGCATTCGCCCGGCGGGATACTCCGAAGAGGCAACTCACATAAACGCCACTCGCTTCATCCGCGCGATTCAGCAGCGCTTGCGGCACTTCGGCACCCATGATGAACAATGCTACTATCATCTTTGACGCTCCCGCTTTTCGCTGCGCCTAACGCTTTTGGACTTAGCAAATCCTAAAGCTGAAAGTTGCCGACAATGACCGTGTGGCAGCGGCCGCCAAGGACGACCCGGTCACCCTCGAGCCGGCAGTGGAGGACGCCGGTCCGTGCGCTCGCCTGAAGGGCCGTGAACTCCGTCCTCCCGAGGCGCTCCGCCCAAAAGGGCACCAGCGCTCCATGAGCCGATCCGGTCACCGGGTCCTCGTCGATACCGGCGTAAGGTACGAACACGCGGCTGGCGATGTCCCGCTCGTCGCCGCGCGAGGTCACAATCGCCATTCGGCGGATGTTCTTTAGCTTGGCGAAATCGGGCGAGGCCGCGCGGACCTCTGCCTCGCTTTCGACCGGCACTATGGCGCTGTCGTTGAATTCCGGAGCGGTCAGCCAGACGGGACGCGGTGCGAGTCCCAAAGCCGCACAGAGTTCAGGCTCATCGCTCTCGGCAGGCTTCGCGCCGGGCAGGTTGAGCTCGAGCATGTCGCCGTGCCTTGCCACCGTTAGGATGCCGGATTTGGTGCTGAACCGCACCTTGTCGGAATGAATGAGGATGTGGCCCGACGCGAGCGTTGCGTGACCGCATAGCGGGACTTCGACGGCGGGCGTGAACCAACGCAGGTCATAGTCCGCATCCTCTCTTTCCGACGGCACTGTGAAGGCCGTCTCGGCGAGGTTGTTCTCCGCCGCGATCGCCTGCATCACCTCGTCGGGAAGCCAGCGGTCGAGCGGCATGACAGCTGCAGGATTTCCGGTGAGCGGTCGCTCGGCAAACGCATCGACCTGAAAGAAGGGAATGCTCGTCACGACGCTTGCTCCGTGATGTCCGATGGAAGCAGGGTTTCTCGGTCGGTGTGACCCGCGGGATCGACGTGGATCAGAATCTCGGTTGCCGGGAATCGCTTTTGCAGCGCCTCCTCGACGCGATCGAGACGTTCATGAGCTTCACTGATTGTCCACTCGCCGGGTACCCAGACGTGGAACTGTGCGAAATAGTGTGTCCCGCTTGTGCGAGTGCGAAAGTCGTGCAGGCCCGCCAGTTCGGGATATTCGCTCGCGGCGTCCAGGAATCTCTGCCTCAGCTCCTCAGGCCATTCGCGATCCATGAGCTGGTCGAGCGCATGGCTCGAAGAGGTCCAGGCTCCGTAGAGCAGCCAGAGCGCGATCAACAGGCCGAAGACGGCATCGGCGCCGGTTAAGCCGCCGAACTGTTCGAGCCCCAGTGCGACGATCACCGAGGCGTTGAGCATCAGATCCGAGGCGTAATGAAGGCGGTCCGTCGAGATCGCGACCGATCCGGTCCGTTTCACGACATGTCGCTGGTAGGTGATCAGGGCGAACGTGGACGCGATAGCGACGAGCGATACTACAATACCCAGTTCCGCTGCTTGCGTGCTCGCTCCGGCGATCAGCCGCTCGATGGAGCGATAGCCAATGAAAAGGGCTGAAAGGGTAATTAGGATCACCTGCACGAGCGCTGCGAGCGCTTCCGCCTTGCCGTGGCCGAAGCGATGGTCCGTGTCCGCGGGCAGCGCCGCGATCCGCACGCCCATCAGGATGACGAGGCTTGCAAGGAGATCGAGCCCGCTGTCGGCCAGCGAGCCGAGCATGGCCATCGAGGAAGTCTCGATCGCGGCCCAGGCTTTCAGCCCGATGAGGAAAACCGCCATTGTAATACTTGCAAGCGCGGCCCGCGTTGTCAGTGCGGCCCGTTCCTCGCCATGCGCGTGGCCATGCCCATGATGATGAACGCCGCTCATGGGTAGAGCAGTCCTTCGATCCAGCCGTCGCCATTCCGGGTAAACAAGCGCCGTTCGTGAAGGCGGTGTGGACGGTCGGTCCAAAATTCGATTTTTTGCGGGATAAGACGAAAGCCCGACCAGCGCGGCGGGCGCGACACGTCGCTGCCCTCGAAGCGCCGCTGGAAGTCCTCGTATCTTTTCTCGAAGGCAGCTCGCGCATCGAGTGGGCGCGATTGGTACGATGCCCAGGCACCGAGCTGCGAATCGCGCGACCGCGTCGCGAAATAGGCGTCGGCCTGTTCATCGCTGACCGGTTCGACCACACCTTCGATCCGCACCTGCCGCCGCAGCGACTTCCAATGGAATAACAAAGCGGCCCGCGCATTGGCCGCCAGCTCGGCGCCCTTCCGGCTGTCGAGGTTGGTGTAGAAAACGAAGCCTTCGCGTGAGCAGTCCTTCAGCAGGACGATACGAACGGACGGCGCTGCGTCGGGTGTAGCGGTCGCGAGCGCCATTGCATCCGGATCGTTCGGCTCCTTCTCGCGGGCGAGCGCGAACCATTCGTCGAAGAGCGCAAAGGGATCGGTTGCAGCCACAGCGTGCGCTTAGGCTTGGACGAGCGTGCGCCGCAACCCATCTGGAAACGAGCCCACCCTTACGGCATGGGAGCGTGATGGACCTGTATCAAAGGCTTGGAATCAAGCGCGGAGCAAGCGAGGCCGAGATCAAGAAGGCATATCGCAGCCTTGCGAAGCAGCTTCATCCCGACCGCAACAAGGACAATCCGAACGCCGCAAAGCGCTTCTCCGAGGTGACGGCTGCCTATGATCTGCTCTCCGACAAGGACAAGCGTGCGCGTTACGACCGCGGCGAGATCGACGAGGACGGCAATCCCAAGATGCCGTTCGGCTCGAGTGGCTTTGGAGGCGCGCGGCCGGACGCAGCGGGCTTCGAGGGCTTCCCCGGCGGGTTCGCCGGTGGCGATACGGCCGACCTCAGCGACCTCTTCGAAGGTCTCTTTAGTGGCGGCGGGCGCCGCAGCGGCGGGTTCGGCGGCTTTCGTCAGAGATCGCAGCCCCCGCAGAAGGGTGCGGACATTGCCTATCGCCTCACCGTCGATTTCGCCGATGCGGCGATGCTGAAGCCGCAGCGCATTACGCTGGCCGACGGCAAGACGATCGACTTGAAACTGCCGAAGGGCGTCGAGGATGGGACCAGGATTCGTCTTGCGGGCAAGGGCCAGCACGGTCCCGGGGGCGCGGGCGACGGCATCGTTACCATCGCGATCGCCGGGCATGCCTTCTATCGTAGGGAAGGCAATGACATTCGAATGGACCTGCCCGTGACGCTCAACGAAGCGGTGCTTGGCTCGAAGGTGAAGGTTCCGACCCCCGATGGGCCAGTCATGCTCACCGTTCCCAAGGGCAGTAGTTCCGGGAAGGTGCTGCGCATCAAGGGTCGCGGTTTCACCGACAAGAGCGGGAAGCGCGGCGACCAGCTCGTGAGCCTTGCAGTGAGCCTCCCGACGGGCGACCCTGAACTGGAAGCTTTTGCAGAGCGCTGGAACAACGCTGGCAACCCTCGGGCTTCCCTTGGGGTTTAACGGCCTTATGGCTGTAGTGCGGGCATGCAGGATCACTCACCTCTAGCTCCCGAGGAGAGGCGCAAGCGGGCGGCGAGCCTGCGCGCCGCGTTCGGCCGCGACGTCGCCGAGAAGCTGCGGCCGCAAGTGCAGCCGCTCGAGATCGTCAAACGTATCGCAGTAGGCGTTTACAACGACGGGTTCATTCACGCGGGCAACCTCGCGTACCTTTCGCTGCTCGCGCTCTTCCCGTTTTTCATCCTCGCGGCGGCCGTCGCGCAGTTGCTCGATCAGTCCGACGCCGCGCACAGGACCGTGACCACCATCCTTGCGCAATTGCCGCCGACCGCGGCCGAGGTGCTGCAGGCACCGGTCTACGAGGTCCTGACCGCGCGAACGGGACCTTTGTTGTGGATCGGAGCAATCATCGCACTTTGGACGGTCGGAAGCTTCATTGAGACCATCAGGGACATCCTGCGGCGTGCTTATGGCGTGAAATTCTGCGCGCCTTTTTGGGAATATCGCCTCGGGTCGATGGCGCTGATCGTCGGAGCCGTCGTCCTGCTTCTTTTTGCACTGGCAGCAAGCGTCGTCCTGAGCTCCGTTCAGCGGGCAATCGAAGCCTGGATCCCGGTCGCCCACAACGTAGCGGATACGCTTGCTCTTTATCGGGTCATTCCGGCCGTCGCGCTCTATTGCACGATCTATTTCATCTTCTACCTGCTGACGCCCCTTCGCTACCGGCGTCGGGGCTGCAGCAAATGGCCAGGAGCGCTGCTGATCACCGTGTGGTGGCTGGCGACTGCGGAAATCCTCCCGAAGGCCATCGGACTACTGGGCGGGTACAGCCTGACCTACGGCAGCCTCGCGGGCGTGATGATCGTCCTCATTTTCTTCTACATGGTCGGCCTTGGCGTCGTCATGGGCGCGGAGTTGAACGCGGCGCTGGCGGAAGCCGGGCCGACGGCGCTAAAGGGCGAAATCTATTCTGGTCCGTACACGGACCAGCTGGAGGTGGAAGAACCTCAGCCGGGAGAGGATATAGAGCTCATGCCTGAGAAAGAGGGACCGCAGCTTTGAGCGGATTGATGAAGGGCAAGAAGGGCCTGATCATGGGCCTTGCCAACGACCGCTCACTCGCGTGGGGCATTGCCCGATCGCTGGGAGAGCAGGGCGCGGAGCTGGCTTTCTCCTATCAGGGTGAGGCCCTCGAGAAGCGGGTGAGGCCCCTCGCGCAGGAGGTCGGATCGGACCTTCTGATCGACTGCGACGTGTCCGACATGAAGGCGCTCGATAAGGCCTTCGAGGACTTGAAAGGCCATTGGAAAGGCCTCGACTTCGTCGTTCATGCAATCGGATTTTCGGACAAGAACGAGCTTCGCGGAAAGTTCGTGGACACCAGCATGGACAACTTCCTGCTGACGATGAACGTGTCGGTCTACAGCTTCATTTCGGTTGCTCGGCGCGCCCGTGCGATGATGAAGCCGGGCGGATCGCTCCTGACCCTGACTTATTATGGCGCCGAGAAGGTCATTCCCCATTACAACGTCATGGGTGTCGCCAAGGCGGCGCTGGAGACGAGCGTGAAGTATCTCGCCGCCGACCTCGGCCCTGAAGGCCTTCGCGTCAACGCCATTTCAGCCGGTCCGATCAAGACCCTGGCGGCGAGCGGCATCGGCGATTTCCGCTACATCATGAAATGGAACGAATACAACGCGCCTCTTCGCCGCAACGTGACGATCGAGGATGTGGGCGGCGCAGGGCTCTATCTGCTGAGCGACCTCTCCGCAGGGGTCACCGGCGAGATTCATCATGTGGACGCCGGCTACAATGTCGTCGGAATGAAGGCCGAGGACGCGCCGGACATAGCAACGGTGTGACCGCTCAGCCCGCCAACGACTTCGACGACATCCTTAGCGCGTCGGAGCGCTGGATGCAGGCTTGGCAAGCCCAGGATCGTCCGGCGCTCGAAAAGGTGATGGCCCCAGACTTCGCCCTAGTGGTCGCTACGGCACCGCATTACCGTTTCGAACGCGCAGATTGGATCGATTTGGCGATAGGCCCGTATCGTTGCAGCCGCTTCTCCTACGAACACATCCAGTTCCACAGGCTGAGCCCGCACATCGTGGCAATGTCCGCGATCGCGGACCAGGACGCGTCGCTGGGAAACGAAGATCGTTCCGGGCGCTTCTTCGTCGCAGACCTTTGGAAGAAGGGCGGTTCCGCTTGGCAAGTCTGTGCCCGCTATTCCGCGCCCCCGGCCGATTTCGATCGAACCGTCACCGTCATGATCGGCGGTGCGGAGAAAGAGTGATGATCACGGCCCGCAATGTGCAGGTGTCCGGCCGGGTGCAGGGCGTTTTCTTTCGCGCCTGGACGGTAGAGCAGGCCGAACGGTTGAAGGTCAGCGGTTGGGTGCGCAATTGCCCCGACGGCTCCGTCGAAGCCCATCTGGAAGGGGAGGAGGGTGCCGTGAACTGGCTGATCGACCTAATCGGTGACGGCCCGCCGAGCGCTCGCGTCGCCAACGTCCGAGTGCGCGACGCGGAAGTCGAAGGCGCGAAGAGTTTCGAAGTCCGCCGCTAGCCGGCGAAAGGATCGCGGACCAGAATCGTGTCGTCACGCTCCGGAGATGTGCTGACGAGTGCCACTGGGCAGCGGATCAATTCCTCAACGCGGCGGACATATTTGATCGCACGTGCCGGAAGGTCGGCCCAGCTACGGGCTCCCCGCGTCGAGTCCGTCCAGCCGTCAATTTCTTCGTAGACCGGCTCGACGCGCGCTTGGTCCTGGGCGTGAGGTGGAAGGTAGTCGAATTTCTTACCGTCGATCTTGTAACCGTTGCAGATCTTCACCGTCTCAAAGCCGTCCAAGACGTCGAGTTTGGTGAGCGCCACGCCTGTTACTCCGCTGACCGCGACGGACTGGCGAACCAACACGGCGTCGAACCACCCGCAGCGGCGGCGGCGGCCCGTCACCGTCCCGAATTCGTGACCGCGCTCGCCGAGCCGCTGGCCGACCTCTTCCTCCAGCTCGGTAGGGAAGGGGCCGGAACCTACCCGCGTTGTGTAGGCTTTGACGATCCCCAGAACGAAGCCCGCCGCGGACGGGCCGATTCCTGTGCCAGGTCCCGTGGCGCCCGCAACGGTGTTCGACGAGGTCACGAACGGATAGGTTCCATGGTCGACGTCAAGCAGGACACCTTGCGCGCCTTCGAACAGGATGCGCTTGCCGCGTCGGAATGCCGCATCGAGGTCGCGCCACACGGGTTTGGCGTAGGGCAACACGAACTCTGCTATTTCCGCCAAATCGTTGCGCAGGCGCTCACGGTCGACCGGCGGTTCGCCGAAGCCGGCGCGAAGCGCGTCATGATGCGCGCAGAGGCGATCGAGCAAAGGGTCGAGCTCACCGAGATGGGCGAGGTCGCAGACCCGGATTGCGCGACGGCCGACCTTGTCTTCATAGGCCGGGCCGATTCCGCGGCGGGTGGTCCCGATCTTGCCCGCGCCGCTGGCATCCTCGCGCAAAGCGTCGAGGTCGCGATGGATCGGAAGGATGAGCGGGCACGTTTCGGCCAGCATCAGGATTTCTGGCGTGACCTTCACGCCTTGGCCCTGGATGCGCTCGACCTCGGCCTTGAGCGCCCACGGGTCGAGCACCACGCCATTGCCAATGACCGACGGTGTGCCCGTGACGATGCCGGAGGGAAGGAGCGACAGCTTGAACGTCTCGCCGTTCACGACGAGCGTATGGCCCGCATTGTGACCGCCTTGAAAGCGCACGACCATGTCCGCCCGGCTGGCCAGCCAGTCGACGATCTTCCCTTTGCCCTCGTCGCCCCACTGGGCGCCGATGACCGTGACGTTTCCCACGAGAATTCCTTGTTTTGCGCGGTACACGCGCTCCTACGCGGGATGCTTCGGCTCGTCTAGGCTGGCCACAACCGTGCGCGTTGTGGAGGATCTGATCCATTTCGGATTGAGACTGGGGTTCTTGTTCTGTTCCGATCGAAGTAAGATATGTTTGCAGTTGGATTCAGCAGCCGACGATGGAGTGTTGTTGGTAAGCTTTTATTGGTTCATATTGGACCATATTGGTTTTGATTTCTTTGAATTGGTGAGTGAGATGGCCGACGACGGACGTGTAGTTACCGCCAAGCTTCCAGATGACCTTGTCTCCCGTATGGACGAGGTCGCCGACCGCATCGACCGGAGCAAGAGCTGGATCGTGCGGCAGGCGGTTTCGGAATGGTTGGCTGAGGAGCAACGGCGCTTCGAACTTACCCTCGGAGCGCTGAACCAGGTAGATGAAGGTCGGACAATCCCGCATGAAGAAGTGTTAGCCATGGTCGAGCAACGCAAACGTGAGAGACGCGAGGCGCAGGCTCAATCGGCAGCATGAGAATTGTCTGGTGGACGGATGTCGATCGGTTACATGCCTTTCTTGCGGAGCACGATCTCGATGCCGCGGACGCGGTCTTCGATAAGCTGGCCAGTTCGCCTGCAATGCTCGTGAACTTTCCCAGGCTGGGTTCGCGACTGAGCGAGTTCGATCCGCGAGAAGTGCGAGAGTTTCGCGTGGGGCATTATCTCCTTCGCTACGAAGTTCGACGGAGTGAGATCGCCGTATTGCGATTTTTTCACGCACGCGAGGACCGCTAGCCAGAGTGCGATCCCAGCAGCCGTTGGAACGTGTGCAACCTGGGTCCGTTCGGCCGTATGGTGACTCAGCCATGAAACCGATGACCGAACAGCACCTTGCCATGTACCGGCGCCACATGGTCGACGTGATCGACATGCATTTCGATCTGTCGGAGGAAGAAATCGGCCGGGGTGGTCCGAGCGAGCAGCTCCATCGGGCGCTGATGGATGTTCCCAGGCACCTATTCGTGCCGCAGACGCTAATGCTCATGTCCTATCAGGACACACCGCTTCCCATCGGCTTCGACAAGACCATCTCGCAGCCATTCATCGGTGCGCTGATGCTTGACCTCCTCGAGCTGGAACCAGGCTCTCGCGTTCTCGAGGTCGGCACCGGGCTCGGCTATCAGGCGGCGATCATGGCCGACATGGGCGCAGACGTGTTCAGCGTGGAGGTGGTCGAGGAATTTGCCGAAGCGGCAAAGGCGCGCTTCGAGGCGCTCGGCTACGAGATCGAGATTCGAGTAGGCGATGGCTCTCGTGGTTGGGCCGAACATGCGCCGTTTGACCGCATTCTCGTGACCGCCGCCGCCGAGAAAATTCCCGATGAGCTCGTCGAGCAGCTTGCGCCGGGTGGCCGCATCGTCATTCCGCTTGGCGGCAGTGAGATCCAGCAATTGAGCGTGGTCGTGAAGGACTCTTCCGGCGAGACCGAGACAAGAGAGATCATGCCCGTCCGCTTCACGCAACTCGAATTGGCGGTCTGACCTAGAAGGTGAGCGGGACCACCTTCAGAACGCCTGGCAGGTTGCGAAGCGCGTCTGTCAGTTGAGGCGTAATCGGATCGTCCACCGCCACCAGCGCCACTGCTTCGCCGCCCGCCTTTCGACGGCCCAGGTTGAAGGTGGCGATGTTCACGCCTGCTTCGCCCAGGGTCGTCCCGAGCGAGCCGATGAAGCCCGGCGCGTCCGTGTTGACGATGTAGATCATCCGCGGCGTAAGATCGGCCTCGACCGCGACACCGAAAATATCGACCAGCCTCGGCGCGCGATTGCCGAAGAGGGTGCCGGCCACTCTCCGATCGCCTTCGGGCGTGCCGACAGTGACGGCGATGAGCGTGTGATAATCGCCCTCGCGGTCGTGCCGGACCTCACGGACATCCAGCCCGCGCTCCTTCGCGAAGACCGGCGCGTTCACCATGTTCACCGTGTCTGAATAGGTGCCCATGAGTCCGGCGAGCACGGCGCCCGTGATCGGCTTGATGTTGAGTTCGGCGGCAGCGCCTTCGACTTCCACTGCGACCGAACGGATATCGGCGCCGGCAACTTGGCCAACAAGTCGCCCAAGCTTCTCGGCCAGCGCCATGTACGGCTTCAGCCGCGGCGCTTCCTCAGCCGAAAGCGATGGCATGTTCACTGCGTCAGAAATCCCGCCCAACAGCAGGAAATCGCTCATCTGCTCGGCGATCTGGATCGCGACATTGACCTGCGCCTCATTGGTCGAAGCGCCGAGGTGCGGAGTGCAGATCAGGTTCGGCGTACCGAAAAGCGGGTTCTCCTTCGCCGGCTCCTGGACGAATACGTCGAGTGCCGCGCCGGCAACATGGCCGCTCTCCAGACCTTCCTTGAGGGCCTGTTCGTCGATCAAGCCGCCGCGCGCACAATTGACGATGCGCACGCCCTTCTTGGTCTTCGCCAGTGCCTCGCGCGACAGGATGCCGCGCGTCTGGTCGGTCAGCGGCGTATGCAGTGAGATGAAGTCCGCGCGGCGAAGCAGGTCGTCGAGCTCGACCTTCTCGACGCCGAGTTCCAGTGCACGTTCCGGCGAGAGGAACGGGTCGTAGGCGATTACTTTCATCTTCAGACCATGCGCCCGGTCGGCGACAATCGAGCCGATATTGCCGCATCCGATGAGCCCGAGCGTCTTGGCGCTGAGCTCGACCCCCATGAAACGGTTCTTCTCCCACTTGCCGGCCTGCGTAGACTGGTCGGCAGCAGGTATTTCGCGAGCCAGGGCGAAGATCATTGCGATGGCATGCTCGGCCGTGGTGATGGAGTTGCCGAACGGCGTGTTCATCACGACGATGCCGCGAGCCGTCGCGGCCGGCACGTCAATCGTGTCCACGCCGATTCCGGCGCGGCCGATGACCTTCAGCCTCGGAACGGCTGCGTCCATCGAGGTCGCATTGACCCTCGTGGAGCTGCGGACGGCGAGGCCGTCATAATCGCCGATGATCGTCGCGAATTCCTCCGGAGAGAGCCCGGGCTTTTCATCGACCTCGATTCCTCGCTCGCGGAAGATTGCCGCGGCCTTCGGATCCATTTTGTCTGCAATCAACACACGCACAGCCGAGCTCACTTTGTCGTCTCCCAGGCCCAGTCGAGCCAAGGCCCGAGTTCCTCAATGTCCGAAGTATCCACCGTCGCTCCGCACCAGATGCGGATGCCGGGAGGCGCGTCGCGATAGGCCCCGATATCGTAAGCGGCGTTCTCGCTCTCAAGCAGCTTCACGATCGCCTTTTGGCGCGCCTTGTTCGCCTCCTCGTCCGAGCGATCGGCGAATTGCAGACAGACGGACGTATTCGAACGGATCGCCGGATCCTTTGTGAGATGCTCGATCCAGTTGGAGCGCTGCACCCACTGGTTGAGGGCTGCGGAATTGGCATCCGCGCGGACGATGAGGGCGTCCAGTCCGCCAATCCGCTCCGCCCAATCGACAGCGACGAGCCAGTCTTCGACGGCGAGCATTGACGGCGTATTGATGGTCTCGCCCTTGAAGACGCCCTCGATCAGCCCGCCTCCTTTGGTGAGTCGGAAGATCTTCGGAAGGGGACGGCTGGGCTGCGCCTGTTCGAGCCGCTCAACGGCCCGTGGGGAGAGCACCAGCATCCCATGCCCGCCTTCTCCGCCCAGCGCCTTCTGCCAGCTGAACGTGCCGACATCCACCTTCGGCCAGTCGATCGGCTGTGCAAAAGCCGCGGAGGTCGCATCGCAGATGGTGAGGCCCGTGCGATTTTCGGCGATCCAGTCGCCGTTCGGCACGCGGACGCCGCTCGTGGTGCCGTTCCAGGTGAAGACAATGTCGCTTCCGGGATCGATGCCGCCCAACTCGGCAATCTCTCCGTAACCTCCAGTGCGGACATCGGCTTCGAGTTTCAATTGCTTGAGTACGTCCGTCACCCAGCCGGCGCCGAAGCTTTCCCAGGCCAGCATCGTGACCGGCCGGGCTCCAAGGAGCGCCCACAAAGCCATCTCGACGGCGCCCGTGTCCGAGGCGGGAACGATGCCGAGCCGATAGTCGGCCGGCAGTCGCAGCAGTGCATGGGTCCGCTCGATCGCTTCTTGCAGCCGAGCCTTGCCAAGGGCTGATCGGTGCGAGCGGCCGAGCGATCTCGTGTCGATGAGCGATGGGCCCCAGCCGGGCGGCTTGGCGCACGGGCCGGACGAAAAATGGGGACGTGCCGGTAATGTGGTCGGTTTCGGCCGACGCAGCTTTGCGCCTGCCATAGCGGTGTCAGTCAATTCAACTCTCCTTGCAGAGAGCACGCGCCGCGTTGGGACGGCGTGGCCCGCCACCGGTTTTAGCGGCGATTGTGGCCTCCGCAAGGCGATCGGGATTCTTTTATTGTGCAGCGCACAACAACCTGATTCGCCCGCATTTCGTACTCGGGATTATCCCTGAAACAACGGTTCACCGCAGTGAGCGGACGGCTCATCCCGGCGAGAGGAACCGAAGGTTGAATTCCTTAACCACAGGGGGGCAGTCTCCGCTTCGCCGACGGGTGAAGGGCACATTCCGCCGGTAGAGTGGGGCTGGGGAGCTCCTTGATCGATGTAATCCGGATCGCGCTTCGCGGTCTGGAATGGGTTTGGGAGCGAGGGGTTATGTCTACAGTTCTGGCGGCGACATCCGGCCTTTTCAAAGACCGCGATTTTTTCGTCCATGACGGCACTCAGCTTCGCCGTTTTCGCCTCTCGGCAACCCTTCAATTCGTATTCTTTTTGGGCTTGATGGCGCTGGTCGCCTGGTCGAGCTACGCCTTTGCCCGCTTCATGAATCCTTCCGCTCCGGCCGCATCTGCGGCCGCTACTTTGTCTGCCGACGGATATTCCGCGCAAGTTGCGAAGCTTGCGGCCGAGACCGAGCGTCGTGTGAAGGTTATCGAAGAGCGCCAGCTCGCTCTTGCCGCTGCCCTCGCCAGCGAGGATGTGGATGCGGCAACCCTGAAACGCCTCGGCTTCTATCCGCCGAAGGCCGGTCATGCGGGTCAAGGCGGTCCGTTCGACGGCAACGCCGATCCGACCTTCAAGCAATTGTTCACGAGCTGGAAGAAGCTCGACAATCTCGCCTCCTCAGCCATCGCGATTCCGTCCGACAAGCCGGTAAAGACCGCGGCCTTCACCAGCGGCTACGGCGTTCGCAACGACCCGTTCCGCGGCGGCCACGCAATGCATGCGGGAATCGATCTTGCCGGCCCCTACGGCACCCCGATCTACGCTACGGCCGATGGAACCGTTGAACGCGCCGGCTGGAACAATGGCGGTTACGGCAATCTCATCGAGTTGGACCATGGTCGCGGCATCGAGACGCGCTACGGTCACCTCTCGCGCATCATCATCCAGGCGGGACAGCCGGTTAAGCGCGGCCAGCTGATCGCTTACATGGGCTCGACCGGCCGTTCGACCGGCAGCCACCTCCACTATGAAGTGCGCATCGACGGCAAGCCGGTGAACCCGATCCCCTTTATGAAGTCGACTGACTATCTGGTCGCCATGCAGAAGAATGCCGGCACCCACTCGATGGACCAGATCGCTCTCGGCGGCCCGAACGGCGGCCGCTAAGGTTGCTGCCCGGGGCTTCCGCCCCTATCTCACCGGCGTGAGCCAAGCCGAGATATCCCTCACTGAGAATGCCGCAAGGCGTGTGGCGGCGATCGCTGCGCGTCAGTCGAAACCGGCAATTCTGCGGCTGGCCGTCGATGGCGGAGGCTGCGCTGGCTTCACCTACAAGTTTGAACTGGCCGATGCCGCAGCAGAAGAAGACGCGGTCGCCGAGACCGGCGGCGTCAAGCTGGTGGTCGATCCCGTCAGCCTGGACCTCGTGCGCGGTGCGGCCGTCGACTTTGTCGAGGACCTGGGCGGCGCTTCCTTCCGGGTAACCAATCCCAATGCAGCTTCAGGCTGCGGCTGCGGCTCGAGCTTCTCGGTTTGAAGCTAAGCACATTCAACATCAACGGCATACGCGCGCGCATGCCGCGCCTGCTCGAATGGCTTGAGCGGGAGCAGCCGCACGTCGTCTGCCTTCAGGAATTGAAGTGCGCAGACGAAGCGCTGCCCATCGCCGATATCGAGGCCGCTGGATACGGCGCCGTCTGGCACGGACAGAAGGGTTTCAACGGTGTCGCCATCCTGACGAAGGGTGATCAGCCCGAACTCCGGCGCGTGGGCCTCCCCGGCGATCCCGACGATACGCACAGCCGCTACATCGAGGCGGAGGTCAAGGCGAACGGTGTCGGCAAAATGATCGTGGCCTCGCTTTACCTGCCGAATGGGAATCCGATCGGAACCGAGAAGTTCGACTACAAGCTCAAATGGATGCGGCGGCTCGAGGAGCATGCAGCGACGCTGCTGGCAGGCGAGCGCGCAGCGGTCCTCGCGGGCGATTGGAACGTCGTGCCCGAAGACCGCGACGTTTTCTCAATGCGAGCCGCCGCTAACGACGCGCTCGTTCAGCCCGAGACACGGGCGCAGTGGCGCAAGATCGTCAATCAAGGCTGGACGGAGGCGCTGCGTGCCTTCCACCCCAACGACGACCGCCTCTACACCTTCTGGGACTACACCGCAGGCTGCTGGCAGCGCGATGCCGGTTTTCGCATCGACCATCTTCTATGTTCACCCGAAGCTGCCGACCGGCTTGTTGGTGCCGGCGTCGACAAGTGGGCGCGCGGTGAGGAGAAGGCGAGCGACCATGCGCCGACGTGGGTGGAGCTGGCCTAGAGCCGCGGAAGTTCCGCCACGAGCCTGTGACGATCCCAGATTTCGCGTCGTTTTGACGGCTGAATTGAATGAGCAAGCGCGACAGCCTCTTGGTCGTCTCTCGCGTCGATGAGCTCGATCCAGGGAACAACCAACTCTTCGTCGAAGACGCAGACCGTATAAAGGCGCATCAAGTCGTCCGGTTGGGGACTCGGAATGACGGCGCGCCCCCGACGAGGGCGGATGCTGTTCATGGATGACACCTCCGCGCGGATGTTCGCAGTCTTCTCGCGCAATCCCATCGGGAAGATTCCCCAAAGAATTACCGAGGATTATCCTAAGGATGCAGCTTCTTACCCTTGCGGAGGGAAACGGCCCGCGTCCGCCCACAACTCACCCCCAGACGCGGACCGTTCCGTTCCCGCGACGCCGTGCCGGCGCCACGATGCCGAGCGACCAGGGGGATCGCGGCTATCGCGGGTTCAGCGGACCGGAAGCCGACAGGGGGAGCAGCGTCCAGCCGCACTACTAAGCTGCAACAGCCGGCAAAATCGTTAAATCAATCAGGACCTTAGAAAAGGGTCAGGATAATCCTGACTTCACTGTGACCGTCGCAAATTGCAGTCGGTCTGCCGCCAGGATTAAAGCCCGACGGGCCGTCACAGGGCCTTCTGGTAGATCCTGTGACGATGGTTGATCGAGGCTCCGGGTAGCTGTGCGATCGACAGCATCCCCTTGTTGTCCTCCAGGATCCAGCCGAACTCACCGTGCGTCGCTCCGAATTTCGAGACGGCTTCCCGGCGTGTGAACTCGATCATCATGAAGGCGAGCTGGCTGGCGAGGCGTGACCCGTGGAGCTTTTTCGCGACGCCCATCAGCGGCACGCGCAGCCGCCGCGTCCGCGGCTTCCGCAAACGCCACAGCAGCTTGATCCAGTTGAACGGAAACAATTCGCCGTTCAGGTCCTTCAGCAACTCATTGATGTCGGGGATGGTGAGCATGAAGGCGACAGGTTCCCCGTCCACCTCCGCAATCCGCACGAGTTCTTCGAAAATGATCGGTTTGAGTTTCTTTCCGGCATAGGCGATCTCCGCCTCCGTCAGCGGAACATAGCCCCAATTGTTCGACCAGGCGTCGTTGAGCAGGTTGAGGATCAGTCGCGCTTCTTCGTCGAACCTGGATTTGTCGACGGTGCGGATGCAGATCCGCGGATTGCGCTCGCCTGCAGCAATGAGACGCTCGATCAGCGGATCGTGCCAATGTGTGATGTCCAGGGCGTAGGTGACGAGATCCTTCGCCTTTTCGTAACCTGCGGATTCAACCCATGCCTGATATTCCGGACGATGGTGACCCATCATCGCCGTTGGCGGCTCATCGAACCCTTCGATTTCCAAGCCAGGCTCGTCCCAGATCGACAGGCTGAAGGGTCCCAAGGCGCGCGTCATCTTCTCTTGCCGAAGCCAAGTCTCGGCAGTCGCAATGAGCTCGGCCGCGGCTTCCGCATCAAGCGCTTCGAACATGCCCCATTGCCCGGTGCCTGGGCCCATATGTTCCAGCACGAGATCATCTACCTGGGCGCTGATGCGGCCGACGGCCTTGTCGCCCCGAAACGCAAGCCAATATTGTGCGCGAGCGTGGCCGAACCAGGGATTCTTCTTGGGATTCAGCAGACCGTGCACCTCATCTTTCAACGGAGGAACCCAGGCGGGATCGTCCTTGTAGACCTCCCAGGCAAAGTCGACGAAGGCCTTCCGGCCGTTCTTCACCAGTTCAACCGGCTCGATCCTCAGGGGCGCAGTGCTCATCCGGCCGCGCTAGCCGCTCGCCGTTTGGAGCGCCAGCCGTGACGTTGAAGCGCCATGTTCGCGCCACTATCTCCTGCCAATCGCCAAGCACCGGCAATCACTTATGACAGACACAATGATCTTGGAGCGCGATGCGATCGGCGCTGCCGCGAAGCAGCGGCCGGTCACGCGTGACGACGACAAGGCCATGCTGAAGGCCGCGGCGGACCTGACTCGCGATCTCAACGTCGCGAGCCCCGTCATTTACTGGGCGGACCTGATCGGTTCGGCAGTCCTCGGCTATACGGGCCTGTTTATGGCCATCTTCGCGAGCTCCACGCTGTCAGCCGTCGTGGCAGGCGTGGTTGCGGTCCTCGCCCTTTATCGGGCCGGGAGCTTCATCCACGAGTTGACGCACGTGAAGCCGAATGCGGTGCCCGGCTTTCGGCTGGTGTGGAACCTGATCGTCGGCATTCCGCTGCTCGTGCCATCCTTCATGTACGAAGGCGTCCATAACCAGCATCATGCCAAGCGCTATTACGGGACAGCCAACGATCCCGAATATCTGCCGTTGGCTCTGATGAAACCGTGGACTTTGCCTGTCTTCATGATTGCTGCTGCGCTCGCTCCGATCGGAATGCTGATCCGGTTCGGGATTCTCGCTCCGCTTTCGCTTTTCTCACCCAAGCTGCGTGAGACCGTCGTCGCAAAATATTCGGGCCTGCAGATCAATCCCAAGTTCCGTCGCCCGCAGCCCGATGGTGAGTTTCGCCGCCAGTGGCTGTGGATGGAAGGGGCATCCAGCCTCTGGGCGATCGCGCTGCTTGCAATGGTCTCAACGGGTGTCATCCCGCTACGCGCGTTCCTGATCTTCCTGGGTGTTGCATCGGGCGTGATGTTCTTGAATCAGATCCGCACGCTTGTCGCGCATCTCTGGGAGAACGACGGGGAGCCGATGAGCGTCACCGCGCAGTTTCTCGACAGCGTGAACGTGCCACCGCCTGCCACCCTACCGGTCCTTTGGGCGCCGGTCGGGCTGCGTTATCACGCACTCCACCATCTGCTGCCTGGGCTACCTTACCATGCGTTGGGGGAAGCGCATCGCCGGCTGTGCAGAGCGCTGGACGGAGGGTCGGTCTATCACGATTCCAGCTATCGGCACCTCTACAAGCTCGTCGGCCGCCTTGCCGCCAGCAGCTGGAACGCCGGAACGCGCTAGCCCCTATTCGAACTCGATCAGGCGGAGCGTCATCGTGCGCCCGCCTTCGTGGAGGACAATCTCCCGCTTCCGCGTAGAGCGGCGCCACTCATCTCGGTCGATGCGCTGCGCACGAACGACGCGCATAGTGGCCTGCGCCTGAGGTTGCGCGGGCAGCGTGGCAACTGCGGCGAGGACGGCGAGCAAAAACACCGCCGATCATTTCGGAATTTCCGCTTAAGCTAAGCCTGCACTTCGCTCCGAAGCGGAGATTATCGCGCGATCACTCCTCGGACCGTATTAACACCGTTTCCCCGACCAGCAGGAACAGCACGAACGGCGCCCAGGCGGCGAGCAAGGGCGGATAGGCGCCGACATTGCCCATCGCGAGGCTGAAATTGTCGGCGACGAAATAGGCAAAGCCCAAGGCCATCCCAATAGTTGCCCGGACGAGAACCTGCCCGGATCGCGCCAGACCGAAGGCTGCTGTGGCCGCCAGCAAGGGCATCAGGACGGTCGAGAGGGGACTCGAAACCTTGTGCCACAGGCCGGCCTTCGCTTCGGCTGCAGGGCGGCCGGCGCGTTCGAGCTGGCCGATCCTTTCCCTCAGCGTCCAGAAGTCGAGCTGATCCGGATCGACCTTTGCGAGCGTGAGCTGCTCGGGCTGGACGCCTTGCATGGCGGTCATCTGGGGCAAGCGCCGGACCACGTTCATTGCGGAATCGTAGACGCGTACGTCCCTGAGCACCCATCCGTTTCCGGCGGGATCGGCGCGGGCTGCCTTAAGTACGCGCTGAAGCTCGCCGCCCTGTCGTTCGTAGATGGTCACGCCCTGAGCGTGAAAGAGGTTGGGCCCGCCGCCGACGAGATTGGCCTGTATCAGGTCGACCCCATCGAGGAGCCAGACGTTCGACAATATCCCGCTTTCAGGCGGGACGGGCTTGTAGTCGTTATCGCTCCATACCGTGACCTGACGGTTGGCATTGACCACGACCTTCTCGTTGAAGACGAATAGCGCACCGGCGATCACCAGGCTGGCGACGATCAACGGAGCCAGCATTTGGTGCGCGGAGATTCCCGCCGCCTTCATCGCGACCACCTCGCTATGCTGATTAAGGCCGGTGAACGCGATCAAAGTGCCGAGCAGCACCGAAAAAGGCAGGAAGCGCGAAATCAGGAGCGGAACCCGTAACGAGACATATCGCCACAGCTCCGCCTCGCCGTTGCCGGGCACGGCGAGTATTTTCCCTGACTCTCCGAGAAGATCGAGGGTCATGAGCACAAGGATGAGTGCAAGCAGGACTGCCAGACTGCGCGTTACGAACAGCCTGACGGTGTAGAAAGCGAGTTGCCGCGACGGGAAGAAATGCAGATTGATCATGCTTCGCTCGGCTTCGGAAGCAGGCGCCGGACACGCGAAGCAAGAACCGTGAAGACCCTTTCAAGAGCGCCGATCGGTTGACCGCCAGGCCGGTGCGCCAAAACATGATACATCCAGTAGATCAACGCCGCGAAAGCGATCAGCGGTATCCAGAGCGCGAGTATCGGCTCCATTCGACCCTGCGAAGCTGACTGCTCTGCATATTGGTTCACCTTGTGATAGGCGACGACCATCACGATCCCCACGAAAATTCCAAGCGATGAGGCGCTGCGCTTGGGCGGCACTGCCAGCGCCACCGCGAGCAGCGGAAGCATGAGCATCATGATCACTTCAACCAGGCGGAAATGCAGATTGGCCTGAACTCCAAGCCTTTCCTCATGTGGGACGTTCGGGGTCAGATAACCGACCCGCACGAGTTCCGGCAGTGTCAGTTCCTCAATCTCTTCGTGGCCGCGCTGACGGAAGGGATCCACTCGGGGGATGGGGATGGGCAGATCGTAAAGATCGAAGGAAAGAGTCCTCGGCGTCTGAAACTTGGGCGAGTCCTGAACAAGCCGGCCATTTTCCAGCCGGAAGAGGATCACGTCGGGGTCATCCGTTGAAAGGAATCTGCCCCGCTCGGCGGTAGCGGCCACGGACATGCCCGAGCGGTCGTCGGTCTGGATGAAAATACCGTAGAGCTGGGTTCCCTTCTTCTCGCTGCGCTCAATGCGCAGGGTCATTCTCTTTCCAAGCTGGTTGAACTCGCCAACCTTCATCGATGCCCCAAGGGCCCCGGACCGAAGGTCGAAGCGGAGGCGCTCGTATCCGTAGTGGGTCCAGGGCTGCAGCCAGCCGACAATGAATAGATTCAAAAGCATCAGTACGACTGCGTAGGCGTAGGGGACGCGCAACAGCCGGCCGAAGCCTGCTCCAATGCCGCGAAGCGCATCGAGCTCGGACGAAAGGGCGAGCTTCCGGAAGGCGAGCAGGATGCCGAGCATCAGGCCGATGGGGATGCCGAGCGAGAAATATTCAGGAAGCAGGTTGGCAAGCATGCGCCAAACGACGCTCACCGGGCCGCCCGCATTCACCACGAAGTCGAACAGCCGCAACATCTTGTCGAGAACGAGCAGCATCGCCGCGAGCAGCAGCGTCCCGATGAGAGGGATGGCAATCGTCTTCGCAAGGTATCGATCGATTAGCGACAGTCGGCGCACGGATTTTGTCGTCCCAACACCATGATTTGGCCGCAAACCCAGCCGAGATAGCGCACTGGACCGTTGCGCCTTGGTGAACGGCAGCGGTCCATGGTTGTGGCTATAGCGGACGGAACACGAAAATCATGCCGAAATCGCGTTTCGCGCCGCGCTTGCTGACCGTTTTGCGGACCGGCGCCTGAATGAATCGGCCTCGCATCGCACTCCTGTCGAATCCCAAGTCGACGGGCAACATCGCGCAGTTGTCGCGCATCCGCGATTATTGTGCGGATCATCCGGATATCTTTCATTACGAGGTCGAACGCGCCGAGCAGATTGGCGATGCGCTGCGGACGATCGCTCGCGTGCGCCCGAAGATCCTGATTATCAACGGCGGCGACGGAACGGTGCAGGCG
>JBKPKE010000016.1:0-4648 GCA_046730955.1 Pseudomonadota bacterium
GATCTTCTGTCCCGGGGCGGCATGGCCAGCATGCTCCTCACAATCTGGCTCATTATTGCGGCACTGAAGTTCGGATCTCTTCTCGACGAATTCGGCTTTCTGACGAAGCTGATTACGCCAATCCTGCTGAGGGCCAAACGGACTGGCAGCCTGATCGCCACCACCGTCTCGACGGCGATCGGCCTCAACGTCATCACCGCGGATCAATATGTGGCGCTTGTCCTTCCGACGGGATTGTTCGGGGCAGAGTTTGAGAAGCGCAAACTTGCAAGCACGAACCTCTCACGCGCCATCTCGGACGGGGGGATTGTCACGGCGCCGCTGGTCCCGTGGAACTCATGCGGAGCGTTTATGTCGGCAGTGCTTGGCGTGCCGACGTTCGCCTACATTCCATTTGCGGTTTTCAACTACGTGAGTCCGCTCCTGGACGTGGTCTATGGATTCGCTGGGTTCAAGATCGCTCGTCTTCCAACACATGAAGCCGCTCGTCCGGCTCTCGCATCAGTCAAAGGAGGGTTGAGATGAGCTTCTTGTGACGATCCGACCAGGGATTGGGATTGGCTGCGCTCGAGCGCGGCGACGTCATGCCGAAGGGCGATGAGCGCTCCCTCCGACCCACTACGCATCACGCGTGCGCGATGCCGTAGAAGTCACTGATCCCGGTCAGAAGGAACTGCATTCCGATTGCGATCAAAAGGAAACCGAAGATCCGCGTCATGGCATCGATGCCGGATTTTCCCAGAAAGCGATCCATCAAGCCGGCTGCCCGGAGCACGAAGTAGCAAAAGACCAACGTGATCGCCATTCCAATGATCACCGCGACGTGAATGAGAATGAACTCTTCCGGCCGGATGCTCTGGATCTGCGCGGCCGAGGTGAGAACGACGGAGATCGATCCGGGACCTGCAAGGCCCGGCATGGCGATCGGAGTGAAGGCAATCTCAAGTTTCCGCGTCTGCGGCTCGTCAGAATCTTTCGACCCCGTCGGGGAGGCGGAAAACAACATCTTGAATCCGGTCACCGAGATGCTCAGGCCGCCAGCGACCCGAAGCCCGGGAACAGAGGTGCCGAAGAAATCGATTATTGCCGCGCCAATTAGCAGGAATGTGGCAAGGATCGCGAAGGCGTAGATGCAGGCGAGCAATGCCTCCCTGTTGCGCGCCTTGGCGGTGGCCCCGGCGGTTAGCGAAATGAACATCGGAGCCGTGCTGAACGGATTCATGATCGGCAGCAGCGCGCCTATCGTGAGCGCAATTGTTTCCCAATAAAACTCGATGTGCCTGCTCCCCGCATCCGGCGACGGCCCAATCCTGACGTTTTGAATACCGGTTGCGATTTCCCGGCTCAATGGGTGTTCTTCAAAAGGTGAGGCAGTGTCGGCTTTCGACCCATTGCGGACATTGGGCGCGTCTCGCGTCCCGCCCTCGACCTACACCGCAACTCTAGAGCAGCCATTCAATCGGCAAATGCGACAGAAGCCAGATCCCTTTTCGCTGAAATCCCGTGGTTCCAGGCTCTTCCTTGTGGACGATCACGCTTCCGTTGCGCCTTTCAACCCAGTTCAATTGCCCGTCCTTCGACAGCACGACTTCGTAGGCGGTGGCCGGAATGTTTTTTTCGAAGGCTGCGGACACCGAGGTCGCAAGAACAGGGCTCTGGATGAGGAAGCCTAGCTCGGTGTTCAGGTGCATCGAGCGCGGATCGAAGTTGAACGAGCCAATGAAAACTTTCCGCCGATCGATGGCGAAGGTCTTGGCGTGGAGCGTCGTCGCCGAAGAGCGGAGGACGGGGCCGCTATCCGAACCTATACCGCTGCCCGAGCCCATTGGGAAAAGCCGCCTGTGCCCTTCGGCACCGGGGTCGCCTCCGGCACGCATCTCGAATAGGCGTACGCCCTTTTCCAAAAGCGGGCGGCGATAGTGAGCATAGCCCGCATGAACGATCCAAACGTCGCTGGCCTCAAACGCGTTGGTGAAGATCGCAGTGTCGACACCGGCTTCGGATAAACGGCCCAGGGCGTCTACGCCCGCTTGCGTCGGCACGAAGTAGGCCGAAACCAGCCGAAGCTCGCTGTGCGGGTCACCCATTGCTTCGCGCAGCGCAGTGATCAGCAACTCATCCCGCCCCTTGCCCACGCCCTTGGCGGGGTCATCGCTGATCATCCGGACGGGCGCCCACTCGAACGGCAGGGTCCGGTCGAGCATTTGGGCAATGAGATGCACCCTGGCGATCGCCGCGACATATTCCCGTGCGGCGCAATCGCGTTCCACGAGGGACGCTCTGTCGTGGATGGTCTGAGGTGTAGCACCAGCGGCCGCGCCCAGAATCCTGGTCAAGGGGTAAGCTGACTGGCTCGACCAGTAACGGTCGAAATCCGTCGACACAGCGTTCACGACGGCGCCGATTGCAAGCGCGTCGGCATCGGCGAAGAGCCGACCATCAGTGGCCGAGAAATATTCGTCGCCGATATTGCGGCCGCCGATGATGGTGGCCTCATTGTCAGCGGTGAAGCTCTTGTTGTGCATCCGCCGGTTCAGGCGGTTGAAGTCGGTGATGTAGCCGATCGGCTTGGGATGGCGAATCACGAATGGGTTGAACAGGCGGATTTCGATGTTCGGATGCCGGTCGAGCGCCGCCAGCACGTCGTCCATGCCGGAGACGCCATTGTCGTCGAGCAGGATTCGAACTCGTACGCCGCGTTCGGCGGCCTCGAGCATCGCTTCCAGCATGAGCGTGCCAGAGAGATCCCGGTGCCAAATGTAATATTGCACATCGAGGCTGCGCTGGGCCTTGCGCGCGAGGAGCACTCGAGCGGCGAAGGCATCGTGACCGTCGAGCAGCATGTGGATGCCCGACTCCCCCTCGTGCCCCCGCCGCATGGCTTCGCCCGCCCGGCCGAGAGGGGTGCCCCCGGTATTGCTAAAATGGTGCGACACGGTGCGGGGTTCGAGCGGCGGTAACGGGTTGAGCAGGCGGAGCGCTACGGCCGTCGCCAGGAGCAAGGCCAGGGCCACGCCCAGATACCGCAGGAGCCGCCAGGGCATCGAACGCTTGCGCTTGGTTCCCAATGATATGGCCCGTTCGTCGCACGCGCAGGCTACCAGCCCCTGCGGGTCGCGGGAATAGTTCTCACGACGTCCGCTTTCCACCCGAAGAGATTACTCGCGGCTTAGGTCTGCTTTCGACCCATTGCGGACATTGGCCAAAGCGGCTCTGTTTGGCGGATGGCGCAGCACGACACTGACTTCTCACTCTCGCTGGAGGAGCTAACAGGCGTAAGGGAGGGCGATCCGGAGGATGCGCCAACCCCGATGATCGCTGCGATCCAAAGGTCATGGAAGAAGCCACTGAACCAGCTCGCGGATAGTGAGATCGGACAGCTAGTGGTTCAGCAATACGGGTATCCGTATTTGCTCGATCTGGTTTGGCCCAGGCTCGAAGCCGATCCGCTGTTCGATGGCGGCTATTGTTCCTCGATGAAATCGGCAACCTGCCGCTCCATCTCCAACCGAAGCTGCTCACCGCGCTGGAACAGCGTGAAGTGGTTCCCGTCGGCTCCAACAAGCACATCCCGATCGACGTGCGAGTAGTAGCGGCGACTAATGTCTCCGCCGACGGCCTCTCGGACGAAAAGCGGTTCCGGCAGGATCTCCTGTTCCGCTTGAACACGATCGAGATCCCTCTGCCGCCCGTGCGTGAAAGGCGGGAGGACGTCCCCGTGGTTCTTGATCATTACCTTCGCCTCTACGCTCGCAGGTACGACAAGCCGGAGCGAGAGCTTCCCGCGCATGTTCTCGAGCGCCTCACGGAACATGACTGGCCCGGGAACGTACGCGCGCTTCGCCATGCTGCCGAACGGGCCGTGATCATGGCCGACGGCAACCGCTACCAGATCGAGGATTTCCCACTTTCGTCACGCTCGCAAGCTGCCGCGCTGTCCGTTGCCGGCGACACGCTCAATCTCGACCAGGTCGAGAAGCAGATGATCGAGCGCGCGCTGAGAATGCACCATTTCAACGTCTCGGTAGCTGCCTCCGAACTCGGCCTTTCGCGCGGCGCGCTCTATCGGCGCATGGAAAAGCATGGACTTTAGGCGAAGGTTCGAATTCGGCCTCGCGTGGCGAACGCTCCTTCTAGTCGGCGCGATCGTGCTGGTGGGGCTTGCCCTGTCGACGCCCGGTGTTCGAGCGGGCCTGATCGTCGCCATCCTCGTCGCCGTTGCCGCGCTAGCAAGCCTCTGGGATTTCATTCGCCGCACGAACTTTCTGGTGTCGCGCTTCATCGAATCCGTTCGGTTCGAAGATTATTCGCAGCGGTTCACGGACCCGAGCGGGGGCGGCTTCGACGTGCTCGGCCGAACACTCGACGACGCCCTGAAAGTGCTGCACGCGAGGCACGCGCAACAGGGCGCGGAAGCTCGCTACCTGGCCGCAATTGTCGACGACTCGCCGAATGCCCTCCTCACGGTGGGTGCGGACGGACGCGTCGAGATGCTGAACAAGGCCGCCAGGCAATTGTTCGAGCGCATTCCGCTCAGCCGGATCACTGACCTTGAAGCCCTCGGTGCCGAACTAGCCGCGGCGGTGAGGCTCCCCGTGGGCACGCGCAAGATCACAAGGCTGATGCTGGAAGGAGTTCCGCAGAAAGC
>JBKPKE010000017.1:0-6160 GCA_046730955.1 Pseudomonadota bacterium
ATCTCCGACAGCGAACAGGTCAAAGCCCATGTGACCTTGGGCTTGTGGGTCCCGACTGGAAAATCCGGGATCAAGGACCAGGGTACCTTTGTCGAATATTGCATGCAGACGGGTAGCGGGACATGGGACCTCGAGCCGGCGGCGACGGTCAAGGGCCAGCAGGGCCGTCTCGGCTGGGGTGCACAGGCGAGCTACCGCTGGCGTGTCGAAGACCGGAACAGCTCGGGTTACAGGCTTGGCAACAAGGCACTCATGACCGGCTGGCTAAGTTACCTTGTCGGCTCGAACCTCGGTGCGACCGCACGGCTGGAATATACCCATCAGGGCCGTATTCATGGCGCCTACGACGGGCCCCATTTCGATGAGATGCCGTCAGATTTTCCCGAGAACTATGGTGGGGACCTGCTTGTCGGCGCGCTCGGCGTGAATTGGGAGCCAAGGGTCGATGGCAAGCGCGGACCGCAGCTCGGCGTCGAAGTCGGCGTTCCGCTCTATCAACATGTCAACGGCGTCCAGTTGCGACAGGGCTGGCAGCTCTCGGCGGGCCTTCGGCAATTCTTCTGACGCCTGCTTTTCTCGGAGCGGGCACTAGAGCCGCGATCCAAGGTCCTTTGGAACTGCAGCTTCCGCAGATACGGCTGCGGCCCAATCAAGCGCCCCCTGTAGCTCTGGACCGAAGGCCAGTTTCGCCAAAGCTTCGTCGCGCTTCAGAATTCGCTCGTCGAACCCTTGATCAGGCTTCTTGGAATCCTTGCTGAAAATCGGCCCTGCCGTGATCTCCGCGACTTGTTCATCCGTCACTGTAAGTCCCAAATGTGCGGCGGCAGCTCGAAGCGTTCGGGCGGGCTCTGCCAGAAAGACGTCGGCCTGCAACGTCGCGACTCTCGCTGGCGGAAAGTCGCGTACCAGGCGCGCGAACTGCGCTTGCTGCTGAAGCCAAAGGAACGCTGCTGCCTGAAGATCGGTGAGCAGCATTAGATCGCGCGTGCCTTCCGTCTCAAACTGAGGAAAGCGTCGATATGCCGTCGCGAACCGCCGCACCCGAGACCAGCGCCTCCGGCGGCAGACCGACAGCAGAAAAGCCGGAAGCGGCGCGTACATCAGCAGGATGCGGCTATCCGGGCGCAACTCCATGATATGCTCGATCAGCAGGTTGGCGCCATTGCTCGGCTTGATCAGCGACCGCTCACCAGGCCGCTCGGTCCGCCCCATCAGATCGAGCACGACGTCCAAGGCAAGTCTCTGTTCCTGCGGCCAACCCGATTTCGGCAGCATCTCTGCCAAATCGGCGAGCGCCTGCGGCTCCTTGAGCACCGTCGAAACGCCATCCACCTGCAGTGCTCGCGACAGCAAGGTCGAACGGCAGAAAGCGGAGTGAAAGATGAAATGAGGGCCTGTCGCGGACGCCCGCTGAGCGTCGCGTATCTGGCTGATCGGCAAGTCGACAAAGTCGCGCTCCTCGCTGATGCGTCTTCTGTCGAGAAACGACATTTCACGCTGCTCGGCTCGCGAGAGATGGACCAGTCGAAGGACGCGGCCGTCGTCGAGGACCCGGTGAGGCAGCCAGGCAGGATCGCCTAGACGAGCGTCGAGCCTTTCCTGGCGCCGGCTTGTCGCAACATCGGGCATAGCGTTGTTCTACGCCCGGTCTAAGGCTCAAGCCACCCGGCCGTCCACATCTCGTCCCGCTATGGGTCGACGGTCTCGACTAGAGGGTCGCGTGGACCGTTCCGACGGCCTTCAACACGGCCGCAATGCGCACCGCCGACTGAATGGTCTCCGGCTTCACGCCATGCTGCAGAAGAACGCGCTCGTGGCTCTCGATGCACATGCCGCAGCCGTTCATGGCCGAGACCGCGATGCTGAACAGCTCGAAGTCTTCCTTCGCGATGCCATGCGAGGCGATGAGGTTCATGCGCAGCTTGGCCGGCATCGTTCCATATTCCGGGTTCGCAACGAGATGGACGAACCGGTAGTAGACGTTGTTCATCGCCATCACCGCGGCCGCTCCTCGAGCGGCGTTCGCGACCTCTCCCGAAAGCTTGCCTTCGACTTCCGCCTCGACCGCCTCGACCAGGGGCTTGTGCCCCGACCCATGCGCGCAGGCGAGCAGAAGTCCGTTCTTGCGTTCCTCGCCCAGATTCTGGTCGTTGAGGATCGATGAAAGGTTCAGCCGAAGGTCCTTCGCGTAATCGGGAAGGACGTCGGCGAACTGCTTGAGTGACATGCAATTGATCTCCTGAAGATACAGTTGGGGCGCGGAAACCCGAGCAGTCTCCACGCCCCGAGAAATGCTACGTGCGGCGATAAGGGGGCTTAAGCCGCCGGGCGCAGCACCTCTTCACCCTGCGTCCAGTTGCATGGGCACAGCTCGTCCGTCTGGAGTGCGTCGAGGATACGAAGTGTCTCCTGCGGGTTGCGCCCCACGTTCAGGCCGTTGACCGTCACGTGCTGGATGATGTTGTCGGGGTCGACGATGAAGGTTGCGCGGAAAGCGACACCCTCTTCCTTCGACAGGATTCCGAGAGCCTCGGCGAGCTCCTTCTTGTTGTCCGCGATCCATGGGAAGTCCGCGGCGGCAAGGCGCTCGTCCGACTTGCGCCATGCATAATGGACGAAGTCAGTGTCGGTCGAGGCGCCGATAAGATCGGCATCGCGGTCGGCGAAATCACCCTTCAACTCGCCATAGCCCTGGATTTCGGTCGGGCAAACGAAAGTGAAGTCCTTCGGCCAGTAGAAGATGATCCTCCACTTGCCGTTCGTCTGGCCGAGGTCGATCGTCTCGCCGGCGGGCAGCGCGGACGTGCCCTGCTGGACGGGCACCTTGATCGCCAGAAACTGGTCACCAACGGTCAGCATTCAATTCTCCCTCTTACGCTTGTTGCACTGCAATGATGTCTGTTGCGACGCAGCATCTAGGAAGCTGGCGCCAATCGTTCAAGTCGATTATATCGATGGTATTGATTGGATTTATCGATGATTGTCCACTTACCAACGATCAAGCAGCTCCAATACCTCGTCGCGCTTCGCCAGCATGGCCATTTCGGCCGGGCGGCGGAGGCCTGTTTCGTGACACAGTCCACGCTCTCGGCCGGCCTGCGGGAGGTTGAGAACCTGCTTGGCGTGGTCCTTGTCGAACGAACCCGGCGCGTGGTCCGTTTCACGCCGCTCGGGGCGAAGATCGCGGAAAAGGCACTGCGCGTCCTTCGTGAGGCGGAAGAGCTGACAGACATGGCGCGGGCGGAAGGCAAGCCGTTGCATGGCGAGCTCCGCCTCGGCGTCATACCGACAATCGCGCCCTTCCTCCTTCCGACCATGCTCCCGCGCCTTCGCGAGCAATGGCCGAACCTGAAGCTCTTCCTGCGCGAAGAGACTAGTCAGGCGGCGTGCGACGCGCTTCAGCGTGGCCAGCTCGACTGCGTGCTGCTCGCAATGCCTTATGCCTGCGGCGACGTGGATAAGGCCGCGCTCTTCGAGGACCGGCTGTACGTTGCCTTCCCGCGGGGCGAGGCTCCCGTAGATCCGGCGATCGACCCGGGGGCGATCGACGAGAACCGGCTGCTGATGCTGGAAGATGGGCACTGCCTGAAGGACCATGCCCTCGCCGCCTGCAACCGGCCGGAGCTTCGCGCAGAGGCGACGATGATGGGCACTTCCCTGCACACGCTTGTTCAGATGGTGGACAACGGACTTGGCGTGACCTTCGTGCCCGCCATGGCCATCGAGGCCGGCATTCTAGAAGGCACGCGGGTGGACGCGCGGCCGCTCAAAGCTGAGCACGGCTTCCGGCGCGTTGCGTTGATCTGGCGTCGTTCGAGCCCGCGGGAGGAGGAGTTTCAGCTCCTCGCCGAAACACTCCGTCTCATCGCCAAGGACGTCATTCCAAGCCTAGCAACCACCGATCTAGAGCCACGGCCTGAACCCGCGCGTGCGGCAGCGTCCGGTTGAGCTGCGACCGGTTCTTCATGATCCACTTGAGGCAGTGAAGCTCGCTTTCGAACGCCTCGAATTCTTCCCTGCTCGCCTTTAGCGTCCGCCCCTCGACCATGAAGCGTGCACCCTTCGTGCATCCGGGAGCGCCTTCCCAGTCGGGCTGGGGAGCAACGACCGCCGGGACCCAATATTGCCGGGTCGGATCAAGCCGATGGACTTCCGAACGATGCATTTCGCCTCCCCCAAAACGGTCGACTGCGGCGGGTGAGGGTGGGGAGTAGTCCCGCCGCAGCGACCGAAAGGGTTATTTGGCCAATGCAGGTTCCGCGACGTCCGCAGCCGTGTTGGCGTTCTGCTTGCTGACGAGATCGAACCGGTCCGCGTTCATCACCCTGGTCCAGGCCTTGATGAAGTCGCGGACGAACTTCTCCTCGCAACCCTTTTCGGCATAGACCTCGGCAGTCCCCCGAAGCTGGCTGTTCGAACCGAAGATCAAATCGGTCCGCGTCGCACGCCATTTCTCCTGATTGCCGCCGCGGCTGTAGCCGATGAACTCCTCATCGCCGCTGTCGTCGACAACCTTCCAGAAGGTTTCATTGTCGAGCAGGTTGACGAAGAAGTCGTTGGTCAGCTGGCCCTTGCGCGTCGTCAACACGCCTTCGGGTCCGTCCTGATAGTTGGCTCCAAGCACGCGAAGTCCGCCGATCAGCACCGTCATTTCCGGAGCCGACAGGCCAAGAAGCGACGCTCTGTCGAGCAGCAGCTCCTCGGTCCGAACGCTGTGCTTGGTCTTGAGGTAGTTGCGGAAACCGTCCGCCACCGGCTCCATCACCGCGAAGCTTTCGGCGTCAGTCCATTCCTGGGTCGCGTCGCCGCGGCCGCCGGCGAAGGGAACTTCGACATTGTGACCCGCGTCCCTCGCCGCCTTCTCGACGGCGGCCGTGCCCGCAAGGACGATCGCATCGGCCATCGACAGACCGCCGCGAAGCTCGTCGATCTTCGCCAGGATGCGCCCAAGCTCTACCGGCTCGTTCACGGCCCAGCCCTTTTGAGGCTCGAGCCGAATGCGAGCACCGTTCGCGCCGCCACGATGGTCGGTTTTGCGATAGGTCGAGGCCGACGCCCATGCCGTCTTGACCAGCTGGCCGATGCTGAATCCCGCGCCAAGGATCTTGTCCTTGAACGCCGCGACGTCTCCGGTGGAGGGCGCTCGGCCAGCCGGAACCGGGTCCTGCCAGATCAAATCCTCTTTGGGGACTTCCGGCCCGAGGTACCGTCCCTTCGGCCCCATGTCGCGGTGCGTGAGCTTGAACCAAGCGCGGGCGAAGGCGTCCTTGAACGCTTCATGATCGTTCCGGAATTTCTCCGAGATCACCCGGAACTCCGGATCCTCACGAAGCGCCATGTCGGCGGTCGTCATCATCGTCGGAACGCGCTTTGATGGATCGTGCGCCGCGGGGGCCATGTCCTCTTCGCGCTGGTTGATCGGCTGCCACTGCTGGGCGCCGGCCGGCGACCTCACCAGCTCATATTCATAGCCGAGCAGCAGGCGGAAATAATTCTCCGACCATTGGGTCGGCGTGTTCACCCAGGCGCCTTCAATGCCGCTGGTGATGGTATGCTCGCCGATGCCGCTTTCGAACGAGCTGGCCCAACCGAGACCCTGCAGCGCAATGTCGGCGCCTTCGGGGCCGGCATCAACCAGGCTCGGATCGCCCGCGCCATGCGCCTTGCCGAAGGTGTGGCCACCAGCGGTCAGAGCCACCGTCTCCTCATGATTCATGGCCATACGCTCGAATGTGATCTTGATGTCGCGTGCCGACTGCAGCGGATCGGGATTGCCGCCCGGGCCTTCCGGATTGACGTAGATGAGACCCATCTGAATTGCCGCCAGCGGATTCTCCAGTTCCAGCTGCTCTTCGGGCAGGATGCGGGTCTTGTTGTCGGGATGGCCGACGAACTGTTCCTCGCTTCCCCAATAGATGTCGCGCTCCGGCTCGAACACGTCCGGCCGGCCTCCGCCGAAGCCGAAGATCGGCCCGCCCATCGATTCGATGGCGACATTGCCGGCGAGGATGAACAGGTCCGCCCAGCTGATGTTCTTCCCGTACTTGCGCTTGATCGGCCACAGTAGGCGGCGGGCCTTGTCGAGATTGCCATTGTCCGGCCAGCTGTTGAGCGGGGCAAAGCGCTGCTGCCCGCTGTTGGCGCCACCGCGGCCGTCGGC
>JBKPKE010000018.1:0-6067 GCA_046730955.1 Pseudomonadota bacterium
CCCGTGGGCTCAGCTGCGGCATTGGCCGGCCGGGTTTCGCGGTTGAGCTCGGGTGCGAGAACGACGCTCGCGTTCATTCGTGACGGGAAACGACATTCTGCTTCCGGCAAGCTCGCGCCCAAGCCGATTGAATCCTTCGCAAACGGCACAGTCACGCTCGGCGAGGTCCCATTCGAAGGCGGCTATCTGCGCGATATCTTCGCCGCTCCCTCACGTGGTGCCAAAGGGCCGGTTGTCTTCCTGATCCAGGGATACACGTGCGCGTCGATGGAAACGCCGAACGTAGACGCATCGCATGCGAGGCTGATCGACGGGCTGCTTGCGCGGGGCATTTCGACGTACCGGATCGAAAAGCCGCAAGTCGGGGACAGTCGCGGCGGGCTCGACTGCGCGGACATCGGGTTCAGAACGGAAGTCGCTGCGTTCGAGGCAGGCTATCGCGCCTTGCGCGAAAAGCATGGCGTGGCGCCCGAACGCATCGTCATTCTCGGTCATTCTCTAGGCGGATTGGTTGCGCCGCTGGTCGCTGCGACCGGTCCGTCACCGCGCGGGGTCGCGGTCTATGGTACCGTGCTGCGGAACTGGTTCGATTACATGATCGATATCGTAAAGGTGCAGCCCTTCATCGCGGACGGTGGCGACCCGACCGAGCGCGAAGAAAAGGGCGAGCGACTGCGTCCGGTCTTGGAGCGCCTCATGCTTCTTGCGGAATCGCCGGCATCCGTTGCGGCGTCTTCACCCGGGTTGGCCAAGCTGATGCGCGAAGAGCTGGAGTGGGATGGTGCCGATCATCTCTACGGCCGGCACTACACCTACTGGAGCGAAATATCGGCGTCACGCTTGGCAGCGGCCTGGAAAGACACCAATTCGCGAGTCCTGTCTGTCTATGGCGAGGCGGATTTCGAAGCGATTGACGACAAAGACCATCGTCTCATCGCCGACATCGCGAACTTCTACCGTCCCGGTAGCGCACGGTTCGTGCCCGTGCCGAAGACCAGCCATGGAATGCGCCTGGAAGGTACGCCCGCGGAGGCTCGCGAGCGTCGCAAGGCGGTTGCAATCGGGGAGACTGTTCCTCCTGCTCCGTTCAACTCGGAGATTGTCACTCTGTTGGGCGACTGGATCGCCTCGGTCATGAGCGCCCCACCACTACGTGCGGCGGACTAGGGCGGTCGGATCGCCCGACTGTCCCGCAGCAGGACTGCAGATGGCTAACAATCCGTTAAACTTAGCAAGCCCGGTCAAGGGCAGCAGGGCACTTCTTGGCTAATCCTCGATCCAGTCGCCATGCGTCTGAAGCAAAGCGACAGTTCTGATTTTCCAAGAGGATTTTCCATGTCGCGTTTTCTTTTAGCAACGGCCGCAATAGCCGCCTTGGCGATTCCCAGCGCCGCGCAGGCGGTGCTTCTCGACGTCAAGAATTCATCATTCGAGGCAGAACAGGTCAACGACGGCGTTTTTGTCGAAGCCCGAATCAAGGACTGGACCGTCGACGTTGGGACTGCGGGCGGCACCTACAACCCCCCTTCGGGTGCATTCAATGGCGACCACATTCCGGATGGCCAGAACACAGCCGTTCTGGGCTCTTATCAGGTCGGTCCTTGGGGTTCGCTGGTAACTGCCCGCATGTCCCAAACTTTGGGCGACACGCTTCAGGCCGGCATGCGTTACACATTGTCTGTCGATGTGGGGAAGGCGAACGGATACGATCTCTCGCTCTTCACCGCCGTCCTGATGGCGGGCGATAAGGTTCTCGCTAGTGGCACGCTCACCAACGACCAGATCGCCTCGGGGGACTGGGCTACCCTCAGCTTCTTTTATGATTCTCTGATGGCATCCACAGATCCGCTCAGGATCGTGTTTCAAAGTTTTTTCGATC
Organism: Pseudomonadota bacterium; assembly: GCA_046730955.1. Lineage (GTDB taxonomy): Bacteria > Pseudomonadota > Alphaproteobacteria > Sphingomonadales > Sphingomonadaceae > Sphingomicrobium. The sequence goes on from JBKPKE010000018.1 coordinate 1,880, forward strand.
CGGATGACTACAATCAGTTTCCGAATTATCGTCAGGTCGCTTTCGACAACGTCAAGCTGGACGCTTCACCGATTCCGTTGAGTGCCGTTCCCGAACCCTCAACCTGGATGATGATGCTCTTCGGCTTCGGTGCTGCGGGAATCGCCATGCGACGCCGCAACAAGTCGCGTGCTCTGGTTTCGCAGATAGCCTGATCGCGTCCAATGCGCACCAGAAGCGCAAAGCTAGCGAAAATGCCGCTGGATCCGGCTGGCGCTCTTCCGCCTGCTCCGGGCTCGGTTCTTAGGAATCGGGTCCTGAGGGGGCTGGGGATTACCCAGTCGGAGCTCGCCGACGCGCTCGGCCTGTCGCGTCCACGGCTGCACATGATCCTGAGCGGCCGGCTGTCGATCACGCCTGACGTCGCGCTTCGGCTCGAGCAGGCGCTTGGCACGCCGGCCAGCTACTGGCTTCAGCTCCGGGTTGACTATGAGCTATCCAGGGAGCGGCGGCGGCTTCGTCAGGAATTGGCCGCCATACGAAGCCTCATGGACGGCAAGCTACGGACTGGTCAGCCTTCATCCTGACGTAAAAAGAGGCGCGACGGACATGTCCGTCGCGCCTCTCTCCAATTCAAACTTGGCAGGTAATCGAAGGGCGGCGGATTTGAACCGCCGCCCTCTTTTTGTTGGCCGAGAACCGGAAGCCGGCGCGCAGGCCCCAACCCTTAACGTCGCCCAGCTCGCCCCAGGCGGAAATAACCGGACCCCGGCCAGTGCCGCCGATGCCGGCCTCGAACTTCGCCCAGGTGCCGCTGCCGCGGGTCTCCAGGTCGTCGCTGGTCCCACCGTTGGCTAGCGCAAGACGGCTGTCGCCGGCGAACTCGTGAGACAGCTTGACCTCGGCAAATGGCGCGAGGGCCTGATTGAGAGTGGCACGTGCAGCGAGCGCGCCCCGAGTGCTGTGGAGCGAACCCGGATCGAACGAGATCGAGCCTGCCTCGAACTCGTTGACGCTGGTCCGCACGTGGCTCAATCCTGAGCTGACGTCGAACAGCACCGACTCCCCGAACCGGTAACCCAGCTCGCCGCCGATGCCGTTCGCATGTCCCTTCGGCCGGGCTGCAAACAGATCGCCATTGCTCATGCGAAGCTTGAAGCTGTCGTGCTTTGCAAGCACACGTCCGTACACGCCTGCATCCCCGCCGAACCTTACGTAAGCACCGAAGTTCGTCCCGCTGGCCTTGGCGTCCGTTTCCGAATGCGACAGGAACTCGGCTTCGGCTCGCTCGTAGCCGGCCGTGACACCGAATGCGACGGGCGTTCCTGCCGGTGCGAATTCGACGCCGCCCTGGACCCCACGCCGATCCGTTCGGATGCGGCCGTCGGTCTCAAGATCGGTACCGAACAGTTCCTGCTCGGCAGTATCGCCACGGCGATCGGAACCCAGATAGGCCTGGCCGAACGCGGAAATCCTACGCTTCCCAACGCTTCCATGCTCCAGCGCGGTATCCAATGCGTCAGCCGATTGATTCCAGATGTCGCCTGCAAGCAGGAACGACTGGCCGACGTCGCCGATGAGGGCGCTCGGCGCCGAGACGACAAAGGCGTCGCTGCCCTGCATGATCACGCGATAGTCAATCAGACCAAAGGTCGCGGAACCGGTGAAGGTCCCGGTGCCTCCGGCGGAATCGACGATCTTCACGCCGGTGGTGTCGATCACCTGCTCGCCTGGGACTGCGTTGATGAGGAGATTCGTGGCTCCAGTGACGGTGCCGCCAATCACCAGCTTGTCGGCGGTCAGCTTGCCATTGGACACGCCGACATCGACGCCGAGGCGCGCATTGCCGCTAGCGACATAGTTGTCGGAAATGTTGAAGACGTTGCTGGTAAGGCCGTTGCGCATGTCGATGATGCCGCCGGCGTTGTTGAACGTCTCGAGGTTGGTGAATGAGGCTGTCCCGGCGAGGACCCGAATCGTTCCGCTGTTGGTGACCGTGTCCGTCCCCGCAAGGAAGTCGGTCGTGCCCGTCGCCGTGAAGGTGCCGGCGTTGTTGAACACATCGTTTCCGGCCGTGAAGGCGAGGGGACCGACGATCGACCCGGTTGTCCCGATGTTGAGTGTCAGAGGCCCGCCCGTGACAGTGTAGGCCGCGTTGCCCGCAGTCGTGCTGCGCACCGTGCCGTTGACCGTAAGCGTGTTTCCGGTCTCGCCCCAAAGTTCGACGCCTGTGTCGAAACCCTCGACCGTCGCGCCCGCGCCAATGACGACCGTCACCTTGTCCACGGACTGAGCGTAGATTGCCGATCCGAACTTCGAAGAGATGTTCCCCGTTGCGTTGACCGTCACGGGAGCTGCGCCCGCTGCAATGACACGGACTGCTGCAGGTGCTCCGTCGCCGGTCTGCTGGACCGCACCGGTGTTGACCTGGATCGCACCAAATCCGTCGGAGAAGATGTCGATGCCACCACTCCCTTCGCCACTGACCGCGATTGTTCCAGTGTTCGTGAACGTAACCGGCCCACTTGCCTCGATTCTTACAGCCGTCGCATCATCCCCGGTCGTCGTAGCGCCGGCGAGAGTTGCCACGACCGAACCCGTAACGTCCGCGGCTTGCAGGGATTCGACGATCGGCGACGCGTAGATTAGAAGCGCGGATGCGCCGAACCCCGATGTTGAATGCTTTCCGCCAGAGAAAGTGATGCCGCCCGCTGCCTCGATCCGAGTGCCGCTGGCGCCTTCTTCCGTGGTCGTCACCGTTCCCGTCGTCAGCGTCACGGCATTGTCGTCAGCGGAAATGTAGAGTCCTGCGCCGGTCGTAGCGACATTCCCAACCTTGAGGTTCACGTCTCCGGTGGATTCAACGCTCACGCCCCCACTGCCGTCTCCGCTCGAGGTGATGTTGCCCAGGGTCCCGTTGACGCCGGCGCCAGTCAGCCACGCACCGATGCTGTTCGTTCCGGACGTCACGATGTCCGCTCCCGCAGCCTGCTGAAGAGTGATGAGGCCGGTAGTTCCGAGGTGTAGCCCGTATGCCTGGGTGCCCGTTGTGATCAGCTTCCCGAATGTGACGTTGACGGGGCCGCCGCCAGTAATCGCGATAGCGTCGGCTTCAACCCCGCCTGTCGTTATCGGGCCATTGGCGACGACCGTAATCGGCCCCAGAGCGGAGATGTCCATTCCGCTTGCGAAACTGCCGGTGGTCGTAATGGCCGCGGTGGTTACGGATGTGGTACCATCCTGACCGTCGACGACGATTCCGCGTCCGCCGTCACCGCTGATGGTGATCGGTCCCGCATTGATCGTAATGTCGCCGTCCGCACTCGCATTGATGCCGTCAGAGCTCAAACCGGATGCCGTGATGGCACCCGTGGTGATCTTGACCGCCTCTGTGCCGCCGACCACGCTGATGACGTCGGAGCTGGCGCCCAAAGTCTTGACCGCGCCTGTCTTGATCGTGATCGGACCCGATCCGTTGACGTCGACCGCCGAGGAACCTTCGCCCGAAGTCATGATGTCGCCCGAAGTGAGCTGGACAACCCCAGCGCTATTCCAGATGGTAACGCCGGCGCTGAGATCACCCGCGGTCGTGACGGACCCGGTCGTCAGAGTGACGCCGTCCATGCCGTCGATATAAATCCCGCGCGAGCCGTCGCCCGAGGTCGAGACATTCCCGACGGTCGCGGTCAGGTCGCCGCCTTCTCCCGCGATGTTGATGGCATCGGAATCGATTCCGAGAGTCGTAAGATTCCCCGCGTGAAGCGTGACATCACCGCTCGCTTCGATCGACAAGCCGTATGCATTGTCGCCTTCGGTAGTGACGTTGCCAACCGTGAGGTCCGCATCGTTGGTGGCGACTAGCGAGACGGCGGTGCTGAATCGGCCCTTGGTCGAAGCATTGCCGATGGTGATGTCGAGATCGTTACCGACCGCAAGCAACCCTCCGGAGAAGTCCGCCGTCGAGGAGACGTCGCCGACGGTCGCAGTGACCGTCTCGGTGCCGAGCAGTTGCACGGCATATGGCGAATTGCCGGTCACCGCGAAGTCGATTCCAGCCGCAGTGAACGTAATGTCGCCGGTTGCGGCCTGAAGGTCAGCTGCTAGCGCGCCATTCGTGGCCGTCGAGATCGGCCCCGTTCCGGTCAGCGTGGTGGTCTGGCTTTCAAGAGAGTGAATCACCAGGCCGGGACCTTCCGTGACATCTCCGTC
>JBKPKE010000019.1:0-17042 GCA_046730955.1 Pseudomonadota bacterium
GTCGTGCCCTGGCCGATCGGAGAAAGCGGCGCTGCTATGGGCTGCGTGGCATTCGTCGTCGGTCCGGGCGTCGCGGCGACGGCATTGGAGCAATGCCGTGCGCTGCTTCCGGAGTATGCCGTTCCGTCATGCATCCTGATGCTCGACGAGATGCCTCTCAACGCCAATGGAAAGTTCGATTACCGCGCTCTTGGTGAGCGGGTAGCATCTCTGTCATCCAACGTCGCTCAATCGCCGCCACACAGCGTGCCGCCAGGTTCAGCGTGAGGGCCTCGAAGCCTCCAGCTGCGAAAGAACCGATCGTGTGAAGCGGGACGTGTTCGATGCGCGCAGATGAACCGCGTCATAGAAGTCCGCTGCTGGAAAATCGTTGTGGTCCTCGACGAGGACCGCACGCGTTCCGCTCAATGCTTCATGTATCCTGCGGCGCAGGATCGAGGCGAGTTCGCCTGATTGGTCGAACTTTGCTCGCCATCTCGGATCCATGGGCGATTCCACGACCGCAAGTTGGATATCGCGGTCGTCCAATTCCCGCGCGGTCCGGCGCAGCGTCGCAAAGCATTGCTCATCAAGTCTTGGCTTGATGTACCATTCCGGCCGGTCCCGGGGAGGTTGAAGGGGCGAGTCGCCAAACTTGTTGGGGACTACGGAATCGAAAAACGTCGTATCCGTACGCTTTCGCCGAAGACCGATGGACTTGCGCAATAAAGTCGTGGCGTTGAAAGACTGCAGGTAGAAGGGCAAACGCCAAGTATCACCGAAGACGTAGCGATCCGCATCGGTGACGTTGAATGACGGTCGTGCCTCGGGCCGGCAATCTCCGAAGTCCAATGACGACGCGAACAGCAGCACGCGTCGAACGTCCGGCAATCTTCGCGTAAGCCAGTTGATGACTTGCTCGCTTTGCCAAAGGTTTATCGCGCACATACCTGCATTAAAGGGCCGCAGCTCCGGGTCGATCCGGACGGCCTCCGGACTGTTGAAATGACGCAGGGCCGCTGATGAGCCGACCACGAGCAAGTTGACCTCGGCGGGTCTGTTCCTGCGCATGAATGCAAGTTTGTCGTCCAGGCAGAGATTGTTGGAGAATAGTGGTGGAGGCATCGTGTCCCAGAGATCGAGCACGGCCATGAGGATCGCGAATGCGGGGATGACGAGTAGCGCGCCGGCTACCAACGCAATGAGGTAATGAGCCCAAGTATTGCGCGCGCCAGTGGCGAAGCCCCGCACGGTGTCTGCTTCAGAACTGTGCATAGATGAATTCGGCAGGAGCCCCCGATAGGCTCCTCAACAACGTCAGGGCGCCGATCATTCCCAGGATCAGCCCAGTCGCAACTCTGGGCTGCCACAGGAGCGATGAAGTCAGTCGGCCAAACGAGTCCGGAACGTGCGCTTTCACGTCGAGTGCCGTCGGATACTCCCGGAGCCATTCGTAGACATTGGGGGACACCCAGACGACGAGCAGGAAGAACGCGATCATCAAACCAAAATAGCTGGCAGCCTCCGGCGGCGCCTTTATGCCGTTCAAGCCGGCCATGCCCGAGACGATATTCAAAGCGGACGGAACGTCGGCGGCTCTGAAGAACACCATCGCGACAGTCACGGCGACAAAGGTCAGCAGCACCGAAAAGGCAACGCGGACTTTGCCGGTCCCGTCCAGCGGCAGTCCCTTCGCTTTCTTGTGCCGCCGCCAGGCGTGAGCCGTCACGAGGTAAGAGCCGTGCAGCAGACCGAATATGACGAACTGCCATCCTGCCCCGTGCCATACGCCCGCGATCAACATCGTCACCATCATCGGGAACGCAACCAGTTCCACGAACACGATCGGTTTCATCACGCCTCGACTCATGATCGACTCTCCCGCCGCCAGACGCCGGCGGGTCAATGAGGCGGTTATCGGATTGTATATGTATGCCGTGAGGAAACGCGTCAGCGTCATGTGCCAGCGCCTCCAGAATTCGATGATGTTCTTCGCTTTGTACGGACTGTTGAAGTTCAATGGCAGCTGGATGCCAAACAACAGCCCAAGGCCGATCGCCATGTCGCAATAGCCCGAGAAATCGAAATAGAGCTGAAGTGCATAGCCGACAGCACCGAGCCAGGCCTGGACCATCGGTAACGGAACGCGCCGCGCGGCTTCGAAAATGGGCGCAGTGTAAGCGCCGAACGGATCGGCGATCATCACCTTCTTGAAAAGCCCAACGATGAACAACGTCGCCCCGATGGCAAGTAGATCCCAGCGAGGCCGTACCCGGTCGGGATCCTCGAACTGCGTCAGCATCTCACGGTGATGAGTGATCGGTCCGGCGATCAACTGCGGGAAAAACGTGATGAATAGGCAATAGTTGAGGAAGTCATGCTCTGTGACTTCGCCGTGATGCGCGTCGACCAGATATGCGATCTGCTTGAAGGTGAAGAATGAGATCGCCAGCGGCAGGATGATGTTTGGCTCGGCCCAGTCCGCGCTGAACAGGCTGTCTGCGACACCCACGCCCCAGTTCGCATATTTGTAGTAACCCAGCAGCCCGACGTTGACGGCTATGCCAAGGGCAAGAAGGGCTCGATTTGGCCGCTTCAGCAATTGTCCGCCCACAACATAGTTGAACAGGATACTCCCAACGAGGAGCGGCAAATTTTCGTACCTGCCCCAAGCGTAGAAGACGAGAGAGGCAAGCGTTAACCATGCCAGGACGAGACGCCGCAGCCCGATCGCAGACAGCAAGAGGAAGCCAAGCAATGCGGCTGGCAGGAAATAGACGATGAAGATGCTGGAACTGAATGCCATCTTCGTTACCCGCGTGAGTATGCGCTAAGTTGTGCGTTTTGCGCTACTTAACTTTCATCAAGGGGCGCGCTCTCTGCGCAGATTGAACTGTGCGGCTCGTCGCATGAACACATACGGTCAGCGGGCATTAAGCGTCGTCCGGCGAGGCGGAGGCGCATGAACATAAATAAGTATAGCCGTTTGCACCTCTCCTCCTTCGCCGGGGTGATCGCTTTGGTGCTGGCAATTCCCGCGCACGCCCAGGAGGGGGCCGCGCAACCCGCACCTCCGCCGACGCCGACCGAGACTCAGCCGGCACCACCTCCGGAAACGAGCACCGGAACCTCCGAGGAAGACCCCTATGCCGAGGAGGGTGGAGAGATCGTCGTCACCGGCGTGCGCCGCGGATCGGTCATTGGGGACATTCCGACGGAGAACGAGCTTGGCCCTCGGGACATTCGTGCAACGGGCGCAACCGACATCACCGAATTGCTCGATGCCCTCGCCCCGCAGATCGGAAGCGCGCGCGGGCGCGGAGGTGAAAGGCCGATCCTGTTATTGAATGGTCAGCGCATCTCCGGCGTCCGCGAAATTCGCGATATTCCGACGGAAGCCATCTCGCGGGTGGAAATCCTGCCCGAGGAAGTCGCTCTCAAATACGGCTACAGCGCGGACCAGCGCGTCGTGAACATCGTCCTTCGCGAACGCTTTCGTTCGAAGGTCGGCCGGCTCGACGGCACAACGGCGACCGAAGGCGGCTGGGTCAGCGGCCTTGCCGATTTCACACAATTGCAGATCAGCAAGGGTTCCCGCTTCACCACGAACCTCCATGTCGAGGGAAATACGGCGCTTACGGAAAATGAGCGCGACATCGCGCTCGAAGACCCGACTGCGCCCGACGATCGCGCGGCCCGCACTCTCTACGGCTCGAAGAAGCTAATCCGTGGATCGAGCACCTTGAACAAGACGGTGCTCAAAGATGTCAGCGCCACGGTCAACGCGGAGGTGCAATATGACGACGGCCGCTCACTCTTCGGGCTGTCCGACTTTGCACTTGAGCCCCTCGTCCGCGACACGAGCAACGAAATTGCGCACCTCGGCTTTGCCTTGAACGGCAACAAGGGCAAGTGGCGCTGGTCCGCGACCGGAAATGGGGACGTCGCTCGATCCGAAAGTCATACTGACCGCGCCAATGAGACCGGCCAGAACAGGACGGAATCCCTGACCGCATCAGGCGACATCGACCTCCTTGCCAACGGACCGCTTTTTGCTTTGCCCGCGGGCGACGCCAGCGCCACCTTTCGCGTCGGCGGAAGCACGCTTCACCGCGACAACGTTCAGCAACAGGCGGGTCGCATCTTCTCGAACGACCTCGCCCGGACTCTTGGCAGCGCGAGCGCCAACATTGATCTGCCGATCTCCCGACGGAACCGCGACTTCAGTGCACTTGGCAACCTGACTTTGAACGCGAACGCCGAGATTGAGCAGCTTTCCGACTTCGGAACCCTGTCGACCCTCGGCGCCGGCGTGAACTGGTCGCCGGTCGAACGCCTGAACCTGATTACGAGCTGGACCCGCGAGGAAGGAGCTCCGAGCGTTGGACAACTCGGCGATCCGATCTTTGAGACGCCCGGCACCCGCGTCTTCGACTTCACGACGGGCGAGACGGTGGAAGTCACGTCCATCACCGGCGGCAACCCGGACCTGCTCGCCGACCGCCGGAACGTCCTGAAGATCGGTGGAAACTGGAAGCCGCTCGAGGAGACCGATCTCAACCTGCGCGCCGAATACGTGCACTCGACGATCGATCGCCCGATTTCGAGCTTTCCAGGAGTCACCGAAGAGATTGAGGCCGCATTCCCCGAGCGATTTGTCCGCGATCCGGTGACCGACGATCTGGTGGCTGTTGACTTCCGCCCGGTCAATTACGAGAGCTCGAGGCGAGACACTGTCCGCATCGGCTTCGACTTCACCAAGCCGCTGACGTCCGCACGCCCATCGCAGGCTGCAATCGAACGCTTCCGTGCGATGCGCAATGCACAGGGCGGCGGACGGCAAAATCAGGCCGCCGAAAGCGCGCCTCCTCCTTCGCCGCCGGGAGGGGCGCCTCCACCCACCGGTCCCGAGGGTGCACCTCCGCCGAATGGTGGCGGCTTTGGCCCCGGAGGCGGCGGTTTCGGTCGATTTGGCGGAGGCGGTCGTCAAGGCGGACGCCTGCAATTCTCGATCACGGACACCGTGACCCTCGTCGACGAGGCGACAATCCGCTCGGGCGTGCCTAAGCTCGATTATCTCCATGGCGACCCGCTCGGATCGACGGGGGGTCGACCGCGTCACCAGATCGAGGCGCAAGCCGGCTATTACAATAACGGGTTGGGGACGCGCCTTTCTGCAAACTGGCGCAGCGGAACGCGCGTGGACGGCGACAATGGCAACGATCTTCACTTTTCGCCCCTGGCGACGTTCGATCTAAGGCTGTTCGCCAACCTCGGCGAGCGCTTTGACCTCGTCTCCAAACATCCCTGGCTGCGCGGATCCTCCGTCCGCTTCGAAGTGACCAACATCTTTGACAGCAAGCCGCGCGTCCGTGACGCCGCCGGAGAGGTGCCGAATAATTATCAGGCCGACCTTTTGGATCCCCTCGGACGGACCGTCATGATCTCAATCCGTAAACTCTTCCTGCCGCCGCGAAGCTTCTTTCGCGGACAGCAGAGTGGCCGTCCCGGAGCTGAGTGAAAATGCCCAAGTCGGACCAATGCTCAACCATCTGGTAATCCATCGACTGATATCGCTCGAAGCGTGAAGCCGCGTTCGGACGGAGCAAGGGCGAGTGGAAGAGCAACCGGTTGAAACCACGCTGTACTCGCTCTCCGATAGTGCGCCCGAGCCGTTGGAACGTCGCGACAGCGAACGTCATCTGACGCTCTTTCGCGTCGGCTCGCTTCAGGTGGATGACCGGCGCGAGCTATGCCTCATCAAGAACATCTCGGCAGGCGGGATGATGATCCGTGCCTACTGCGCGCTCGAGTTGGAAGCCCGTGTTTCCGTCGAGCTCAAACGCGGCGAGCAGATCCACGGCAAGGTCAGCTGGATCCAGGATGGATCCGCAGGCATCGAGTTCGGCGAGCGCGTCGATATCGTCGAGTTGCTCGCGACCTCCATGGAAGGGCCACGGCCCCGGATGCCGCGTGTCGAAGTTCGCTGCATCGCCTCGGTGCGGCAAGGCTCCCAAGTCTACGGCATGCGCGCCCATGACATTTCGCAGGGCGGGCTGAAGGTGGAATCCAATCGAGACCTCGCGATTGGAAGTGAGGTGCTCGTGACCCTGCCCGGTCTTCCTTCGCAAACCGGCGTGATCCGATGGAAGGACGGCCGGTGTTATGGGATCACTTTCAACCGGTTGATGGCTTTGGTGAAATTGGTTGAATGGCTCCAGCAGGAACGCGAACTGCTACGCGCAGCAAGCTAGCAATTCACTCGCCGTGCCGACCCGAGTTGGGCGGCCACATCCAGCTCTCGGCGAGGCGCTGCTGGTCAGCATTCATCTTTCTTGGCGTGAAGCCGGGCCGGTAGGGACGCGGCTGAAGCTTCGACCTGGGAGCCGGGATATGACGCAGGACCTGCTCCGGGTTGAGTTTCATGTCGAACGCAATGCCGGCATATTTCCCGTTGACCCACACGATGCGACCGCCTGCGCTAAGCTCGTTTCGCCGAAACTCGACGGGAGTTCCCTCGAGAGGCAGTCTGTCGCTCTCGACGAGCGCGCCCTCGGAGGACAGGTTGCGCAGCTTCACGCTTAGAGAAGTCCCGGCATGCTCCAGTTCCGCGGTAAGCAGGACCTGGGAGCGGCGTGAGCGGCGATTCTGACAATTGGCGCTGCTGTCCATCACGCCACCGATAAACGAGGCCGGTAAAACTTTACTTAAGTGAGCGATTTGGACCGCAGCTGGAACAGAAGCATCAGATTGTTCGCGGGCATGCTTCGTGTTTCAACGAGACTGAATCCCTTCCTCGCAGCAGCCTTCTCGAAATCTTCCACCCGGCGCAGGCCCCAAGCAGGATCGCGGGCCCGGAGATCGGCATCGAAAGCAAGATTCGACGGGGCAGTCTCAATGTCGTCCTTGAGCCAAGGTCCATAGAGGATCAGCGGACCTTCCGGCGGGAGCACCTTCGCAGCAGCCGCGATCAATCCCACAGAAGCAGCCCAAGGGCTGATGTGCGCCATGTTGATGTTGAGAACGGCGTCTGCCCGTTCGACCGGCCAGAGAGTGTCACTCGCGTCCAGGACAATCGGCGGCCGCAGATTCGGCAGATTGGACAAATCTCGCCATGCCTCGATCGACGCAAGGGCATCGGCATGAGCATCGCTCGGCTGCCATCCCAGCCTTGGAAAGCGCTCGGCAAACCAAAAGGCGTGCTCGCCGGTGCCGCTTGCGATTTCAAGGACCGTGCCTTCAGGCGGCAGCCATTCGGCCAGGACCTCAGCTATTGGTTCGCGGTTCCGGGAGGCAGCAGGCGCAGAGCGCCGAGCACTTTCACCGGCCGGACCTTCGTAGAAACGCCTGTCCCCCACTATTCCGCGGCCTGTGCCTGCTCCGGCTCCCTGTAGACCAGCACCGGCTTGCGGGCCGCCAAGGTCTCGTCGAGGCGGCGGCGCGGAGCATAGACCGGCGCGGCCTTCAGGCTTTCGTCGCCGCCCTTGGCCCGCTCGGCGATCGAGCGGAATGCGGCTATGAATTGGTCGAGGCTCGCCTTCGACTCCGTCTCTGTTGGCTCGACGAGCATCGCCCCGTGAACAACCAGCGGGAAGTACATGGTCATCGGGTGGAAGCCCTCGTCGATCAGCGCCTTGGCGAGATCGAGCGTGCTCAAACCTTCGCCGAAGCCGCGATCGGAGAACAGTGCCTCGTGCATGCACGGACCACTGTCGCCGAACGGCGCCTCGAGCACGCCTTCGAGTGAACGAAGGATGTAATTGGCATTGAGAACCGCATCTTCGGCGACCTGGCGGAGGCCGTCTGCCCCGTGGCTCAGCATGTACGCCGCCGCCCGGGTGAACATGCCCATTTGACCATGGAAGGCGACCATTCGCCCAAAGCTTTTCGAATGATGCTCGCCCGCAGTTTCCTCCTCGACGAGGACGAAACGATCGCCCTGTTTCTCTACGAACGGAAGCGGCGCGAAGGGCGCCAGCGCGGCGCTCAGTACGACCGGTCCGGCGCCTGGGCCGCCGCCGCCATGCGGCGTCGAGAAAGTCTTGTGCAGGTTGATGTGCATGGCGTCGACGCCGAGGTCGCCGGGGCGCACTTTGCCGACGATCGCGTTGAAGTTCGCGCCATCGCAATAGACGAACGCGCCCGCCGCATGGACCGCATCGCTGATCGCCTTCATGTCCGGCTCGAACAGGCCGCAGGTGTTCGGGTTGGTGATCATGACCGCCGCGACGTCGGGCCCGAGCCGCGCCTTAAGCGCCTCCAGATCGACGCGGCCCGCCTTGTTCGCTGGAATGTTCTCGACCCGATAGCCGGCGAATGCCGCTGTGGCGGGATTGGTGCCGTGGGCACTCTCGGGAACCAGAACGACCTCGCGCTTGTCGCCTCGCGCTTCGAGTGCCGCTCGAATGCAGAGCAAGCCGCAAAGCTCGCCGTGGGCTCCCGCCTTCGGGCTCATCGCCACGGCCGGCATGCCTGTGAGCGTCGTCAGCCAGTGACCGACCATATCGATCAGCTCGAGCCCACCTTGCACCGTGTCGATCGGCTGCAGCGGATGGGTGTCCGCAAAGCCCGGCAGCCGCGCCACCTTCTCGTTGAGACGCGGATTGTGCTTCATCGTGCACGAACCGAGCGGGAATAGACCTAGGTCGATCGCGTAATTCTGCCGCGACAGCCGCGTGTAGTGTCGCACCGCCTCCGGCTCGCTGAGGCCCGCCAAGCCGATCTCGCGATTCCGCTCCAGCCCGCCGAGTCGGCCCTTGTTCGGCTTGAAGTCGGGGAAGTCGACGCCGGTCTGCTCGGTCGTACCGATCTCGAAGAGAAGCGGCTCCTCAAGCATCAAAGCCTTGTTGCCAGTGACGGTCGGCGCTTCGCCGGCATCATTCACGGGCGTTGAAGGGCGCCCGCCTGAAGGATTGACGGTCACTGGCACACCTCCTTCAGGCCCACTTCCAGAGCAGCAATATCCTCGTCGGTCACAGTTTCCGTAACCGCAACGACAAGACCGTTCTGCAGCGCATCCGCTCCCGGATAGAGCCGTCCAAGCGAAACGCCGCCGAGGATTCCCTTGTCGGCAAGGTGCCGGACAGCCGGGCGCGCTTCGACCGGAAGCTCGATCGTGAATTCGTTGAAGAAGCTCTCGTTGACGAGCCTCACACCGGGAATTGCCGCCAGACGATCCGCGGCCTCGCACGCGCGCGCGTGATTCAATTGAGCCAGCTGCCTCAATCCCTTCTCGCCGAGCAGGCTCATGTGGACCGAGAAGGCCAAGGCACAGAGACCGGAGTTGGTGCAGATATTAGACGTCGCTTTCTCACGGCGGATATGCTGCTCGCGCGTCGACAGCGTCAGGACGAAGCCGCGCTTCCCCTCCGCATCCACCGTCTCGCCCGCAAGGCGGCCCGGCATCTGGCGAACATATTTCTCGCGCGTGGCGAAGAGGCCGACATAGGGACCACCGAACTGGAGCCCGACGCCGATCGACTGGCCCTCGCCGACGACCATGTCGGCTCCCATCTCGCCAGGCGAGCGGATCAGGCCGAGTGCCACAGGTTCGGTCACGACCGCGATCAACAGCGCACCGTTCGCATGCGCAGCCTCCGCAATCGGCGTGAGGTCAGTGATACGGCCGAGGATGTCAGGGTATTGGACGACGACCGCGCTGGTCTCGCCGTCGATGGCGGCGATCAGGCGCTCAGCGTCCGTTTCCCCGCTTAATTCAGGAAGTGATACCTTGAGGACATCGCCAGTGAACTTGGCCATCGTGTTGGCCACGCTGACGTAATGCGGGTGGAGGCCGGACGAGAGTATCGCCTTCGACCGCCGCGTGATTCGCCGTGCCATCACGATCGCTTCCCAGCAAGCGGTCGACCCATCGTACATGGACGCGTTGGCAACGTCGCAGCCGTAGAGACGCGCGACTTGCGTCTGGAACTCGAACAGGACCTGCAGAGTGCCCTGCGCGATTTCCGGCTGGTACGGGGTGTAGGCTGTCAGGAACTCCCCGCGTTGAATGATGTGATCAACGCTCGCCGGAATGTGGTGCTTGTACGCGCCGCACCCAAGAAAGAAGGGCGCCTCACCCGCCGCCAAGTTCTGCCGCGCCAATGCTGATAGCTGGCGCTCGACGGACAGCTCGGACGCATGCGGGGGGAGCTTCGAAATCGGCTCTTTCAAGAGCAGGTCCGGTGGAACGTCCCGGAACAGATCGTCGATGGTCGCAGCTCCGACGGCCTGCAGCATCTCGCTGCGGTCGGCATTGCTCAGCGGCAAATAACGCATCTAGTTTGGCTTCCTCATGATGAAGCGAAGTCGGACATAATCGGCGGTCGGCGAGCCCACGGTTTCCGCGACGGACTCACCGATCTCCGCGCGCTCTTCTTCAGGCACACCGGCACGGTCGAGCCAACCCCGGCGAAAGGTGGTCACCCATTGGCCGATGCCGTTGGGCATTGGCGTGGGGCGTTCGATCAGGCGGGCGTCGATCTCGGTGAAACCCGCGGCCTCGTAGACTGCTGCGAACTCCTCGACCGATGGATACCAATTCGAGGATTCAAGCGGCGGCGGATAGCCGCGTGCAACAAGCTCCGCGTCCAGCGTCTCGCGGAGTTTCGCGAGATTGCCGTCGCCGCCCATCTCGCCCGCGTACCGGCTGCCCGGCTTGAGCGCACGATAAGTCGCTGCCGCCACACGCTCCTTGTCGAGCATCCAGTGGAGCGCTGCGTTTGAGAAAGCCGCGTCGAACTCGGCGTCGAACGTCATGTCCGCGGCGTCCGTCTCCACCACTTCGATGCCAATGGCACGAGCCGCCGCGACAAGCTCAACCGAATTGTCCACTCCAACGACGTCGGCGCCACGCTCGATAATCTTATGGGTAAGGGCTCCGTCGCCGCAGCCGATGTCGAGGATCCGCTCGCCGACTTGCGGGTCGAGCAGATCCAGGGCGGCCTCGCCGAGGTCGGCGACGAAGCGCCCAACCCGCGCGTAATCCGCGGCGTCCCAGCGGCTGGTCGAGGCGATGGATTGGTTCAAGGCAGGGTCTGGGCTCAGAGCGTCGCCGCCCATTCACGATAGGACGCTTCGTCCATCAGGCCTTCGACCTCGCTCGGATTGTCGAGCTTCAGCTTGAAGAACCACCCCTCGCCTTCGGGGTCGCGATTGATCAGCGCGGGATCGTCGGCGACAGCCTGATTGCCCTCAACCACTTCCCCAGCGACTGGAGAATAAACATCCGAAGCTGCCTTCACTGATTCGACGACGGCAGCCTCCTGTCCCTTGTTGAGCCGCCGGCCGGCCTCCGGCACCTCCGCAAACACGATATCGCCAAGCGCCTGCTGCGCATGATCGGAGATGCCGACGGTCGCGGTATCGCCTTCGACTCGGACCCATTCATGCTCGCGGGTGAAATAGACCGTCATGCATTTGCTCCCTTGCGATGATAGCGATGCGGGACGAACGGCATTGCCGTCACCCGCGCGTCGAACAGCTTCCCGCGCTGCTCCAGCTTCAATGCCGTTCCCGTCTCGGCCAGATGCGCCGCGACGTAACCCATTGCGATGGGACGCTGCAGGCTCGGCGAGAAACCGCCGCTCGTGATGCGGCCTATCTCGTTGCCCTCGCTATCGAGGACCAATGCGCCCTCGCGCACCGGCTGCCGTCCGTCGATGTCGAAGCCGACGCGCTTCTGCGCAGGACCGTCTTCGATTTCCTTGAAGATGCGCTGGGCGCCTGAGAAATCGCGTTCCGCCCGTCGGCGCTTGCCAATAGCGAATCCAAGACCCGCCATCACGGGCGTCGTCGAGCGATCGATGTCGTGTCCGTAGAGCGGCAGGCCGGCCTCGAGGCGCAGCGAATCGCGGGCCCCAAGCCCGATCGGTTTCACCCTTTCGTCCCCGATCAGCCAGTTGGCGACCTGTTCGGCAGCGATATTGTGAATCGAGATCTCGAAACCGTCTTCGCCAGTGTAACCCGACCGGCTGATCCAGGCGGGATGGCCGCACACCTGGAAGGGCGCGCCCTGCATGAAGCCCAGTTCCGATACCCCAGGCACGAGCATTTCGAGCACCTCGGCCGCCTTTGGGCCCTGCAATGCGAGCAAAGCCTGTCCGCGCATATGATCCACCACGGCATCCTTCGGCAGGCGATGCTTCAAGATGTCGATGTCGTCATATTTCGTCGCCCCGTTGACGACGACGTAGAATTCTTCCCCGCGACGGGTGGCCATCAAATCGTCGATGATCCCGCCGTCCTCGGCCAGCAGCAGCGAGTAGCGCAGCCGCATGTCGCCGAGCAGCTTGAGCTCGCCTGGAAGAAGCGTTTCGAGAGCAGCGTCGACATGCTGACCATGAACGAGCAGCTGGCCCATGTGACTGACGTCGAAGAGGCCCGCATTCTCTCTGGTCCAGAGATGCTCGGCCATGATGCCTTCGTACTGGACGGGCATTTCGTAACCGGCGAATGGGACCATCCGGCCGCCCTGACGCCGATGCCATTCATCGAGCGCAAGCTTTTCGAGGAGCGGTTTCTCGACGCCTGCCCCACCCTGCGGGTCACCGCTGAAGGGTGTGCCCCGCGCCTGGGTCTCGTCAGTCTGACCGTAATGGACTTCTTTGCTCATCGGCACGCTCCGGCATGAGTGCGACGACCGGCGCCCGCCTAAGGACGTCTCGGCCATCGCCCCCGTCTGTCCGTTGCGCCTGAGAGCTTTGCCCCTTCGGCGGCCCGTTGCTCGACTGCAACGGACGCTTTCCAGACTGTCAGGCGCGCGCGGTCCTTTTGCCTGAGAGATTCCGGGGGCGGTTGCTCCTTCGGCGCCCGCCATAGCCCCTAAGGGCGACGGCGGAACTCTCCCGCGCGGCCTTCCGAAAACCGAAGGTTCCCGGAGACGCGCGTGCCTTGGCCTTGGCTAGCGGCCGAGTCAACCGCGCCGGCGCGGCCGAATCACCGGGTGACGTTGTAGCGGAGCTGTTGCTGGCTCAGCTGGAAGCCGATGAGGTGCTCGAACGTTGCATTGGCGACCGCCGTCCGGATCGCGGGATCGGTCAGCGGATCCACCGCCGCCGTAGCATCACCCACCTTGCGAGGACGAGTCAGAGTCTTGAGCACATCTGCAGGAAGCGTGGCCGCTCCGCGATGCACCCTGGCATAAGCCTGGCCGCGCGTTTCCGCCTTGTAGCTGCCCTGCGCGAAAGTCAGGCCGACGCGGCCGAGGCGCTTCGCCGAGACCTCACTTCCGGCACGAAGCACGACGTCGAAGAAGGGCAGTACGACCTGGCGCGCCTGGGTCGGGTCACGGCGTGTAGCAACAACGTCGAAGCTGGCCGTCGAGACAATGTAATCACCCTGCTCCTGACAGCTGATGCGCAGATTCGTGATCGTCGCGGTGACGTCGATCGCGTCCGCCGCGATGCTGTTCGAAGGATTGAACAAAGTGATGTCGCCGGTACCAGCCGGAATACCACCGATCGGGCACGCACTGCGCTCGACCCAGATGCCGCCTTCCTCGATGGTCCCCTTCCTTCCACAGGCCGAAAGGAGGGCGAGAGCGATGAGCGATACGAGACGGAGATTCACGGGTAAGGGATTCCTTGGAGGCCTGGAAGAGTGGCAGCAGTTCATAGGAAGCGCCTTCAAAGGCTGCAAGCGATGCCTTACATGGCGAGCCAATGCCTGAACCTAAGCCTAATCTTCGCGTACTGATCGCCGCCCCGCGCGGATTCTGTGCAGGAGTCGATCGCGCGATCCAGATTGTCGAACTCGCGCTCGAGCGGTTCGGGTCGCCCGTCTACGTGCGTCACGAGATCGTCCACAACCGCTTCGTGGTGGAAAGACTGAAGACCATGGGAGCCGTCTTCGTCGACGAGCTTGACGAAGTGCCGGACGACCGGCCCGTTGTCTTCTCAGCGCACGGAGTTCCAAAATCCGTTCCGGCGGCGGCGCAGGATCGCGGGCTCACCTATGTCGATGCGACGTGCCCCCTTGTCTCGAAGGTCCACCGGCAGGCCGAGCGCCTGATCGCCGACGGACGCCACATCCTCTTCATCGGACATGCCGGCCATCCGGAGGTCATCGGAACATTCGGCCAGGTGCCGCACGGATCGATGACACTCATCGAAACGGTCGAGGACGCTCAGTCGATCGAAGTGACGAACCCGGCCAACCTGGCATTCCTGACCCAGACAACCCTTTCCGTCGACGACACTGCTGCCGTCGTCGGTGCCCTTCAAGCGCGCTTCCCCGAGATCCGCGCGCCGCGCAGCGAAGACATTTGCTACGCGACCTCCAACCGGCAGGCGGCGGTGAAGGAAATTGCGGCCGAGTGCGACCGGATGCTGGTGATCGGTGCGCCGAACAGTAGCAACTCGCTCCGGCTTGCCGAGGTCGCGGAGCGGCTCGGAGTGTCGGCGCGCCTGATCGAGCGCGCCACCGACATCGATTGGGATTGGCTTGGACAGCCGGCCACGGTCGGCATTACGGCGGGGGCCTCCGCTCCCGAGCTGCTTGTACGGGAAGTGGTCGACGCGCTGTCGGATCGCTTCAATGTTTCGGAAGAAATTGTCGATCACACGCCTGAACGAATGGTCTTCAAGCTGCCTCGTGAGCTCGTCGCCTAGTGGCGGAACTGCAGCTCGTTGAAATTTATACCGATGGAGCCTGCCGCGGAAATCCCGGGCCGGGAGGATGGGCAGCGCTTCTGCGCATGGGCGAGAAGGAGCGAGAGCTCTCGGGCGGCGAGACTCCGACGACCAACAACCGGATGGAGCTGATGGCCGCTATCAAAGGCTTGGAGGCCTTGAAGCGCCCATGCCGGGTCCAACTCTTCACCGACAGCAATTATGTCCGCGACGGCATCACGAAGTGGATCCACGGCTGGCGGCGCAACGGCTGGAAGACCGCCGACAAGAAGCCGGTGAAGAATGCCGAGCTGTGGCAGGAGTTGCTCGACGCCACCGCTCCCCATCGTGTCGAATGGCATTGGGTGAAGGGCCATAGCGGCCACCCGGAGAACGATCGCGTCGACGCTTTGGCGTGCGCGGAAGCGGACAAGCTCCGCTAACCCTTAGTTCCGAATCCGGATCAATACCGATAGCGTTTGAACCTGAAGCGGCTCAGCGCGTTTAGTCGGCTAAACAACAGTTAACAAAGAGAAACACCGTGAAACTGCGCTCGATTCGCAGCGCCCTTGCGGCTGCGATGCTGACGTCGCTCATCTCTGCGCCCGCCCTTGCTGAGACGCCTGAGAATGCGACATCCACTGCTGTTGCCACCGGCCTGGCCGTGCCGGTAGCCGGCATTCCCGACCGCGCGCCGGCCGTGCCCGCTCGCGGCCGCGCAGTACTGGTCGATGCGGCTTCGGCTCGATTGTATATGATCGACAATGGCCGGGTCGTGGACTCGAT
Source organism: Pseudomonadota bacterium (assembly GCA_046730955.1). Lineage (GTDB taxonomy): Bacteria > Pseudomonadota > Alphaproteobacteria > Sphingomonadales > Sphingomonadaceae > Sphingomicrobium. The sequence continues at coordinate 15,375 of JBKPKE010000019.1, forward strand.
GCGGGTCATCGTCGGTAAGCCGGACGCCGCGACGCCGGAGCTGCACAGCACCCTCTGGTACGCGACCATCAATCCGTATTGGAACGTCACACCCGAGCTGACCCGGACCCTCATCGCGCCGAACGTGCTTCGGCTCGGCTACTCCTACCTTGCGAGGCAGGGCTACGAAGTCGTCACCGACTTGGGTAAGGACGGCAAGATCCTGCCCCCCGAGAGCGTCGACTGGAAAGCGGTCGCCGCGGGGAGTGAGAAAGTGCTGGTTCGCCAGCGACCCGGGCCGGCAAACTCGATGGGCGAAGTGAAGTTCAACATCCCCAACAGCGACGGGATCTACCTTCACGACACTCCGCGAAAGGAGCTCTTTTCCACGGACAACCGCTCTCTCAGCCATGGCTGCGTCAGATTGGAGGATGCTCCGCGCTTGGCTCGCTGGCTCCTCGGACGCGACCCCGACGCCCAGGACGCTGGGCCGGAGCAGTACGTGCCGATCCCGAGCGGAGTACCTATCGTGATCACCTATCTGGATCAGGCGGCACAGGTCCACATGGCGGCGCTCAACTAGACGGCTACGAGAGCGCCGCGGAACGACGGTTCCTCGAGCGTCTGCCCCGCACCCAGAGCGACGCAGGTCAGCGGATCGTCGGCAACGCGAACGGGAAGACCGGTTTCGTCGGCGATCACGCCGGCAATCTCGCGCAACAACGAGCCGCCGCCAGTCATCGTGATGCCCTCATCGAGGACGTCCGCCGCAATCTCCGGCTGCGTGTGCTCGAGGGCCGAGCGGACGACATGGACGATCCGGCTGACGGGCTCCGCGACTGCATCGGCGACTTGCGACTGGGTCAGAGTAATCTCGCCGGGAACGCCGCGGGCAACGTCGCGCCCGCGAACATGAGCGACTGCATCGTCGCTAACTGCGCTTCGGCGAGCAGCGCCGATTTCCATCTTCACGCGTTCGGCAGTGCCTTCGCCGATCAACAAATTGTAGTTTCGCCGGACATAAGAGGTGATCGCCTCGTCCATCTTGTCGCCGCCGACGCGAGACGATTCGCAATAAGCGAGACCCTGCAGCGAAATGACCCCGACCTCGGTCGTCCCCCCACCGATGTCTACGACCATCGATCCGACGGGATCGCGAACCGGAAGGCCGGCGCCAATGGCGGCGGCCATGGGCTCGTCGATGAGTGAAACCTTACCCGCGCCGGCATTCGACACCGCATCGCGAATGGCCCTTCGCTCCACCGATGTGGAGCCCGACGGGACGCAGATGACCACTTCGGGCGACCCCGAGAAACGGCTGCCGCCGCCATGCGCCTTGCCGATGAAATGCTTGATCATCTGCTCGGCAACCTCGAGATCGGCGATCACTCCGCTCCTGAGAGGACGGATGGTTTTGATATTGTCCGGCGTCTTGCCCATCATCAGCTTGGCGTCGTCGCCGACGGCCCGAACCTTCCGCACCCCGTTCAGGACTTCCATCGCAACGACGGACGGCTCGTTGATCACGATGCCGCGGCCTTTCACGTAAACGACCGTGTTCGCCGTTCCGAGGTCGATCGCGATATCTCGCGACGCAAAATTGAAGATACTTTTCAGGCCCACCGTGCCCCACTCCCCACCGCAGATAAGCCCCGGATATGAGACCAATATTCTCAGCCGATGCTAGAC
>JBKPKE010000020.1:0-8426 GCA_046730955.1 Pseudomonadota bacterium
ATTATCGGCCAGCCGATTAGCTACCGCGGCCCAGACGGTCGCCAGTATATCGCCGTTCCGTCAGGCGTCGGAGGCTGGGCCGGAGCGATCGTTTCGGCGGATCTGGACGAACGAGACCCGACAGGCGCGCTGGGTTTCGTCAATGCCGTGAAGGACCTCAAAAAGCGCACGACGAAGGGGGGGACGGTCTATGTCTTTGCGCTTCCGCAATAGGCTTCTTGCCCTTGCACTCGTCGCCGCTATTTGCAGCTGCGACCGCGAGGAGCGGCAGACGCGCGGCAAGCCGCTCGGCGAGACCGTTCCGACGGGAGCGAGCCCCGACACGATCTTCCCCGGGCGCGGAGCCCTGCCGCCGCTCGATCCGCGCGCGGCGCAATATGAAGGCAATGCCTCGGCGATCGCGGAAGGCCAGCGGCTCTACAATTGGATGAATTGTGTCGGCTGCCACTTCCACGGTGGCGGCGGCATGGGCGTCGCACTGATGGACGACAAGTGGCGCTACGGCGGCCGGATCGATCAAATCGCCGCATCCATCCTGGAAGGGCGCCCCAACGGTATGCCCGCCTGGCGCGGAAGGCTGACCGAACAGCAGATTTGGCAGCTCGCAGCTTATGTCCGGACCTTGTCTGGGCAGGAACGGAAGGACGCCGTCAGTGCTCGCGCGGACGAGGTCAGCAACACGCCGCCGCAAACGCAGATGAAGCGCGAGCCGCTTCGCCCATCGGATTCGGCCGAACAATGATGCGGCGAGGCGGGGCCATCCTTTCGCTTTGCCTGACGAGCTGCGCAGGCGTTCAGAATGCGTTCGGCGGACAGGGCGCGGAGGACGCGAATTTCGTCCGCCTTTTCACCGTCTTCACGATCGTCTGCACGGCGATGTACGTCATCGTCGCAGCGGCCTTGGTGGTCGCCTTGTGGCGAAAGCGTAACGCGGCCCTGACGCTCGATGATCGCAGGCACCACGAAACGTCGACGGCGGCACGGCCCGCGCTAATCGTCTGGACGGTGCTTATTGCTGTTGGATTGGTCGCACTGACAATCGCGAGCTTCTTCACTGACCGATCGAACGCTGCGAACGGAAGCGAGCCGCGGCTGAACCTGACGGTCACCGCGAACCAGTGGTGGTGGGATGTCGAGTACAACTCGCCGGACGCATCGAAGACGGTTCGCACCGCCAATGAAATCCATTTGCCCGTTGGGGTGCCCGCTCAGGTCACCCTGAAATCCAACGACGTGATCCATAGCTTTTGGATCCCCAACCTGGCGGGCAAGCAGGACCTGATCCCAGGTCGAGTGACCGACGCACAGCTGCTGCCGCGCAAGACCGGGCTATTCCGCGGCCAGTGCGCAGAGTTTTGCGGGATCCAGCATGCGCAAATGGCGCTGGACGTCACGGTCGAAAGCCAAGCCGATTTCGACCGCTGGTATGCCGCGCAGCTTCAGCCGGCACGGCCTCCGACGAACCCGCTCCAACTCGCAGGATACCAATACTTTACCACTCGCGAATGTGGTTCCTGCCACAACATTTCAGGCACTCCGGCCGGCGGCCAGGTCGCTCCCGACCTCACGCATTTCGCCAGCCGCAGAAGCATCGCGGCAGGCGCGCTGCCGATGAACCGCGGCAATCTCTACGGCTGGGTCGCCGATCCGCAATCGCAAAAGCCCGGTAATCACATGCCGACCGTGGGGCTCGCATCGAACGATCTCCACGGGATCGTCGCTTACCTGGAGACCCTCAAATGACGCGCGCCGAGCGAGCGAAACAACCGCCGGCGAAGGTTCCGCGCGATGGACCCAATCTCACGGGCCCAAATCTAGAAGAGAAGCTCGCGATAACCTGGAGCAACCCACCAGGATTCATCGGCTGGCTTTCGAGCGTCGACCACAAGGATATCGGCCGCCGCTATATTGTGACCGCCCTGGTCTTCCTCGCTCTCGCGGGCGCGCTGGCGATCATCATGCGGCTGCAGCTGTCGAAGCCCGACAATGATCTCGTCGGCGCCGCGCGGTACAACGAGATCTTCACCATGCACGGCACGACGATGATGTTCCTCTTCGCCGTGCCGGTGATGCAGGGAATGCAGATCTACCTGACGCCGCTGATGATCGGCACGCGTTCGAACGCGTTCCCGCGACTGAACGCCTTTTCGTATTGGACCTATTTGGCGGGCGGTTGCCTGCTGTGGGTCGCATTCGTTCTAAACATCGCACCCGATATTGGCTGGTTCGCCTACCCGCCCTTGTCTGGGCCTCAGTTCGGTGTCGGCAAGCGGGCCGACATCTGGGCGCAGATGGTGACCTTCACCGAGGTTGCGGCGCTCGCCGCTGCGGTCAGTCTGACCGCAACCATCCTCAAGCAGCGCGCTCCTGGCATGAGCCTGGCGCGAATGCCGATCTTCGTCTGGGCGACGCTCGTGACGTCGTTGATGGTGATTTTCTCGATGCCGTCGGTCGCGCTCGCTTCGGGGCTGCTGCTATCGGACCGCCTGGTGGGGACGCATTTCTACAACCCAGCCGAGAATGGTGACGCCTTGCTGTGGCAGCACCTGTTCTGGTTCTTCGGCCACCCCGAAGTCTACATTATCTTCCTTCCCGCGACCGGCTTCGTAAGCGAGATCGTCGCCACCTTCTCGCGGCGGACGATCGTCATGTATCCGATCGTCGTAATGTCGCTGGTGGCGACCGGCATCCTCGCCTTCGGCTTGTGGGTCCACCACATGTTCGCCACCGGGCTGCCGCGCATAGGCTACAGCTTCTACACGGCGGCCAGCATGTCGGTGTCGATCCCAACAGGGCTGCAGATCTTCTGTTGGATCGCGACATTGTGGGAAGGCCGCCCCCGGCTACAGGTCCCTCTGCTTTACGTCATCGGCTTCATCTTCACCTTCGTGATCGGCGGCCTGACGGGTGTCATCATCGCTGCGGTTCCGCTCGACCTGCAACTTCACGACACCTACTTCATAGTCGCGCACTTTCATTACGTGCTGATCGGCGGCGCCGTCTTCCCGCTTCTCGGCGCAATCACCTACTGGTATCCTAAAGCGACGGGGCGGATGTTGTCTGAGACGCTCGGCAAGGTCTCCTTCTGGCTGATCTTTTTCGGCTTCCAGCTGGCGTTTTTCCCGATGCACATCGCGGGCATCAATGGCATGCCCCGGCGGGTCTATACCTATCCTGCGGGCATGGGGCTCGAATTGCCCAACCTCCTGTCCAGCATCGGATCGATGGTCGTCGCGACTGCAGTCCTGCTGTTCGTCATCAATTTAATGCTTTCACTACGCGGAGGCCGCAAGGCGGTTCCCAATCCATGGGATGCGCCGTCACTGGAATGGGCCACGTCCTGTCCACCGCCCAAATACAACTTCCCGCACATTCCAGTCGTCGACAGCCGAACGCCGCTTTGGGACGCCGGCGAGACGATGTCCGTCGTCCATGGCTTGCGTGTGGAGGATCGCGAGTTGCTGCTGACGACCGTCATGTCCGCCAACCCCGACGTTCGCGAGCCGAGCGCGGAGCCGAGCATCTGGCCGTTCATCGCAACGCTCGCCACGACCGTCATGTTCGTCTCGTCCATCTTCAGCCCTTGGGCGGTCGTCGTCGGCGCGGTGCCGGTCGTCATCGCGCTAACAGCGTGGTTCTGGCCCAAGAGTCCCGCGCCGGAGCGTGAGCCGGTGATCTCATGAGCCTGCCGCCTAGCTTCACCCAGGATGTTTCGGAGCTGCCGACCCATGCGTTCAGTTACCGAAGCCTGACCTGGTGGGGGATCATCGGTTTCATGGTCATCGAGGGTGCGGCCTTTGCGTTGACCATCGCGGCCTATTTCTTCCTGATGAACCAGGAGCAGGAGTGGGCGCCTCGGCCGTGGGAACCACCCGGCTTGCTCGCCGGCACGATTTTCACGCTGGTGATGCTGCTCAGCGAGATCCCGAACACGATGATCAAGAAGGCCGCCGAGAGCTACGACCCCGCCATGGTTCGCAAGCTGCTTCCGTGGATGGTCGTGATTGGCCTTCTCTTGTTCGTCATTCGCGGCTTCGAGTTCAATTCCTTGAACGTGCTCTGGTACGAAAATGCGTACGGTTCGATCATCTGGGCCTTGCTGTTCCTGCATACTACCCATGTCGCGACTGACTGGGGGGATACCGTCGTTCTCTGGCGGCTGATGAAAACCCCGCATGGCGAGGACCCACGTCGCCTGGTCGATACTGACGAAAATGCGCTGTACTGGCGCTTCGTCTGGCTCGCCTGGCTGCCTATCTACGTCCTGATCTACTGGGTTCCGAGGCTCTTCCGGTGAAGCGGACCGGCTCATTGGGCGAGGCCTTCCTGCCTTGGGCCGGCCTAGTCGTCGGAGTGCTCGCGGCTGGCTTCGTTCATCAGTTCGGATCCGAGGGCACGTTCGACAAATGCGGCACGATCCCTCCCGTGCCTCTTATGATCGTCGCCCTAATCGGGTTGATCGCCTGCGCCTTCGGCGGTCTCGTGTCGTGGAGAGCCCTGAGACGATCGGGGGACCTCTCCCGCAGGGTCGTTGCCGTGATCTCGGTCGGCTGCTCGGCTGTTTTCAGTCTCGCAATCGTGCTTCCAATGATAGCGTCCTTGGTGCTTCCGCCATGCTTCCAGTGAGGCGGTTCACTGCAGCTGCGCTGCTCTGCGCCGCGGCACCTGCGTTAGCCCATGGAGGCAAGCAACTCGGCGAAAGTCCGGGATGGACTCTCGACCCTTGGGTAACCGTGCCTCTCGCCCTTCTTCTCTTGTTGTTCCTTGTCGGGAGGCACCGCCTCGACAAAAGATCGAAGGTGGAGCGCAAGCGGCCCTGGCTCTTCCTTGGCGGTTGGCTCGTGCTGACGCTTTCGCTGATTTCCCCACTGCATGAGGGCGGAGAACGCAGCTTCACGCTGCACATGATCGAGCACGAGCTGATCATGCTTGTCGCCACCTTCTTGCTGGCGGCATCCCACGCCGGCGGAGTTCTCGCATGGGGCCTTCCAGCGCCGTTGCGGCAAGCGCTTGGCAGCGGATGGAAGGCGCCGCTCCCATCGCTGTGGCGCCGCCTGACTGAACCGGTGACTGCGACGATCCTCCAGGCCGTCGTTATGTGGGCGTGGCACGCTCCGGCCCTGTTCGATCGGACTCTGGCCAGTCAGGGCTGGCATGTCGCCCAGCATCTCAGTTTCGTGCTCTCGTCGCTAATTTTCTGGTCGGCAATGCTCGACACCCGGCGGGGGAGTCACCTGCTATCCGCCGCGTGCTTATTCGTCACGTCGCTAGTCGGAGGGGCTCTCGGCGCTTTGATGGCCCTGTCGGTCAGCCCTTGGTATTCGGCCTATGCGGCGATGGGCATGTCGGGAATCGGCCTCGACCCAACGACCGACCAGCAGCTGGCAGGCCTAATCATGTGGATTCCGGGCGGACTCGTGCACGGCGGAGCTGCCCTGGGATTTCTCTGTCTCTGGCTCACATCAAGCGAGGAAAGGCGTGGCCTCCCTACGAACTAGAGCCGCAGCAGCGGCAATCGCTGGGATCGCCGTGCTCGCCGCGATCGCCGGCGTGATCGTCGACGCGTTCGACGAACGAAGAGATCTCAGGACTCACGCAGCAGCAGCGACCAGCGGGGATCCGTCGCGTGGCGAGGCCATGTTCATTCAATACGGCTGCGGAAGCTGTCATGGCCTCAAGCACGTGCGAAAGGCTGTCGGCGCAGTCGGACCGCCTCTGGATGGCATTGCGATCCGCGCCATGATCGGCGGAAAGCTCGATAATACGCCGGCCAATCTGCAGGCATGGATGCGAAACCCGCAGCGCATTTCCCCCGGTACCGCCATGCCCGATCTCAACGTCGGCGAACGCGACGCGCGGGACATCAGCGCCTTCCTCTACACTCGAGCTGAATAGGTCGGATTTACCAGATATCGTTGAGAGTTGATGCGATCGTAGCTGCGCATGTCACAGCGACGAAGACCGCAGCCCAGGTGGACCACCATGGCCATTCGAGTTTTCGTGACTTCTCCATGTCCGCCCTAACGCGTCGATGGCCTCCGGGTTCAGTTGCAGCCCGAACCTTCCCGAGCAACGGGTCACCCGAATTTTAAACAGCCGTAGGAACTGCCTCATGGGCTTTCGGTTAGTTTCGAACGGAGGTCTAAATGCCCGAAACATCTGGCGAAAATTGGAAAGGCAACCAACGCGCGCTGATCGGCGCGGGGCTTGCTGCCGCCACCTTGGGAGCGGCGTTTCTGTGGGGCAGGAAAGCTCGACAGCACGACGGCGAAGAGTTGCTGAGCGATGCACCGCTCCACGTTCTTCGTGGCGAGGCGAGAAAGGAGGTGGAGGGCGACGAGACCCTGGTCGGACGCACCGTCACCATCGGGAAGCCGCGACAGGAGATCTACGACGCGTGGAGAGATTTCACACGGTTCCCGAACTTCATGGACAATATCAAATCGGTCGTAGATCTCGGCGGCGGACGCTCCCGCTGGACTATCAAGGGCCCCGGCGGGAAAGACCTCGAACTCGCTACTAAAATCATCGAAGACATTCCCGGCCGCAAGATGGCTTGGGAGAGCGAGCCGGATTCGGAAATCTACACGGCCGGAGTCCTCGAGCTGTCTGACGCGCCGGGAGGCCGGGGAGCCTATGTGCGACTAATGATGCGCTACAATCCGCCCGGCGGCACGCTCGGCCGTGGCATCGCCAAGCTGCTCCAACGGGAGCCGACACTCCAGGCGAGTCGTGACCTGCGCCGCTTCAAGCAGCTGATGGAAACGGGCGAAGTGACGACGAACGCCTCGCCGTCCGCCCGCAAATCCGAATCCCCGACAGAAGCCCGAGTTTAAGGAGTAAGCCATGCGTGCAGTCACCTGGCACGGCCGTCACGACGTTCGTGTCGACACCGTCCCCGATCCGGAAATCGTCAACCCTCGCGATGCCATCATCAGGATCACATCGGCGGCGATCTGCGGTTCCGACCTTCATCTCTATGACGGCTACATTCCGGGCATGCGCGCCGGCGACGTGCTCGGCCATGAGAACATGGGCGAAGTGGTCGAGGTGGGCCCGAAGAGCACGCTGACGAAGGGCCAGAAGGTCGTCATCCCCTTCACCGTAAGCTGCGGCGACTGCTTCTTTTGCAAGAAGCAGCAATTCTCCGCTTGCGACAACAGCAACCCTGCCGAAACCGCCGACGAATCCGAGATCATGATGGGCCATTCGATGGGCGGTGCATTCGGATACGCTCACCTCACCGGCGGCTATGCGGGAGGCCAGGCCGAATATCTGCGCGTCCCATATTCGGATGTGGGGCCGATCGTCATTCCGGACGGCATCGAGGACGATCGGGTTCTCTTCCTTTCGGACATTCTCCCCACCGGCTGGCAGGCGGCAGAAAATGCCGAGATTGAGGAAGGCGACACAATCGCGGTCTGGGGCTGCGGCCCCGTTGGGCTGTTCGCGATCCAGTCGGCCTTCATCCTCGGCGCACATCGGGTGATTGCGATCGACCATTATCCGTCACGCCTGAAGCTGGCGCGGCAGATGGGCGCCGAGATCCTCGACTATCGGGAGGTCGACGTTCGCGCCGCGCTTAACGAGATGACCGGCGGTATCGGGCCCGATGCAGTGATCGACTGCGTGGGCATGGAAAGCCACGGCATCGCAGTCGACAATTTAGTCGACACGGTGAAAGCCCACATGTTCCTGGGAACTGAAAGACCGCACGCCTTGCGGCAGGCAATCCTCGCCTGCCGAAAGGGAGGACGGGTATCCATCCCGGGCGTCTACGGTGGCTTCGCCGACAAATTCCCGCTCGGTCAGATGATGGAGAAGGGCCTAACGATCCGTCAGGGGCAGACGCACGTTCAGAAGTATAGCGATCAATTGCTGCAGATGGTGATGGACGGTGATATCGACACCACCTTCCTCATCTCGCACCACGCGAGCCTTGAGGAAGCTCCGGCGATGTACCGCCACTGGCATGACGATCAGAACGAATACACGAAGATCGTCCTGAAGCCGGGCCTACCGAAAGGCGAGGTTCAGACGTTGAAGTCGTTCGAGGAGGAGCCGGCTTAGCCGGATCTCGAGCTGCCTCGATCGATCGAAACCACGAGCGCGTTTTGATCGATCCTGAGCACGGACCGCCAGTCTATCCGTCGCCCATGACCGCGCGCGCCTTGCTGGAGACGACCGAGGTCCTGGTCCCGCAGAGTCTTACGACGTCGAAGCCGGTTAGCGTCCGCGTATTTCCACAGCTCGTGCACTCGTCGAGCGCCAGGTGGAAGAGCGCGAGATCGCGAGCCTTGCAGGCAACCTGGAGTCTCATGCGGATTCCCGAAATCGCCTCCCGAGTTTTTCGACAATGTCACGTCATCGTTGATCGCTCAACGTCATCATGATCGCGACACCAACGACGATGACAAGGCCTACAA
>JBKPKE010000021.1:0-7592 GCA_046730955.1 Pseudomonadota bacterium
TGAGCCGCCGATGGTCCCGGGCACTGCAGCATTGATCGCCTCGAGCGCCATCTCCGAGGCCTTTCGGGTCGCCACCGTCGGTGGTTCGGCCAGGAGCTTGTCGACATATGGCTTGAGCCAGCTTTCGTCGGGCTTGCCCCCCATCTGTGCGCGGAACTCCGCGCTCTTCGAACTGCCGTCCAAGCGGCCTCGCCATTCGGCATGGGCCGACGCGCCCTTTCGCCCGATTTCACGCCATGTCGAAAGAATGTCGTCCGGAACCGCAAATTCCTTCGGTTCCAACCCAAGTTCGGCGCGCGCCGCCTCAACTTCGGACTTGCCGAGAGCGGCGCCGTGCGTAGCTTCCGTGCCCTGCTTGTTGGGAGCCCCGAAGCCGATGATCGTCCTGCAGCGGATCAGCGACGGGCGCGGATCGGCCTTCGCTTCATCGATCGCCCGGGAAACGTCGTCGCTGTCGAGACCGTCGCACTCGACAACATGCCAGCCGCAGGCAGCATGCCGCGCGACCACGTCTTCCGTACGCGACAGGTCGGTGGAACCATCAATGGTGATGCGGTTGTCATCCCAAAGCACAATCAGCCGGCCGAGCCGCAAGTGGCCCGCAAGCCCCACCGCTTCGTGATTGATGCCCTCCATCAGGCACCCGTCGCCCGCAATCACATAGGTGTGGTGATCGACGAGATCGTTGCCGTAATTGGCGTTGAGGTGTCGCTCGGCGATCGCCATGCCGACGGCCATGGCGAGCCCCTGCCCCAGCGGACCGGTCGTGACTTCGACTCCGGGAAGCTCGAAATTCTCCGGATGGCCGGCCGTCGGGCTGTGCAGTTGGCGGAAGTTCCGAATGTCCTCCAGTGTCGGGCGCTCGTACCCCGTCAGATAGAGGAGCGCATAGATCAGCATTGAGCCGTGACCGGCTGACAGGACGAACCTGTCGCGGTCGGGCCAGTGCGGATCAGCTGGGTCGAACTTAAGATGGCGTGTGAAGAGAGCGGTGGCGGCATCGGCCATGCCCATGGGCATGCCCGGATGGCCGCTGTTCGCGGTCTCCACCGCGTCCATCGCGAGAGCGCGGATCGCGTTGGCAAGTCGGCGCTGAGTCGGCTGCGGTGTGTGTTGCATCGGCGGGATGCGGCGGCCCTTGGCCGGACCGCGATGAATCGTCAACCTTGAGACATGCTTTGCAGCGCTACGGCTCTTGCCGGAGACGCGCTTCTTGCGTAGCTGAAAGAGCCATGGACGAGGGCCGTCTTACTTCAGCATTCGAACGAGCAGAACGCGCTATCCTTCGGATCGAGCGGGCAATCTCGCAAGCAAAGCCGCCAGCTGGACGGGATGACGAACTTCGCGCTCGCGTCCGGGAGGCCGTTGCCGAGCTGGATCAGATCATCCGCATGGCGGAGACTGTCTGATGGCGGAAATCGATGTCTTCATTGCGGGCCGCACCTATCGGGTAGCGTGCCGGGACGGCGAAGAAGATTCGCTGCGCAAGGCCGCCTCGCTGGTCGACTCCAAGAGCCGCGAAGCGCTTCAGGGACTCGGCACATTGTCCGAGGCGCGACAGCTCCTTTTTGCGTCGCTGCTGCTCGCCGACCAGCTGGTCGATGACGACCGTACGCCGGAGCCGGTTCTGCCCGATCCCGCCTTGGCCGAACGCGCCGAGCGGATTGCAGACCGGCTCGAATCGCTCGCCGAGGCCCTTGAGAGGGAAGCCGCGCCCGCCTAGATGGGGTGCGACGGGTACTGCCCGGTACGAGCCTATGAATATCCCTGAGGCTTATCGATCCTAATGGGAGCTGTCCCTGCCCGGACCCTGGTCCGATGCATACGGCGCCCACCTGACGTTTGTGGCGTCAGAGGATTTCCGGCAAACGGCCACGGTGGTCCCGTCACTTCCCCCCGTGCCTCCTGGCTCTTTCGAGCCCGCGTCAGCTGTGCCGCAGCACAAGGATGCCTTGCGCCAGGCCGCGCTCGAGGCGCGCAAGGCCTACGTGCGAACGCTTGACGATGCGCATCGCCAGCTTCTCGAGCAGAAGCTCGCGGAGCACCTGACATCCCTCCTCGCTCAGGCCGGCGTGGTCGCGGGTTATCATCCGCTTGGAAGCGAGGTCAGCCCCTTGCTGGCAATGGAAGAGGCCCGCGCGGTCGGCCGAATCGTCGCTTTTCCCTGCTTCCCTGATCCGGCCAAGCCGTTCCGATTCCGCGCCGGGGACCCGCTGGAACCCGGCCCCTTCGGCATCATGCAACCCAAGCGCAGGGCGCCGCTCGTCGAACCGGATCTGGTCTTCGTGCCGCTCGTGGCCATTGATTCGCGCGGGACACGATTGGGCCGTGGGAAAGGTCATTACGACCGCGCGCTTGGCCTCCTCCGCAAAACAGGAGCGAGGCTCATTGGAGTGGGTTGGCAGATGCAGCGTCTAGACGCGGAAATTCCCCAGGATCCCTGGGATGTTCCGCTTCACGGCTTCGCCAGCCCCGATGGTCTGGAGTATTTTCAGTGAATGAACCGAGCTGGCGGACAGGCGTCGGAATTGCCGCGATTGTTCTGCTCATCTTGTTATGGGCAGCCCTCATCGCCACATTCTCCTCCACGGTCGGGCGTTGGCCTGTTCTTATTCAGGCCCTGTTTTATCTAGTTACCGGAATAGCTTGGATCGCGCCGTTGAAACCCCTTCTGCGCTGGTCGCAGACCGGTCACTGGCGCAAGGGTCCGACCCGGCAGGATTGAAGCAACCGTATTAGTCGACTATATCACTGGAGTCCCGTGACAAAGACTATTGCCCTTTCTGCCGCACATATGTGGCGCCAGCGTCCAAAGGAATTACTCCTTGCGGGCGGCGCTGCGCTCGCCTGTGCGCTTGCGGTTGCGGGCTCGGCCTGGTCGACGCCATCTTTGCCGAACGGCTCCTCCGCGGAGGACGCGCCCCCCGCCCCGCCGCCAATGCTGGTGCGCCAGATCGCGCCGCAACAGGCGCTTGCGGTCAATCAGCGGATTCCGCTGGATCAGGGACCCAATCCAGCAGCTTTGCCCTTCTCTGTGGCAAAGGCGGACGGCTCGGCGCGGTCCCGAGCGCTCGAATGCCTTACCAGTGCGATCTATTATGAGGCAGGGCAGGAAAGCACGGACGGTCAGCGCGCGGTAGCGCAGGTGGTGCTCAACCGGGTCCGCCATCCCGCCTTCCCCGCCAGCGTATGCGGTGTAGTCTACGAAGGTTCTACACGGCCGACCGGTTGCCAATTCACGTTCACTTGCGACGGTTCGCTTTTCCGTCAGCCGAGCCATGACGCCTGGGATCGTGCGCGTGCCGTCGCCGCGGCCGCACTCAACGGCTACGTTTTCACGCCGGTTGGGACCGCCACCCATTATCACGCGAATTATGTCGTGCCTTACTGGGCCTCGACGCTTTCCAAGAATGCGGTCGTTGGCGCCCACATCTTTTACCGTTGGGCTGGCGCTTGGGGCCGTCCCTCGGCATTCGCGCAAAGCTATTCACGCTCGGAACCCAGCGTCGACGCATTAAGGTCTGCTGCAATCCTCGCCGAACAGCGCGACATTGCGACGCACGGCCAATCAACCGAGGTGGCTCATGCGATCGAAGACATCCCAGGCGCCCAAGCCATCAAGCTCGAGCCGTCAATGCGCGGCGACAAGCGGGTTGCCGTCCGCTTCAATCTAACAGCCCGCAAGGCGTCCGACGCGGCGAAACACGAGGTCTATGTGGAGAAGGTCCAGGCCTCGGACAATCTGCGTTGGTCGCTCGGTGAAGGCGCGTCCGCGAGTAACGAAAAGCCGCTTGGGACCTCCAAGTCCGTCGCCACGGAGACGGCCGCTGCGACGGCCGTTACGGCCGGCGGGTCGCAGAACTAGCTGCTGCGCTTCCTTATTTCGATTTCAGGAATGGCGCGAGTGACGGGGCTCGAACCCGCGACCTCCGGCGTGACAGGCCGGCGCTCTAACCAACTGAGCTACACCCGCGTTTTTGGCGTGGCGGCGACCTAGGTGGCGGCCTTCGGGCTGTCAACATCACTATCGGCTTTTTCGGCCTCTTCTTCGCCGGCGTGAGTCAGAGTGCCGTGCTCGAAGAGGAAACCAGCAATATCCGGAGTGCCCGCGGCGGAAAAAATCGTCTTCATGATGATGAGCAGCGGCACGGCCAGCAGTGCACCCGTAGTGCCCCACACCCAGGCCCAGAAGCTCAATGACACGAGTATCGCGAGCGGACTGATCGTCAGGCGCTTGCCGACGATCATCGGCGTGATGAAGTTCGCTTCAAGGAGATGGAACGCGACGAAGATCGCGGGCGGGAGCAGAGCAGACCAGACGTCGGGAAAGACCATCAGCCCTCCGACAAACAGCAGCAGAGCCGAAGCAATCGGCCCGAGATACGGAATGAAATTCAGGACGGCGACGATGCCGCCCCACATGACCGGTGAATCCATGCCGAGCTGCCAAAGCACCAAAGCCGTCAACGCCCCCAACGTCACGTTAATCAACGTGATCGTGCCGATGTAGATGGAGGTTGCGTCAACGACCTGCTGGATCACGCGAGCCGTGGTGAGCGCACCTTCGAAGCTTCCGCGGCTGACGATCGTGCGCTTCCGCATGGTCGTCCAGCCCGCGAGAAAGAAGAAGATTACCAGCAGCGCGAAAAATAGTTGGATGAGCAAGTGCGGCGCGGAAGTCGCAAGCAATCCTGAGATGGAGTTCGGTGTTTCGATCCTTACCGTGCGATCACCCTGCGGCGACGATATGCTGACCTGGGAGACGATCCGCTCAACGAACCGGTCGAACGCTTTGTAAAGGTCCAACACCGGATCGAGCGCCGCCTGGACCTTGGGAAGGCGCTCGGGAATCAATGCGACCCAGTCGATCGCCGGAAGAACGATCGAGCCGATCGCGAAAAGCGCGATCGTCAGGAAGATGATGACGCAAAGACCCGACGCGAGGCGTGACGGCACGCCGCGGCGTTCAAACCATTCCAGCATCGGCACGAGCGTAATCGCGACCACAAGCGCAGCGGTGACCGGCAGAAAGAATTCCGCCCCTGCGCGAAGCGCAAAGGGCAATGCGATGATGATGCCCATGCCGGCTATGAGGGCAATCGACGCCAGCAACCGATCGCGCTTCGCACTGCTTTCGATGAAAGCGTGCGGCACTTCCACCGTCGGCTGTGCCTTCTTGCTGGTCCGAGCATCCATGGAACAACGATATCCGCGAGCCAGCGCCGCCGCTAGCGCGAAGCGAAGAATTCAGGCGAATTTGGAGATTTGACTGGTGCCCCTGGTCCGACTCGAACGGACACTCCGGTTAGGAACTCGATTTTGAGTCGAGCGCGTCTACCATTCCGCCACAGGGGCCCCGACGCCCTAGCTAGAGGCGGAGTCGTGACTAATCAATTGCGAGGCGCCTGGCGGCGGTAACTGAGCGCCTCGGCGACGTGAATTCGGCCGACGCTCTCCGCTCCGGCTAGGTCCGCAATCGTGCGCGACACCCTTATCACGCGGTGGAACCCTCGCGCCGAAAGCCGCATCGCCGCCGCTGCGTCCGCAAGGAGCTTGCGTCCCGCCTCGTCCGGTGTTGCGACCTTTTCGAGCAGCTCGCCGTCCGCTTCCGCGTTCGTGCGCACGCCGGACCCGTTGTACCGATCGGCTTGGAGCTGCCGAGCGAGAGCAACCCGGTCCGCGACCTCCACGCTTCCCTCTGCAGGTGGCGGGAGGGTCAAGTCCGCAGCGGACACGCCCTGCACCTCGACGTGAAGGTCGATCCGGTCGAGCAAGGGCCCGGAGACGCGTGCCTGATAATCGGCCGCGCATTTCGGCGCTCTGCTGCAGGCGAGGGCCGGATCCCCTAGGTGTCCGCAGCGACACGGATTCATCGCCGCCACGAGCTGTACCCGCGCTGGAAAGGTCACGTGCGTGTTCGCGCGTGCAACGCTGACGTTACCGGTTTCCAGCGGCTGCCGGAGCGAATCGAGTACTGTGCGCTGGAACTCGGGAAGCTCGTCCAGGAAAAGTACCCCAAGATGCGCCAGGCTGATCTCTCCTGGCCGCACGCGCAGGCCGCCCCCGACAAGCGCAGGCATGGAAGCGCTATGGTGCGGTGAGCGAAACGGCCTGCGACGCATCATCTTGCCGCCTTCGAGCTCGCCCGCAACCGAAGCGACCATCGATACCTCCAGTGCCTCGGCCGGTTGCAGCGGCGGGAGAATCCCCGGAAGACAGGCGGCCAGCAGCGACTTTCCTGCTCCCGGCGGTCCGCTCATCAGCAGGACGGGGACACCCAGCTGGTGTCTGCTTTCGACCCATTGCAGACACTAACGCTCTCCCTCATCAAAAGCCCATGAAACTGCACCGGAAGCTTGTGCTCTTGCTCATCTTTCCGGCGTTGGGCGGTTGCACGCCAGCCATCGAAGTCAGGCTGGCATTTGCCGACGGGCTGCCCGTGCTGACCTTCTACGCCAAAGGGCTGTTCCCTCGTCGACTGGAGACAATATGCTTGTGGAACGCCGAGATCATTGACGAGGCCTCTGGCAAGGCGGCGCTGCAGTTATTCCCGTTGGACTACGAGCGAAGCTGTGCGGCGGTATCCGAGGCGGCTTTCAATCGACCCGAACAGGGATTGAGGGTCCACTCGCCGAATGGTGGTTTAGTCCGGGGTCGAACCTATTACGCAGAGGTCATCGCCGATGAGGGAATGGGCAAATCAAAGGCATGGATTCAGCCATAGCGAATGTCCGCATTCGACCCAAAGCGGACATTACGTGAATAATGAGGCCAACCCCATCGCTGCGAGAACGCCGGTTCCAATGGCCCAGGGGACGATGATGCCCCGCTTCGAGTTGCCCGAAGAAGATTTTGGGACTTCCGGCGGAGCAAGTCCAAACGGTCGCCAAGGGCCTGACTTTGTTTCCAGATAATCCCAGTAAGCACGATAACGTTCCCGCCCCGCCAATCTCGCGGCAGCTAAGGCACAAGGAAGCGAAAGCCCCGCGCTTACCCACATGAACGTGAGCCAATCGTAATCGCGCAGCGGACTACCAACCATTTCCAAAAGGTAGAGGCTCAATACTGGACTGAATGCCCACATACCGATCATCATTGCGTAAAGCGCACGGTTCAGAATCATTGCGCCTCGTATCGGACGCAATGTCCGCTTTCCACCCATTGCGGACATCAGGTCACATCGTAGAACTGCAGAATGTCGAATAACTCAGTCAGCGCTGCGATCCTGCTTGGCATTTCGCTGTTGATGTTGGGGATTGGGCTAACGAGCCAGCGCGTCATGCTTTCTGGCGTCAATCGCGACAGGGATCAAACTCCGGGCCTCTTCTGGATTGCGATAGCATGTTGGGTCTGGATTATTGCCGTGGCCGCCTACGTATTGATTGCACGCTCGTAGCGTCCGCTTTCCTCGGCGTGCCGGCTTTTTGCGCCGGGACACGGCTTCAACGTTCGCAGCCCATCAATCCAGCGGCGCGAAGTGCGTCTTCGATGGTCTTTTGGACGCCGACGGGAGCGCCGCTGGGGATTGGTGTCCTAACGGGGACCATACGATGTGAAGCTTGCGCGATTTCGGTCTCTGCGGACCGTAGGAC
>JBKPKE010000022.1:0-23501 GCA_046730955.1 Pseudomonadota bacterium
CAAGAGTGCCGAGCAGTTGGACGGTCTGCGCCATGCCCTTCGACAAAGTCCGGATCGGTTTCTTCGCCCAATCCGAAAGGCCGGCATCCGCGAGAAGCAGGTCGGCGCGGCGGCGGCCGTCGGCCAGCGGCATTCCGCGCAGCGCGCCGAGGAAGGCGATCGCCTCACGCGCGGTCATGGATGGGTAGAGACCCCGTTCTTCCGGAAGATAGCCGACGCTGCTTGCGACTTCGAGCGGGCGCACGTTGCCTAGCACGCAGCGCTCTCCCGAGGACGGTTCAATGATCCCCAGAAGCATTCGCAACGTCGTCGTCTTGCCGGCGCCGTTCGGCCCAAGCAGCCCGTAGATGGTTCCCGTTGGGACGGTGAGGCTTACGCCGTCGACGGCGCGCTTCTCTCCGAAATCCTTGACCAAGTCCTTGGCTTCGACCGCAAATTCGCTGGTCCAGGGTTGAGCCGAAGCCTGTCGAAGCACTGGAATTCCCTACAGAAAGCCATGACATGCAGTGTATGGCGTCCGGCGTGGATAGGAGCCAAACCCTTAAGGAGGCAATACGGGCCGAGGCGGCGCGCCTCGGGTTCGTCGCGTGCGGCTTTACCCGCGCCGCGGCGGCCGACGTTGCCGGCGTCGAGCTCCAGAACTGGCTGCAAGCTGGAAATCATGGAACGATGGGCTGGATGGAGACGCGCGCACATCATCGCGTCTCGGCGCGGGCGCTATGGCCGGAAGCGAAGTCCGCCATTGCTCTTGGCATGAGCTACGCGCCGGCGTCGGATCCGCTTGCCCTAGCCGGAGAGGTCGAGCGAGCCCGCATCTCGGTCTATGCTCAGGGGGGCGATTATCACAAGACGGTCAAGAAGGCGCTGAAGGCGCTTGCGCGGTTCATCGTCGACGCGGCGCCGAGCGAGCTCAAAGTGTTCGTGGACACGGCGCCGGTGATGGAAAAGCCGTTGGCCCAGGCAGCAGGCATCGGCTGGCAGGGGAAGCACACCAACCTTGTCAGCCGCGAGCATGGAAGCTGGCTCTTCCTCGGAGTGATACTGACCGAGCTCGAGCTCGAGCCGGACGAGGCGGCGGAGGCGGGCATCCACTGCGGCACTTGCACCCGATGCCTCGACGCCTGTCCGACAGATGCGATCGGGCCGAAGCATCGCATCGATGCGCGCAAGTGCATTTCCTACCTGACCATCGAGCATGACGGCCCGATCCCCGAGAAGTTTCGCGAGGCGATGGGCAACCGAATCTACGGGTGTGACGACTGCCTTGCGGTATGCCCATGGAACCGCTTTGCGGCGGCGGCTGCGGCTAATCGAGCATTCCTGCCCCGCGCGGAGCTTACGGCGCCGAGCCTGTCCGATCTTCTCAGGCTGGACGATGCCGCCTTCCGGGAGATGTTTGCAGGCTCGCCCATCAAGCGCATCGGC
The DNA here is from genome assembly GCA_046730955.1 of Pseudomonadota bacterium. Classification (GTDB taxonomy): domain Bacteria; phylum Pseudomonadota; class Alphaproteobacteria; order Sphingomonadales; family Sphingomonadaceae; genus Sphingomicrobium. The sequence goes on from JBKPKE010000022.1 coordinate 1,426, forward strand.
CGAAATCGGATGATCCGCAATTGCCTGATCGCTGCCGGAAACAGCGGCTCGAGCCAGCTTGCACCAAGCGTGGAGTCCCACCTCGGCGACCCCGATTCCGTCCTGGCCGAAGCAGCCAGTTGGGCGCTAGCGAAGATTCAGCGCTGCGACAGCGACAAGGCGCACTGGGCGCCGTCGGTGGGCGATCCGGAGGACGTCCGAGCGTCGACGTAGGTGACCTTCTCGGGCGCCCCCGCCTGCGACGGGTACAAATACGCATCGAGGATGCAGGCTCGCCCGCGAAACTGGAGCTTGAGACCCGGCCCTTCGCGAATCTGCAGAGCGGGCGGTCCGAATGCCTTGATGAGATCCCCGGCGTTGGCGCCGATGAGATCGGCGCTCAGCTCTTTCGTCTGGGGAGCGGCCGGCGTCTCGACCTTGGCAGGCTCCGGGCGCGAGGCGCAACCGGCAAGCAACAAGGCGGCGGCAAACGGAAGGATACGGCGCATGGTCTAGTCATGGCGGCGACGAGGCGGTCAGGCAAGCTTGCCGCTGGTCGATGACGCGGCTAGGCGCGCGCTTTCTCCGACAATCAACGGGTGCCCTCAATGACCGACTGCCGTCTCGACGTGCTGTGCATCGGCAATGCCATCGTCGACGTGATTTCAGACGCGACAGACGCATTCCTGGATCAGGAAGGCCTCACCAAGGGATCGATGCGGCTGATCGACGCCGAGGAAGCGGAGCGGCTTTATTCGCACATGGGGCCGGCACGTGAGATCAGCGGCGGATCGGCGGCGAACACGGCAGCGGGCGTGGCGGCATTCGGCAGCCGGGCGGGTTTCATCGGTCAGGTCGCTCCCGACCAGCTCGGCGGATTCTACAGGCACGACCTGACGGCAGCGGGCGTCGAGTTCACGACGCCTGCAGCCGACTTCGGTCTTCCCACGGCGCGGTCGATGGTGCTCGTGACGCCCGACGGGCACCGGACCATGAACACCTTCCTCGGAGCGGCCCAGCACTTGCCGCCGGCTGCGCTCGACGAGGACCAGATTGCCTCCGCCGCGATCCTCTACCTCGAAGGCTATCTCTGGGACCCGGAAGTGCCGCGCAACGCCATGGTTCGGGCGATCGAGGTCGCGCGCGAGGCCAAGCGGAAGGTCGCCTTCACACTGTCCGACACCTTCTGCGTAGACCGTCATCGCGACGGTTTCAATAAGCTGATCGAAGAGGGGCACATCGATATCCTCTTCGCCAACGAGGCTGAGATCCTGGCGATGGGAGGCGTGCCCCACCTAGAGACCGCGATCGCGTCGATTAAGGACCGTGTAGAGACGCTCGTGATCACGCGCAGCGAGCATGGCGCCCTTGCCACCCAGGGCGGCGAACGGGCCCACGTGCCTGCGGAACCGATCAACGAACTGGTCGATACGACCGGCGCGGGCGACCTCTTCGCCGCAGGGTTCCTCACCGGCCAGGCGCGGGGATTGAGCCTCGAACACTCGCTTAAGCTCGGCGCAGTCGCCGCTGCTGAAGTGATCCAGCATTACGGCGCCCGTCCTGAGGCGAACCTCAAGGCGCTCGCGGGCAGCCTGCTCGCATAAGAAAAGGGCGGCCCAGAAGGACCGCCCCAATCTCATTCAGGCCTGACCTTTACGGACGGACCACCGGCTCGCCGCCCTCGTCGCGCGGTGCATCCTCCGGATAGACCGGAAGCTGCCCGTCAGCCTGCACAAGGTGCCCCTTCGCCAGCTCCGAATTGCGCATTCCGTAGACGAAATAGAGTACGATCATCGCAAGCGTGTACCAGAAGAAGACCACCAGCACGTACCAGGGCACTGTCGTGATGAGCCAGAGGCACGAGAGGATGCCGAGCGCCGGGACGATCGGGTAGAGGGGCACGCGATAGCCGCGCGGAATGTCCGGATGGGTCCTGCGGAGCCAGATCACCGAAAGGCAAACCACGGCGAAGGCAGCCAACGTGCCGACGGACGTCATGTCGCCGAGGCTATTGATATCGAAGAATCCGGCCGCAAACGCCACGATGATTCCGACGAGCAGGGTATTGATCCACGGTGTGCGGAACTTCTGGTGCACCGTGGCGAACACCCTGGGAAGCAGGCCGTCGCGCGCCATGGTATAGAAGATGCGCGTCTGGCCATACATCAGTACTAGGATGACCGAGGTCAGGCCGATGATCGCGCCAATCTTGATGGTCTTGGCGAACCAGCCCCATTGCGGTCCAAAAGCGTCGACCGCCACTGCCACGGGATCGGGCACGTTCAGCGACGTGTACGGGACGATGAGCGTCATCACGATCGAAACGAGGATGTAGATCACGGTGCAGGCGACCAGCGAGCCGATGATGCCAAAAGGCATGTCCTTGCCGGGGTTCTTGGCTTCCTGACCCGCAGTCGAAACCGCCTCGAAGCCGATGTAGGCGAAGAAGACGATCGATGCGGCTCGAAGGATGCCGCTCCATCCGAACTCGCCTTCCTTGCCGGTTGGTGCCGGGATGAACGGGCTCCAATTGTGCGTGTAGCTGCCGAGGTCCTTCAGGATGATGAAGCCGCCGACCAGGATGAAGGCGACCAGCACGGTCACCTTGATGGCGACGATTGCGTTATTGAACTTGGCCGATTCCGAAACGCCGACACACAGCAGAAGCGCGAGCGCACCGCAGACCAGGAAGGCCGGCAGGTTGAAAGCGAAGACCACCGGCGCGCCGTTGACGAGCACTTCGGCGCCATCCTTCATCAAATGATGGCCAGTTGGCCCGGTGAGTTCGACCGGTATGTTTAGCCCGATGTCGCCTAGCAGGCTGACCATATAGCCGGACCAGCCGACGGCGACGACCGAGGCTGCAAGGCCGTATTCGAGGAGCAGCAGCGCGCCCATGACCCAGGCGGCGAACTCGCCGATGGTGGTGTAGCTGTAGGTGTAGGCAGAGCCGGAGACCGGAAGCGTCGAGGCGAGCTCGGCATAGCAGAGGCCCGCGAAAGCGCAGACGATGCCCGCGATGGCGTAGGAAATGAGCACGGCCGGACCGGCGTGAAGCGCCGCGGCATTACCCGTCCGGACGAAGATGCCCGCCCCGATGATGCAGCCGATTCCGAGGAAGACGAGATTCCACGGTCCTAGAGATCTTTTGAGTTCGCTGGCCTTCGTTTCTTCCTGGACCTGGGCAACGGTCTTGCGCAGCATCATGCGCCCGAGCACACCCCGCGGAGCGGCAGTCGCCATTCAATTTTCCCCTCAAGTGGCGGTTTTGTTGCGGCGGAGCCTAGCGGCTCAGCTTGAGAGGGCAATCCCTCTTTCGACTAGCGCGCGAGCATGGGGCCGAGCGGCTGACCTCCGAAGATATGCATGTGAAGATGCGGCACCTCCTGGCCTCCGCGCAGGCCCGTGTTGGCGAGGACCCGATACCCTTGCTCGACGAGGCCCTCGTCGCGAGCGATCTTGCCGACGGCGCGGGTGAAGGCGGCGATCTCGGCATCCGATGCCTTCTCCGCGAAGTCGTCCCAGGAGACGTACGGGCCCTTCGGAATGACGAGGATATGGACGGGCGCGAGCGGGTTGATGTCATGGAATGCGAGGACGTAGTCGTCCTCGTAAACCTTTTTGCACGGAAGCTCTCCGCGAAGGATCCGCGCAAAAATGTTGTTGTTATCATACGGATCGGTGGCGTTGATGGGCATCTGACGTGACTCCGCTTGACCGTGAACGCTGCGCCGTTACCACCTGACGGCATGAGCGAGGAGACTCCCGAAAGCCTGATTCCGTACGACGAGATCGTACAGGAGGCGCTGCGCGACGTGGTCGGGCGGGTGCTCAATCAAGTCGCGCGCACGGGCGCGCTCCCCGGGGAGCATCATTTCTACATCACGTTCAAGACGCGGCTGCCGGGCGTCAGCATTCCCAAGCATCTTACCGAACGTTTCCCGGACGAGATGACGATCGTTCTCCAGCATCGCTTCTGGGACCTCAAGGTCGAGGCGGACGCGTTCAGCGTTGGTCTCTCCTTCGGCGGGGTCCCGTCGACGCTCTACGTCCCGTTCGCGGCGGTGACGGACTTCGTCGATCCGGCGGTGGACTTCAGCCTCAAGTTCCAGGCGAACACTGGTGAGGAATATCACGAGGAGCATGAGCAGGCGGAGAACGATGCTCCGCAGGCCGCCTCCGGTGAAGACGACTCAAACGTCGTCTCGGTGGACTTCACGCGCAAGAAATAGCAGGAGCCTCCGCGTCACAGCGAGAGGCCCCATGCCCACGAACCCCCGCACAGAAACCGACAGCTTTGGACCGATCGAGGTTCCCGGCGACTCATATTGGGGCGCGCAGACGGAGCGCTCGATCGAGAACTTCCCGTTCGGCCCGCGTGAGCAGCTGCCGTTGGAGCTGGTTCACGCGCTCGGCTTCATCAAACAGGCTGCTGCGCGGGTGAATGCGCGCCTGGGACTGCTCAATCCGGAGCTTGCCGAGGCGATACAGCAGGCGGCCGCCGAGGTCGCACAGGGCGATCTCGACAGCCAATTCCCGCTGGTCATCTGGCAGACGGGATCTGGCACCCAATCGAACATGAATGCCAACGAAGTCATCGCGGGCCGCGCGAACGAGAAGCTGACGGGGAACCGGGGCGGCAAGGAGCCGGTCCATCCCAATGATCATGTGAATCGCAGCCAGTCCTCCAACGACAGCTTCCCGACGGCAATGCATGTCGCAACGGCGAGAGCGATCGCTTCACGGTTACTGCCCGCGCTGAAGCTCCTGCACGGGAAGCTCGACGAATTGGCCGGACGCTGGAAGGGCATCGTCAAGATCGGCCGAACGCACCTCCAGGACGCCACACCGCTGACGCTGGGCCAGGAATTTTCCGGTTACGCGCAGCAGATGGCCGACAACATCGAGCGCGTCGAGCAAGTGCTTCCGCGCGTCTACAAGCTTGCTCAGGGCGGAACGGCGGTCGGCACCGGCCTCAATGCTCCGGAAGGTTTTGCGGACGGCTTCGCCAAGGAGATCGCGAACCTCACGCGATTGCCCTTCACCAGCGCTCCCAACAAATATGCCGAGATGGCCGCTCACGACACGATGGTCGAGGTGTCGGGCATCCTCAACACCATCGCCGTGTCGCTGACGAAGATCGCCAACGACATCAGGCTTATGGGATCGGGACCCCGTTCAGGTCTCGGCGAGCTGAAACTGCCGGAAAATGAGCCGGGAAGCTCAATCATGCCTGGCAAGGTCAACCCGACGCAGGCCGAGATGCTGACGATGGTGGCTGCGCAGGTGATGGGAAACCATGTGGCTGTGACCGTGGGCGGGCTTCAGGGCCATCTGGAGCTCAATGTGTTCAAGCCGCTGATCGGCGCCAATGTCATCCGCTCGATCAACTTGCTCACCATCGGCATGGAGAGCTTCACCAAGCGAACGCTCGATGGGCTGCAGCCCGATGAGAAACGCATTGCCGAACTGATGAGCCGATCGCTTATGCTGGTTACGGCGCTGACGCCCGAGATCGGCTACGACAATGCCGCGACCATCGCCAAGCATGCGCACAAGAATGGTCAGACGCTGAAGGAAGCGGGTCTCGAGCTGGGACTGGTCGACGAGGAAACATTTGACCGGGTGGTCAAGCCGGAGAATATGATCGGCGGCTAGGAGGGTCGCATGAGGGGGCTGGCTTTACTTCCGCTTTTGGCGCTCAGCGGCTGCACGGCCTTCGACCAGGGGCCGATGGCGCTGAAAGGCCCGTTCGGCGGTCCGCACATCGGCGTCGAGCTCGAAGGCGGCCTCGGCACGGTGAGATTCGATTGCGCTTCAGGCACGATCGACCAGCCGATTATCTCGGACGGACCGTTCACCGCATCGGGCACCTACCTTCCGGGGCAGATGGGACCTGTTCGGGTCGGTCAGGTCTTCACCGAGAAGCGCGCGACTTATTCGGGCACTGCGACGAAGACGACGCTGACAATGACGGTAACGGTCGAAGAAGGCGAAGTACTGGGCCCGTTCGATCTGACCCTAGGCTCGCCCCCGCAGCTCGCACCCTGCCGCTAGTTCACAGACGGTAGTTCATTCGCAGGCCGACGTTGTCGATGCCCGGATTCTGATCCGAGAAGAGCTGCGCGTGGCTGAGATGCACCCAGCTGGCCTCGATCGACATGCGATTGTTCAGTTTCGTACCGACTGCGAGCTCCGGTTCGAAGAGAACGCGCGAACCGAACTCGATCTCACCGTTGCCGTTGATCTGGTATTTCGTGTCTGAGCCCGTGTGGACCGCGATGCCGACACCGGGACGGATGTAGACTCGGTCGCCGAATTTCCGGGATATGCCGACGGCAGCGTAGTGCGTGTTGCCGGCGGAGTTCAACGATACGAAGGCATGCGGCTGAATCTTCAAGGCGGTTAGCGGATCGCCGCGCCAACCGAGATGCAAGTCGATTCCGCTCTCGACGCCGCTCTTCGTGAGGGGGGAGTCGATGTCGTGGATGTAGAGACCCCCGAAGATCTCGCCGGCTGCGGCCGGAGTTGCGGACAGGCATGCGAGGCACGCGGCGGCAACTACGGAAATGGCACGGATCACTTGTTTCCTCCGAGGCTTCAGCCGGCCTGCCAGGCCTTGATGGCCTCATTGGGTGCAAGCAGCATCCAGACGTTCAGTGTCAGATTGTCTCGAATGACCGCCAGAGGAATGAGTTCCAAAACAACGACGAGCGCCACCGCCGCCCAGACGGGCAGCTTTCGCGCGAGGAGGAAGCCAAGCGCCATCATCGCAATGTCGCTCATCGAATTCAGGACGCTGTCGCCGGTGTAGCCGAGCGCGGCGGTCTCCTCGCGGTAGCGATTGATGACCATCGGTGTGTTCTCGACGATTTCCCACGCGGTTTCGATCGTGAGCGCGATCAGAAAGCGCCGCTCTATGGGCCAGTTGCGAAAGAGCAGCCAAAGTGCCGCGTAGAACAGCAGGCCGTGGACGACATGGCTGAAGCTGTACCAGTCGGCGAGCATCTGACTGGTGCGGGAACTGTTTGACTCGTTCACCCACAGGTCGATGGCGCCGCAGGTGCAGATCGGCGGCCGTCCCATCAGGAGCAGCAAGGCAGCCGTGGCAGCGAGGATCAGGATCGCGGCGGCAGCCGCGCGCACGGGACGCGTCATCGAAACAGGCTTAGCAGAGCAAGGCGGCTTGCAAAGCATTCCTGTCGGGACGATCAACTGCCCCCATGCTGCGAGCTTACGGTCCCAATTGCCACGGCGAGATCATCGAGGCGAGCAAGGGCCAGCGGATTCCGGACGACGCAACCTGGATCGACCTCGAGGAGCCGACGCGGGAGGAGGACAAGCTGGTCGAGCAATGCGTCGGGGTGCAGGTGCCCACGCGCGAGGACATGAGCGAGATCGAGCCGTCCAGCAGGCTCTACGAGCAGAATGGCACGCTCTACATGACGCTCGGCGCGCTCTACGGGGTTGAGGAGGGGCATCCGAAGAGCGATCCGATCGGCTTCGTGCTTACGCCCAACCGGCTGGTGACGGTCCGCTACGTTACGCCAAAGCCGGTGCGCGCGTTTCAGCAGCACGCTCGTAAGGATCCTTCGCTGGTCCAAACTGCCCTCGCGGCGACCTACAACCTCTTGGACTCGATCATTGACCGCCTCGCCGACGAGCTTGAGGACGTCGGCCGGGAGATAGAGAAGATCTCCGCGCACATTTTCATCAAGCAGCCGAACGCGCGCCGGATCCCAGCCGACCGGTTGACTGCGCTGCTGAGCCGGATCGGCCGTGCTCAGTCCCTTCTGGCCCATATCCGGGTAACGGCCGTCAGTACGGCGCGCATGCTGAGCTTCTTCCTGGCCTCGGACCGGCTCCGGTCGCCGGAGACGGAGGGCGTCAGGGATCACATGCAGGCGCTGCTTAACGACACCAAGTCGCTGACCGATCATAGCGCCTTCCTTGCCGACAATCTGACCTTTCTTCTCGATGCCTCGCTGGGACTGATCAGCATCGAGCAGAATGCGGCGATGAAGCTATTCTCATGGGCTGCGCTGATCTTCCTTCCGCCAACCCTCATCGCGGGCATCTACGGGATGAACTTCCATCATTTCCCGGAGCTCGGCTTTCGCTACGGCTATCCCCTGGCGCTATTGCTGATGCTTGCCAGCGCCGTCCTTCCGCTCTGGTATCTGAAGCGCCGCGGCTGGATTTGAGTTGGCGCCGGTTTGCGGCGGCCGGAGTGCGTTGCTAAGGGCGCTCGCGCTGCCCATCTAGCGGCGGCCCATCCATAACCAATTCTTACAGGACACAGATTCGATGATCCCGGCCGGACAGGACAGCCTCAAAACTCGTTCAACGCTGACTGTCGGGGCCAAGTCCTACACCTATTACTCGCTGCCCAAGGCGGCGGCGCAATTGGGCGACATTGGCCGGCTTCCTTTCTCGATGAAGGTGCTCCTGGAGAACCTCCTTCGTTTCGAGGACGGTGCGACCGTCACCCGCGACGATCTTCAGGCCATGGTCGACTGGCAGAAAGAGCGGAGCATCGCCCGCGAGATCCAGTACCGCCCAGCGCGCGTGCTTATGCAGGACTTCACGGGCGTTCCGGCGGTGGTCGACCTCGCTGCGATGCGAGACGCTATGAAGCAGCTCGGCGGCGATCCCCAGAAGATCAATCCGCTCGTCCCGGTTCACCTCGTCATCGACCACAGCGTGATGGTCGACGAGTTCGGGAATCCGAAGGCCTTCGACCGTAACGTCGAGCTTGAATATGCCCGCAACGGAGAGCGCTACCAGTTCCTGAAGTGGGGCAGCCAGGCGTTCGACAATTTCAAGGTCGTGCCGCCCGGTACGGGCATCTGCCACCAGGTGAATCTCGAACATATCGCGCGGGGCGTCTGGTCGGACGAGGACGCGAACGGGACAAGCGTCGCGTTTCCCGACACGCTCGTCGGCACCGACAGTCACACGACGATGGTCAACGGCCTCGGCGTGCTCGGCTGGGGCGTCGGCGGGATCGAGGCCGAGGCGGCCATGCTCGGTCAGCCGGTTTCGATGCTTATCCCGGAGGTCGTCGGCTTCCGCCTGTCGGGCGCGCTAAGCGAAGGTATTACCGCAACGGACCTCGTGCTGACCGTCACGCAGATGCTCCGTGCCAAGGGCGTGGTCGGCCGCTTCGTAGAATTCTACGGTCCGGGCCTCGACAACATGAGTGTCGCCGACCGCGCGACCATTGCCAACATGGCGCCGGAATATGGCGCGACATGCGGCTTCTTCCCGATCGATGACCGCACCATCGAGTATATGAAACTCACCGGACGGCCGGATGAGGACATCGAGCTGACGCGCGCCTATTGCCAAGCGCAGGGCCTGTGGCGCGACCGCTCCAGCCCGGAGCCGGTCTTCACCGACACGCTGGAGCTCGACATGAGCACGATCGAGCCGTCGCTTGCAGGGCCGAAGCGTCCGCAGGATCGCGTCGTGCTGAGCGAGGTTGACGACCAGTTCAACGGTGAGCTGGAGAATACGTACAAGAAGCAGAACGACCCGCGCGTCGCTGTCGAGGGTGAGGAGTTCGACATCGGCAACGGCGACGTCGTCATCGCCGCGATCACCAGCTGCACCAACACGTCGAACCCGTCCGTGCTCGTCGCCGCCGGCCTGGTTGCCCGCAAGGCGCGCGAATTCGGCCTCGAACCCAAGCCGTGGGTCAAGACGAGCCTCGCGCCCGGAAGCCAGGTTGTGACGGACTACCTCAAGGCGAGCGGCCTCCAGGAGGATCTCGATGCCATCGGCTTCGACCTCGTCGGCTACGGGTGCACGACCTGCATTGGCAATTCGGGTCCGCTCCCGGAGCCGATCAGCAAGGCGATCAACGAAAACGACCTGGTCGCCGTCAGCGTCCTCAGCGGCAACCGAAACTTCGAAGGTCGCGTGTCGCCGGACTGCCGCGCCAACTATCTTGCCTCGCCGCCGCTGGTGGTTGCCTATGCGCTGAAAGGCACGGTCCGCGCCGACCTCGCGCATGAGCCGATCGGCAAGGCGAGCAACGGGCAGGACGTCTTCCTGAAGGACATCTGGCCTTCGAATGAGGAAATCCGCGCACTTATCGACGCGCATGTCCACTCCGATATGTTCCGCAGCCGCTATGCCGACGTCTATCGCGGCGACGAGCGCTGGCGGGCCATTCCGGTCTCCGGCGGCGATACCTACGGCTGGCCCGCGACGTCGACCTATATCCAGAACCCGCCCTACTTCACCGGGATGACGATGGAACCCGTGCCGCCGGGCGACATCGAGCGAGCACGGCCGCTCGCGGTGTTCGGCGACTCGATCACCACCGACCACATTTCGCCTGCAGGCGCGATTAAGCCCGACAGCCCGGCTGGACGATATTTGCTTGAGCGCCAGGTAAGCCGCGGCGAATTCAACAGCTACGGATCGCGGCGCGGCAATCACGAAGTGATGATGCGCGGAACGTTTGCCAACATCCGCATTCGCAACAAGATGCTCGAGAATGTCGAAGGCGGCTTCACCCGCTACGCGCCAAGCGGCGAGCAGATGGCGATCTACGACGCGGCCATGCTTTATCAGGCGGACGAGCGTCCGCTCGTAATCATCGCGGGCAAGGAATATGGCACCGGCAGCTCTCGCGACTGGGCCGCCAAGGGCACGGTCCTGCTGGGCGTTCGGGCCGTGATTGCCGAGAGCTTCGAGCGAATCCACCGCTCGAACCTCGTCGGCATGGGCGTTCTCCCCCTGCAGTTCCTTCCCGGCGAGGGCGCCGATACGCTCGGTCTCGACGGTACCGAAAAGTACACGATCACGGGCATCGGCGAATTGAAGCCCCGCCAGGACGTGACCGTCCAGGTGAGCAAGGACGACGGACGCGAGTTCAACTTCACCGCCCGCTGCCGCATCGATACCTACAATGAGCTCGAATATTTCAAGTCGGGAGGCATCCTGCACTACGTGCTTCGGAGGCTGGCGGCCTGAACGCGGTCGAGATCGCAGTCGAGGTTGTCGGATGGGCCGGCGCCTCGCTGATCCTGCTCGCATATTTGCTGATCACTGCCGGGAAGCTGACCGGCCAGTCGGCGCTTTATCAGTGGATGAACGTCGCGGGCGCGGCGGGGTTCATCGTCAACGGCTGGTGGCACGGTGCACTTCCGTCGGCCGTGCTTAACGTCATCTGGCTGCTCATTGGGACAGTCGCCTTGCTGCGGATATCGGCGAAGCGCAAGAGAACGCTGGAGTGATCGCGACTCTCGCTCTCAGTCTTGCCGCGGCAGTTCCATCCCAAGTGGAACGCAAGGCCGTGCTCAATGCGCTTCGGCCCACGGTCGAGGCGAAGCTCGGCCCGAACGTCGAGTTCCTTGTGCAGGTCCTGCGGGTCGAGAACGGCTGGGCGTTCGTCATGGCGGATCCGCAGTGGAAGGGCGGCGGATCGATCGACGGAAAGCGCTACTTCGACGATTTCGACAATATGGACGGCCTTCGCGTCGACGCGATCCTCCAGTTCAAGAATGGGCGGTGGGAGGTGGTCGACTATGCGTTCGGCGCCACGGACGTCTGGTACTGCGACGTTGGCCCGAAGAGCTTGAAGCGCGATTACGGCTGCTGAGGCCCAAGCACTTCAGACAGCCAAGGCGGGATTATCGCGCCTTGGAGGTCGTCAACACGGCGATGTTCGACCGCTAGGCCGAGTTCTTCATAGAAGATCCGGGTTCGGGGGCTCGTTTCGATGGTTTCACGAACAACAAGACGGCGGTTGACCTTCTGCCGCCAGTTCATCCGGGCCGTATTCTCCTGACCGACGAAGCAACCCTTCGTGAAGCTCACCCCGTTGAGTTCAGCGGCGTTGCATTCGAGCCAAAGAAGCTCGGCCAACTCGGCGCGGCCTTCGCACACGCCGAGGCGGAGACGTTGCTCCAGCCAGCCGGTGGCTGGTTCGTCCGGTTGACCGAGCCATCGGCGACCAAGCTCGGGCAGCCTAGGGTCGATGCTTCCAGCGTCGCCCTCGCGCGACCAGTGCACTCCCAGTCCTAGCTCGCGCTCGATACGGATCGGTCGGCGCAGGCGGTAAATGATGAGGCGCTTGATGAGATCGTCCGCGGCCGTTCCTTCGCAGTCGAGAAGGAGATCGTCCGCATCACGCCAGACTATGAAGTCGAACATGCACTTGCCCTGCGGCGAAAGCAGACCCGCCCAGACAGGCAGTTCGCCCGCAACATCGTTGGTAACAAGTCCCTGAAGGAATTCCTCCACGCCTGCGCCCGACAAGCGAACAAGCGCTCGATCCGAGAGGGTGGTAGCAGCCATGAGCATCAGTTAGGGAGCCGCCCGTGGCTTCGCAAACGCTGACCATTCGCAGACCCGACGACTGGCACGTTCATTTGCGTGACGGTGACATGCTTCGCGTCGTGGCCCCATTCACTGCGCGTCAGTTCGCCCGAGCGATCGTCATGCCCAATCTGGTGCCGCCGGTGACTACGATCGGTGGGGCGGCGGACTATCGCGAACGGATCTGGGAAGCCGCCGGCCGGGAGTTCCAGCCGCTAATGACCTATTACCTGACGGACGAGTCTAAGCCCGACGTCGTCGAGAGCGGCTTCAACGACGATGTCTGGATCGCGGCGAAGCTCTACCCGGCCAATGCGACCACGAATTCCGCCTTTGGGGTCACAGACCTGCGGAACATCTATCCGGTCCTCGAACAGATGCAGTGGATCGGGATGGTCCTCTGCATCCATGGCGAGGTGACCGACCCTGACGTGGACGTCTTTGACCGGGAAGCTGTGTTTATCGATCGGGTGCTGACCCCGCTAATCCGCGACTTCCCCGAGCTGAAGATCGTCCTCGAACACATCACCACCGCCGAAGCGGCAGACTTCGTTCGGGACACGGTGCCGAACGTCGCAGCAACGATCACTCCGCAGCATCTGCATCTGAATCGCAACGCGTTGTTCGTCGGAGGATTGAGGCCCCACGCCTATTGCCTGCCGGTCGTGAAGCGCGAGAAGCATCGGCTTGCAGTGCGCAAGGCAGCGGTTTCGGGCTCGCCCAAGTTCTTCCTCGGTACTGACAGCGCTCCGCACGCGCGCCATGCCAAGGAAAGCGGTTGTGGGTGCGCGGGCATCTTCAATGCCCCTTACGCGCTCGAAAGCTATGCGGCGATTTTCGAGGATGAGGGCGCGCTCGACAGACTGGAAGCCTTTGCCTCGGAGCATGGGCCGCTCTTCTATGGACTGCCTTTGAATGAAGGCACCGTGACACTTGAGCGGGTGGACACCGATGTTCCCGAGCGCCTTGGAGTGGGGGACATCGACCTCGTTCCGTTCCATGCCGGCCAGACGTTGCGGTGGAGTTTCGTCGACTAGACTGAGCAGCCGGCGCCAGTCGTGCCGATGATGGACGAGAAGTGCTTCTCGACGGCTTCATAGCATTCGCATGAGAGCCGCTTAAGGCCTGCTCGATTGAGAACCAACACCCGCCCGCGGCGAGCACTGATGAGACCCTCATCCTGGAGCGAACCGACAACGGCATTCACGGTCGTTCGCTGGACACCCAGCAGCCCGGCGAGTGCCTCCTGCGTAAGCTCGATGCGATCGCCGGCTCTGTCCTGCGCCGTGAGTAGCCAGCGTGCCGCCCGCTGCTGGATCGAGTGAAAAGTGTTGCAGGCGACCGATTGCTGGACCTGTGCGAGCAAATAGTCGGAGTAGCGGCAGAATATGTTTGCAATGAAGTCCGACCGCCCCTTCGCCTCTTCGAGCGCCTTCATCGGGATCCGCATGGCGGGGCCCGCAACCTGCACGATCGCATCGCCGAACGCCGGAGCGTGGCCGCAACTGACGATGCCGCCCACGGCGCCCTCACGGCCGATGGAGGCTACTTCGATCCTCTTTCCATCGACGAGACGCACGACCAAAGAGATCATCGTCGTGCCGTAGGGGAAGTAGGTCCATTCGACGTCGCTGCCCCTGGTCTGGACCTTCTCGCCCAGCTGCAGTTCCACCCGCTCTCCGAAAGGCTCCATCAGCTCGCGATATACGGCCGGAAAAGTGGCCAGAAGCAGGTTTCCCGTGAATGCGAGGTCAAGCCGGCTCAATTCGCCTGTGGCTGTTGCAGTCATTGGTTTCCCCATTGATCATTACGACCGCGTCACGGGAGAAAACTTGGCTGGCTGCCGCAGGTTCCTACGGTTGAACGGCCTCGACCTCTTTGCGCCTCGCGGCCAGCAAGCAATCAGCGACCAGCCGCAGAGGGCGGACGTCTACGAGGCTTCTCCGTTCGTCGATAAGATCGGCGAATTCGCGGTAGATGTCCGGATATTCCCCGGGCCCGCTGACGGTTCGCTCTTCGCCGTCGATGAAAAGTCTCGAACCGCCCTCAGCGAGCCGCACTGATTTGCCGTCTGTCGTCCGGATTTCGATCGTCCAAGCCTCGCCCTCAGTACGGCGGAAGTCGAGGCTCGCGTGAAGCGGGCCGTCAGCGACGTCGCTGGCGAAGTCGATCTCGGCGGCGATTGGAGTTTCGGCATTCTCCGGGAAGCTGAGGTCTGCCGAACGAACGAACAAAGCACCTGGGAAAATCTTTGTGACGATGGAGAAGGCATTGATCCCCGGGTCGAAGACTCCGAAGCCGCCGGGCTCCCAGATCCAACGCTGCCCGGGATGCCATTTGTGCACGTCCTCCTGCCAGACGATCTGCATCTCCGCGACGCGCTTGCCGGCAAGCTCTTGGGCGGCGACGTCCACCGCCGGATTATGACGCGAATGCCATGTTCCATAGAGCGTGACGCCCTTGGCTTCGGCGAGGCACGTGAGATCGTCGACCTCGCTGAGTGTCACCGTCGGGGGCTTCTCCATCAAAACGTGCAGGCCGGCCTCGATGCAGGCGCTCGCGATCTCGTGCCGGACCGAGGGCGGCGTCGTGATGGCGACTGCTTCAAGACCCTCGACCTCGCGGAGGAGCTGCCGCCAGTCCGTGAAGGAAGGCGACGGTCCGTTGCCCGCACGGCTGGAGGTGGCGGCCAGCTCGAAGCGATCGTTGCCGGCGATCGACGGGACATGCTGGTCGGCGGCAATCTTGCCGAAGCCGATGATGGCGATCCTGAGCTTGCGCATCAGCGCCTCACAGCCGCGACATAGGCGCGCGCTTTCTCAAGCGTCGTCTGAGCGTCCTGTCCGGGTTTGTAGAGTCCTCCGCCGAGACCGAACCCGTCGGCGCCCGCGTCGAGCCAGTCGGCTATGGATTTGGGCGTGACCCCTCCGACGACGATCAAAGGCACATCCTTCGGCAGCACCGCTCTTTGCGCCTTCACCACCTTTGGAGAAGCCGCCTCAGCCGGGAACAGCTTGATCGAATGGGCCCCTGCAAGGATCGCGTCGAACGCCTCGCTTGGCGTGAAGTAACCGGGGGAGGAAACCATTCCCGCCGCCACGGTGGCTTCGATGACGGGGACATCGGTGTTGGGAGAGACTACGAGCCTGCCGCCCGCTTCCTGCACCTTCTCCACATCGTCTGGATCGAGCACGGTCCCGGCGCCGACCAGGGCTTTGTCACCGAATGATTTGGCAATTGTCCGGATGCTGTCGAACGGCTGTGGCGAGTTGAGGGGAACCTCGATGATCCGGATACCGCCTTCATAGAGAGCGCCGGCAATGGCTTCCGCGTCGCCGGGGGTGACCCCGCGGATGATCGCGACCAGCGGGCATTCACTGAAGTAGCGGCGAAAATCCTCAACTGCACTCATCGATCAGCTCCACAATTCTCTTCGCCCCCGCAAGGAACGCCTTTTCGCCGTCGAGTTCGATCGTCTCGCGGCCGGCCAGGTTCACGGCCTTCGTATAGAGCCGAGTGAGCTCCGGCCGTCCGAGGATTGCTACTCGGGCCGCTAATGGGAAACTCATCCCCATATGCACGTCGGTTCCAATCAACAGTCCACTGAGGAAAGAGGCAGCATCCTCCTTCTTCATCTGTCTGAGCAGGACGCTGGCCCTGATCCCAAACAGCTGGGCTGGAAGCATTTGGCGTTTTAAGGCCCGACGGACGCCTTCCTCGAAAGCATCGTTCGGCTCCACGGGTGCCTGAACGAGGTCCGAAAGGATGCTGTGCTCCTTAAGCAAGCTGAAAAGCTCCCCCGTCATCGCCGTGACGAAGTTGTGGATCTTGCCACCGTGCAATTGGATCCACTTGTTGTGGGTGCCCGGGTGGCAGACGACGCAATTCGGACCGATCAAGCCCGCCTCCAAGGCGCCAAGCACCTGAACCTCTTCGCCTCGCATCACGTCCGCGCGGCCTTGGCCCACATAAGAAACACCGGGGACGATGGCTTCGCGGCCGCCTGGCCAGATCAACGCTTGGGCAAGCTCGGGGATGCCGGCCGGACAGCGCACATACGGCGCTTCGACCCAGCCGCGATTCGACCCGACCATCCCCGCGAGGAGCAACGGCTTGTCGCCTAGCCGCTCGCGGATCTCGGCGACGGCGGAGGCGAATCCCTCGTGAGGGACGGACAGGATGCCCTTGTCGTCCTCGAACTCGGCGACGCACGTGCCGCTGCAATCGATCAGATAGGCGCGACGGTTCGTCGTGCCCCAATCCGCGGTGATGAAACCTTCCGACCAGCGCATGCGTCCGCTCCGTTAGCGAAAAAACGCGGGAACGCGACATTGGTCCGCGGTTTTCTTTTTATTCCGTGAGGCTATCCGACGCCGCTGAACGGCGAATCGCGTGAAGCCGCCTGGGAGAATGCATCATCGCAAATTTCATGTTCGCGACCGGGATTGAAAACAGCATCCCGACAATCAAGAACGGCAGTGTCCGCGTCGATCAGATGGAGGTCTGCGGCCATTACGAGAAGTGGCGCGAGGATTTCGACTGCGTCCAGGATATCGGGATCAACTACCTGCGTTACGGACCGCCGATCCATCGCACCTATCTTGGCCCCGGCAAGTACGATTGGGAATTCGCCGACCTGACGTTCGCGGAGCTGCGCAAACGCGACATCACGCCGATCGTCGATCTTTGCCACTTCGGGGTCCCGGACTGGATCGGCAATTTCCAGAACCCTGACTTCCCTCAGCTCTTCGCGCGCTACGCATCAGCATTCGCCGAGCGCTATCCGTGGGTGCAGCTCTACACGCCGGTCAACGAGATGTTCATCTGCGCTATCTTCTCCGCCAAGTACGGCTGGTGGAATGAGCAGTTGAAGACGGACCACGGCTTCGTCACAGCCCTGAAGCACATCGTGAAAGCCAATGTGCTGGCCATGCTCGAGATTCTGAAGCACCGCGCCGATGCGATCTTCATCCAGTCGGAATCGTCGGAATATTTCCACGCCGACAGCCCGGCCGCGATCCACAAGGCCGAGCTGATGAACTCGCGGCGCTTCCTCAGCCTCGACTTGAATTACGGCCGCCGCGTCGACAGCGACATGTACGAGTATCTGATGGACTGCGGGATGACGCAGGAAGAGTATCACTTCTTCCTGCACAACCGGCTGAAGCAGCACTGCATCCTCGGCAACGATTATTACCGCACTAACGAGCACCGCGTATTCGAGAACGGCCACACGACGGCGTCGGGCGAGGTGTTCGGCTACACCGAGATCACCCGGCAATATTACAACCGCTATCGCCTGCCCATCATGCATACCGAGACGAACCTGGTCGAAGGGCCGGTCGGCGACGAGGCGGTCCACTGGCTGTGGAAGGAATGGGCCAATGTCCTTCGCCTGCGCAACGTCGGCATCCCCACCGTCGGGTTCACCTGGTACTCGCTGACGGATCAGGTCGATTGGGACACTGCGCTTCGCGAGCAAAACGGAAACGTCAATGCGCTCGGCCTCTACGATCTCGACCGCAACATCCGGAACGTCGGCCGTGCGTACAAACGCCTCATACGCGACTGGCGCGAAGTTCTCCCGGCCTCGAGCTTATGCCTCGTCGTGCCCGTGGTTCCGCCTTCGCACTATGACATGGCCGCTGCGCGCGAACAGGAGCATGAGGCTCGCAAACGGCTTCAGAAGGAAGAAGTCGACCTGGGATCGCAGGGTGAAGGGAACGAATCGGCGTGAAGATAGGCCGGATCGAAACCTTCTTCGTTCCCCCGCGCTGGCTTTTCGTGCGGGTCGAATCCGATGAGGGCGCGGTCGGCTGGGGCGAGGCAAGCCTCGAAGGCTGGGCCGAGGCTGTCGATGGCGCGTTCGAAGCGCTGAAGGATCGCTTCATGGGCGCCGATCCCTTCGCCATCGAAGACATTTGGCAGGTCGGTTACCGTGGCGGCTTCTATCGCGGCGGACCGGTGCTGCTCTCCGCGCTGGCCGGTCTCGAGCAGGCGCTCTGGGACCTCAAGGGCCGCGTTTTCGGCCTGCCCGCGTGGCAAATGCTCGGCGGAAAGGTGCGCGACAAGATCCGGTCCTACGCCTGGATCGGCGGCGACCGGCCGCACGAGATCGCTGAGGCGGCCGAAGTGCGCAAAAAGCAGGGCTTCACCGCGGTCAAGATGAACGCGACCGCAGAGCTCGACTGGATCGGGACGCCGAAGCTGTTCGGTGATGTCGTGAAACGAGTCGAGGCTGCGCAGGCGCAGGGCATGGATGTCGGCCTCGACTTCCACGGCCGAGTCCATCGGCCGCTGGCGAAGCAGCTCGCAAAAGCGCTGGAGCCGCTCGGCTTGCTCTTTATCGAAGAGCCCCTTTTGTCGGAGAATCCGGAGGTGCTTGCGCAGATCGCGCATATGGTGACGACGCCGATCGCGCTTGGCGAACGGCTGTTCACCCGCTGGGATTTCAAGCCTTTCTTCGCCGCAGGCGCCGTCGACATCATCCAGCCGGACCTCAGCCATGCCGGCGGAATCCTCGAAGTGCGCAAGATCGCTGCGATGGCGGAAGCCTATGACGTCGCCGTCGCTCCGCATTGTCCTTTGGGCCCGCTAGCTCTCGGCGCGTGCCTGCAGATCGCCGCCTGTACGCCGAACCACGCGATCCAGGAGATCAGCCTCGGCATTCACTACAATACAGGCGGGCACGATCTTCTGAATTTCTGCACCAACAAGGACGCTCTCACCCCGATCGATGGATACCTGCCGGTTCCGGAGGGTCCCGGTCTGGGCGTCGACATCGACGAGGCGGGAGTGCGGGAGGCGGACAAGGACCGCCACCGCTGGCGCAACCCGATCTTCCGTACGGAAGACGGCAGCTTTGCGGAGTGGTGAGCTAGGCCCGCGGCTTTAAGCGACGCGGCCGATGCGCCGCCTGGCGACCTTGCCTTCGCGCTCGTAGTCGACGGAGTCGAGCTTACCCGCAAGCGCATCGATCTCGGCGTTCGGCCCTGGAAGGTCGGCGCCGGAATAGCGCGCCTCACAGGCTGCTTCCTCTTCGCTAAGCTCGCGGAAATAGCTAATCGACATCCGACGGCCGAAAACATCGTCGCCCTTCAAACGGAGCTCGGGCTCGGCGTCTTCCGTAAGATTGTCGCAGATCGCGGTCAGCGTGTTGATAAGCTGATCGAGCGAGGTGTAGTCGCTGATCTCGATAAAGTCCTTGACGCGTCTACCCATTTCCCTCTCCCCGGACCCCGGGGTTCAAATACCAAGCGCCTGAATCGCGACGCAACTTTTATTGTGATTTATCCCCAGAGAAGTTGCCGCCTTGTGAATGCATTCGTTGTCTGAGGTTTAGATTTCGTCATGCCGTTTGATCCGCTGATACTTTCGACCGATATCCTGGAACTGCGGCTTAGCCCTTCAATTGGCGGGGCAATTTCGCATTTCGCCTATCGAACGCAATCGGGCGAAACGCCGATATTGCGCAAATGCCACAGTCCGCTTGAAAACGTCCTGGAAGCGTCAAGTTTTCCACTCGTCCCTTACGTGAACCGGATTCGCGGCGGCTCGTTCGACTTCCGGGGCCGGACGGTCAGCATCAAGCCGAACATGGCGGGCGACCCGAGTCCCCTCCACGGCGACGGTTGGCTGAGCGCCTGGAACGTAGAGCGGTCGGACGAGAGATCCGCCGTGCTCTCCTATCGTCACGAGCCCGCCGATTGGCCTTGGGCATACGAGGCGCATCAGGAGTTCCGGATGGATGGCGGGGCCCTCGACGTGCGGCTGACTTGCCGCAACCTCTCGAACGAGCCGATGCCGTGCGGCCTGGGCCAGCATCCTTATTTTCCATGCACTGCCGAAACACGCCTGAGCACGCAGGTCGATCATGCCTGGACCATCGATGACAAGGTGCTTCCGGTGGACATGGTGCCCGCGACCGGTCGTTACGATCTGACTGACCGGTTTATTTGCGGCCAGGGACTCGACAATGGCTGGGGCGGTTGGAGCGGCCGGGCGCTAATGAGCGATCCGGCGTGGCCGTTCGAGATCGAGCTGTCTTCGCCGGAGGCGCGTTTCTTCCAGGTCTATTCGCCTTCGACCGGAGGTATTTTCGTCGCCGAGCCGGTGAGCCATGTGAACGCCGCTTTGAACGCGCCCGAGGCCGATTGGCAGGAACTCGGGATGCGCATTCTCGAGCCCGGTGAAGAGATGGGGCTCGATATGAGGATCGAAGTCCGCGCGAAAGGTTGAAGCCCGCGGGAGCGCTCTATATAGCCCGCGCCTAGTGCCGCTTCCGGAGACGTGGGTGAGTGGCTGAAACCAGCGGTTTGCTAAACCGCCGTACGGGGAATTCCCGTACCGAGGGTTCGAATCCCTCCGTCTCCGCCACCTCTCTGCCGCATCTCACGCATTGTGGAACCGAAAAAGCTGAGTAATATCAGCCACTTCGATCCACCAACGTCCGCTGGAATCCACCGACATCCAAATTTCCCTGTGGGGAAAAATGATGGGAAGGTGTGGGGAATGGGCAAGCTTTCAGCGACTGGCGTCAGGGCCGCAACACGGGCCGGCCTCCTCGGCGATGGGGACGGTCTGTTCCTCGTCGTCGGCAAGAGCGGGTCCAAGAGCTGGTTCGTCCGGGTGCAGAAGCATGGGCGACGCCGCGACATCGGCATCGGCAGCGCATCGAAGGTTCCGCTCAGCAAAGCGCGGGAACGGGCCCGGCAGGTGCGGGAATGGATGGAGGATGGGCTCGACCCGGTGTTCGAGAAGCGCAAAGCTGCCGGCATTCCGACATTCAAGGAAGCGTCGAAGAAGGTTGTAGACCTTCACCGAAAGACGTGGCGCAACGAAAAGCACGAGGCGCAGTGGCTGCGGACGCTCGAGATGTTCGCCTGGCCGACGCTTGGGGACATCCGCGTTTCGGAGATTACCGGGCCGATGGTACGAAACGTCCTTGCCGAGATCTGGCTCACCAAGCCCGAGACTGCCCGGCGGGTGCGTCAGCGCATCGGTGCCGTACTCGATTGGGCGTACGCGTCCGGATACCGCGAGACGGAAGCTCCGATGCGGTCGATCACCAAGGGACTTCCGAGGCAACCGAAGAAGGGCGACCAGCACTTTGCGGCGATGCCTTACGCAGAAGTGCCGGCATTCATGTCTCAGCTTCGCGAGCGAGAGAGCTTCAGCCGCCTGGCGCTGCAGTTTGCCATCCTGACCGCCGCCAGATCCGGTGAAGTCCGGGGTGCCGCTTGGGACGAGGTCGACTTCGACGCGGCGCTCTGGACGATCCCGGCCGACAGGATGAAAGCGAAGCGGGAGCATGTGGTCCCGCTTCCAGAGCCGGCGCTACGCGTCCTGCGCCGCTGCAAGCAGCTCAGGTCCGGCGACGAGCCGCTGATCTTTCCGGGAATCCGCCCGCGCCAGCCCATGTCGGATATGACGCTGACGAAGCTCCTCCGCGAGCTCAAGATGCCGGTGACGGTGCACGGATTCCGCTCGTCGTTTCGCGACTGGGCCAGCGAAGAGACCGACGTGCAGGGCGAAGTCGCGGAAGCGGCGCTGGCGCATACTGTCCCAAACAGGACGGAGGCCGCCTATCGCCGGGGCAGTCTGCTCGAGAAGAGACGCATGCTCATGCGCGACTGGGCGTGCTTCTGTGTCGGTGCAACGTCCGAGGCGCGCCAGCAATGTAGGGTCGCGAACGGCTGAATCGTCATCTCTGCCGGGAGCTGAATCCGATAGGTGGACATCTCGAGCAATCGGAGGACAACTCC
>JBKPKE010000023.1:0-32355 GCA_046730955.1 Pseudomonadota bacterium
ATCGAGAACGGGCCCGCAATTCGCGCTGCCGAAGCGCAGGCGCGCAGCTCGAGCGACGCTTTCCGCGCGTGGGGCCGCCTCGATGCAAAAGGCCGGCTGGAGCTGGTCGAACTTGCGATGAGGCGCGCCAACGACAGCGAAAAGCTTCCTATCGCACTTTGAGGAAACGGAAAGGATGGTCACCATGGTCGATGAAATTTACGACCGCATGTACCAGGAAGGACGTGCCGATCTTCAGCGCCACGTCGGTCGACTTTTCGGTTCGGTCGCCAGCGAACTCGGCAAGAGCCTGAAGGCAATGCACAGTCTCGAGTGGACCGCGCCCTGGGCCGCCAAGGCCCGCGCATCGAAGGATGCAGGATGCGCCTGACACTCGATTGAGGGGCGGGCTAAGCACGCGACCCGCCCCTCCAACACTTGTATCGACCCCATCACCGCTTAGACTAAGGCAGTCCGGTGTGGGGTTTTTTCATGCGCTCAATCATACAGTTACTGCTACTCGCTTCCGTCTCGGTTCTTCCGAGCCAGGTTGCGGTTGCCGAGCCAACCCAACCCCCGGCCCCGCGGGCGGATGGCTGGGGCCGCCCAACCACCGATGTCCCGGCAGATCCCGCGATCACCTACGGGAAGCTCACCAACGGCATGAAATATGCCATTCGACCGAACGCGACGCCCAAGGGAACGGCGTCAATCCGTCTCTACTTCGACGTCGGCTCGCTGGCTGAAACGGACCGTGAGCGCGGCCTCGCCCACTTCATCGAACATATGGCGTTCAACGGCAGCACGCATGTGGTCGAAGGCGACATGATGAAGATCCTGGAGCGGCAAGGCCTGGCGTTCGGACCGGATACCAACGCCATGACAGGCTTCGATTCCACGATTTACATGCTCGAGTTGCCAAAGGCTGATGAGCAGCGGCTAGACACGGCCCTTTTCCTGATGCGCGAGGTGGCTAGCGAGCTGAAGTTCGATGCAGGCGCCGTCGACCGGGAACGTGGCGTGATCCTCAGCGAGAAGCGCAGCCGTGAAAGCTTTCAGCTTCGCCGGATCATGAAGAACCTCGAATTCCATATGCCGCAGGCAAAAATGGTTCAGCGCCTGCCGATCGGGACCGAGGAAGTACTGAAAACCGCAACCGCAGCCGAGCTGTCTGATCTTTATCGCCGCTACTACCGGCCGGAAAACGCGACCTTGGTGATCGTCGGTGACGTCGATCCCAGGCAGGTGGAGGAAAAGCTTCGCGCGAAGTTCGCGGACTGGATCGGAAAAGGCCCGCCGGGCAGGGAGCCGGACAAAGGCAAGGTCGATTTGGCCCGCGCCGCCGACTTCGCTTCCTTCTCTGATCCGGCCGTGGAAACGTCGGCGATGCTGACGGTGGAGCGACCGTGGGACGATCCGGCGGACACGCTGGCCCAGCGGCGCCGGATCACCATCCGTCAGATCGGTCTTGCGCTCCTTTCGCGGCGGCTGGACAAGATAGCGAACGCCCCGGATTCGAAGATCATCGACGGCGCGGCACAGGAAGCTCCCGGCCGCGATCTTTCCTGGGCTTCCACGGTTTCCGCAGTAGCGAAAGACGGCGAATGGCAAGCCGCTTTGATCACCATCGAGCAGGAGCTTCGACGGGCAATCCAACACGGTTTCAACGAAAGCGAGCTCAAAGTTCAGCTCGCGGATATCGAAGGTTCGCTCGAGGACGCAGCCCAGCGGGCGGACACGCGGACGAATCCCGCGCTCGCCCAGGCGATCCTCGGAATTATCGATGACAACGATATCATTACGAAGCCCGCATTCCGGCTGAAGTTCTTCCGCGACATTAAGCCGACAATTACGTTGGCGGAGGTCAATGCCGAGTTCCGCAAGGCGTGGAAGGGCAGTCCGCCTCTGGTCTTCGTCACCGACAAGACCGACGTGAATAACGGCGCCCTCACTTCAATCTTTAGTTCGAGCCGCAAGACTGCCGTCCTGCCGATGAGGGACAACGGAAATTTGAAATTTGCCTACGATCACTTCGGTCCGGCCGGGAAGGTTGTTGCCGACTCCCGGATCGACGACCTCGGCATCCGAGAGATACGTTTTGCCAACAACGTTCGGCTGAACATCAAGAAGACGGACTTCGAGAATGGCTCAATCCGTTACTCGATCCGCCTCGCGGGTGGTCAGTTGGCTCTGCCGGCGGACAAGCCCGGACTTGCCTCGATGGTTGGGATGCTTTCGGGAATCGGCGCCCTGGAAAAGCATTCGGCCGAGGATCTCAAGCAGATCATGGCGGGCCATAGCGTTCAGGCAGGCTTCGCTGTGGGTGACGATGCAATCTATACCGGCGGCACGACCACTCCGCGCGATTTCGCGCTCCAGATGAAGCTGAGCGCCGCTTTCCTCACATACCCCGGCTACCGGAAGGAGGCTGAAACGCGCTGGGAGTCTCTCGTTCCGGTTATCGAGGCGCAGGCCAAAGCTACGCCGCAGAGCGTTGCACAAATGAAGCTTCCAGCGGTCCTTGCGAACGACGACCCGCGCTTTGGATTTCCAGACAAGGATGTCCTTCAACAGCGGAACCTGAACGAGGCAAAGTCGCTCCTGGCGCCGCTTCTGGCGACGGCGCCAATCGAGATCGCGATTGTCGGCGACGTGGATGAAGCCGCGATCATCAGCGCCATCGGCGAGACCTTCGGCGCACTCCCAACGAGAAAGCTTGAGGCGCCGTCCTACAGCGAGGCCCGCAAGGCGAGCTTTCGCAATGGAATTGCTCCTGTCACCCTCACGCATAATGGCGATGCGGATCAGGCCCTGCTGGCAATCGCCTGGCCGACCGACGATGACACCGATCTCCACCGGGTAATTGGCTTGAACCTTCTGTCAGAGGTGATGAAGCTGGAACTGACGGATACGCTGCGCGAGAAGCTCGGTGCGACCTATTCTCCCGGGGCCTCCTCCTTTGCTTCTGACGTATTCGACCGGTTCGGCTACGTCCTGGCCGCGACAACACTCGCTCCGGACAAGATCGACGAGGTTGAAAAGGCCGTCGCCTCGATCGCTCAGGAATTGCGCAACAAACCCGTAGACGAGGATCTTTTGTCGCGTGCCCGCAACCCCGCATTGGAGCGCATCGATCGCTCCGAGCGCGAAAACGGCTATTGGCTGGGGATCGCAAGCGAGGCGCAAACCGACCCCGACAAGCTTGAGCGCCACCGTAAACGCAGGGCGCTATACGCTTCGGTCACGCCGCAAGATCTGCAACGGCTGGCGCGGCAATATCTGTCGCCAGAAAAAACGCTGATCGTGAAGGTCGTCAGCGACAAGCTGGGAAAGCCGGTGCAGGCGGCCGCTCGGGAAAACGGCAACGCCGTGGTAGCTCAGCCCTAACGACCGTTTGATTGCGGGGCGTGAACGGGTCGCCTATAGGCCGCGCTCCCGTTCCGGATTGGAGTGAAGCGACAGCAATGGCCCGGCGCCGCCAGATATACGAAGGGAAGGCGAAGATCCTCTACGAGGGTCCAGAGCCCGGCACGCTCATCCAGTATTTCAAGGACGACGCAACTGCGTTCAACGCGCAGAAGCGCGGTACGATCAGCGGCAAGGGCGTGCTCAACAATCGTATTTCCGAGCACATCTTCCAGTCGCTGACCGCGATCGGCGTCCCGACGCACTTCATTCGCCGACTCAATATGCGCGAACAGCTCATCCGCCAGGTCGAGATCATCCCAATCGAGGTCGTGGTGCGGAACGTCGCCGCGGGATCGCTGACCAAGCGCCTCGGAATCGAGGAAGGGACTCAGCTGCCGCGGACGATCATCGAATATTACTACAAGGACGACGCGCTCGGTGATCCGATGATCTCCGAAGAGCACATCGCCTGCTTCGGCTGGGCCAGCCAGGAAGAGATGAACGACATCGCGGACATGGCGATTCGCGTGAACGACTTCATGAGCGGCATGTTTGCGGCGATAGGAATCCGGCTGATCGACTTCAAGCTGGAGTTCGGACGCGTCTGGGACGGCGACTATGCCCGCGTCATCCTCGCCGACGAGATCAGCCCCGACGGCTGCCGCCTGTGGGACATCAAATCGAACGAGAAGCTCGACAAGGATCGCTTCCGGCAAGACCTCGGGGGGGTCGAGGAGGCCTATCAGGAAGTAGCGCGCCGGCTCGGACTGCTTCAGCCTGACGATGACTCCGCTGTTCTCGACTTCGACCAGCACCGCAAGAAGCGGGGCAAGTAGCTCCCTCATTACGAGAATAGCGAGGCAATCCAGAGGTGGATTGCTTCGTCGCTGCGCTCCACGCAATGACGAGCCGAGATGACCATCCGCCGCGCCCGTGTCGTCACCCTCAATGCAGCCTTGGGCCCGCTCGACTATCGGGTGCCCGAAGGCATTCACGTCGAGCCCGGCTCGGTGGTCGTTGCCCCGCTCGGACCGCGGCAGCTTCTTGGGGTGGCATGGGAGCCGGAGCGGCTTCCGACCGAAGAAGTCGGCGATAACAGGCTGAGGCCGCTCGTCGGCATACAGGGCGTCGCCCCGATCGCTGGGCCACTGCGCCGGCTCGCCGAGTGGACCGCCGACTACTATCTCGCGCCCCTAGCGTCTGTGCTGCGGATGATCCTGCCGTCCTCGAGCGCGCTCGAGGCGCCGCGACAGCTTACGGAATACCGGCCCACGGGCACTCTACCCGATCGAATTACGCCGCAACGGGAAAAGGCGTTGGCGGCGTTGGAAGGCCGCCAAGGCACGATCCGCGAGTTGGCCGACATTGCGGGCGTTAGCGATTCCGTCATGCGCGGCCTCGTGAACGCCGGCGCCCTCGACGCCCTGGCCGTGGAGGCCGACCGCCCTCTCCCCTGCCCCGATCCGGACTTCGCGCCACCTGAGCTCAATGAAGAGCAGGTCGAGGCCGCAAAGAGCCTGTCTTACGCCATCGGCAAGGGCTTCGACCCCGTGCTGCTCGACGGAGTGACCGGCTCCGGCAAGACGGAGGTCTATTTCGAAGCTATCGCCGAATGCTTGCGGCAGGGGAAGCAGGTGCTAGTGCTGCTTCCGGAAATCGCCCTCACCGAGCCGTTCCTCAAGCGTTTTGAGGCGCGCTTCGGCTGCGCTCCAACCGCATGGCATAGCGGCCTTCGCTCATCGCAGCGCCGGCGTGCCTGGCGCGGAATCGCGAGCGGCGAGGCGAAGGTGACCGTTGGCGCTCGATCCGCCCTCTTCCTGCCCTACCCAAACCTTGGGCTGATCGTCGTGGACGAGGCCCACGAGCCGACCTTCAAGCAGGAAGAAGGCGTCCAGTACCATGCACGCGACGTCGCCGTGATGCGGGGCAAGTTCGAAGACATTCCCGTCATCCTCTCCTCGGCGACGCCCGCAATCGAGACTCGGCACATGGTCGAAATCGGGCGTTACCGGCAGGTGACGCTCAGCCATCGCTTCGCCGGTGCGAGCCTTCCCGAGGTCCGGTCGATCGACCTCACGCAAGACCCGCCGCCGCGCGGCCGCTGGCTCGCGCCGAGCCTGGTTGCGGAGATGGAAGCAAACCTCGATCGCGGTGAGCAGTCGCTGCTGTTCCTCAACCGCCGCGGCTTTGCGCCGCTGACCCTCTGCCGCCACTGCGGGCATCGCTTCCAATGCCCGAACTGCACCGCCTGGATGGTCGAGCATCGGCTAATGCACCGCCTCGCCTGCCACCATTGCGGGCACGTCATGCCTCCGCCGAAGGAGTGCCCCGAATGCGGCGAGGAGGACAGCCTCGTCGCCTGCGGACCGGGTGTGGAGAGGATCGCCGACGAGGTTGCCGCGCTCTTCCCCGAAGCGCGGACGGCAATCGTCACCTCCGACACGATCTGGTCACCCGCGCGAGCGGCCGAGTTCGTCGCGCAGATGGAAGCCGGCGAGATCGACATCGTCATTGGCACCCAGCTCGTGACCAAGGGCTATCACTTCCCCAACCTGACGCTCGTCGGTGTTGTCGATGCCGACCTCGGTCTTGCGGGCGGCGATCTCCGTGCGGCAGAGCGCAGCTTCCAGCAGATCCAGCAAGTCGCCGGTCGAGCGGGTCGCGGAGACAAGCCGGGCCGCGTATTGGTCCAGACCCACGATCCCGGAGCGCCCGTCATCGAAGCTCTCGTTTCGGGGGACGCACCGGGTTTCTATTCGGCAGAGACCGAAGCGCGACGAGATGCGGCAATGCCGCCGTTTGGACGGCTGGCCGCCATCGTCGTATCCGCGGAGGCGTCATCCGATGCGGAATCGGTCGCTCGTCGCATCGGTCACGCAGCGCCAAAGGTCGAAGGCATGGCGGTCTTCGGCCCTGCTCCGGCCCCGCTGGCGATGCTTCGCGGCAGGCACCGCCAGCGCCTCCTCGTTCACGCCGCTCGAAGCCTCGACGTGCAGGACGTGATCCGCGACTGGCTGGCCGAGATCGACTGGGGTGCCAAGGTCCGAGTCAGCGTTGACGTCGACCCCTACAGCTTTCTGTAGACGGCAGAGCAATCAATAGCCTAGGTTAATCCCGCTCGGATCTGAGGGGGTCCCATGCGGGTCAGAGGCTGTATTCTTGGCGCACTCCTTGCGGCTTGGTCGTCAAGCGCTCCGGCGGCGTGGCAAATGGCCAGCACCAAGCATTTCATCATCTACGCTGATGCGAAGCCGGAATGGCTTCTTTCCTATGCCCAGAAGCTCGAGAAGTTTGACCAGGCCGTTCGCTACGCCCGGAAGATGGGAGATTTTCCGGTCGGTGACGGGAACCGCCTGACGGTCTTCGTAACGAAATCGACTTCAGCCGTTCAGAGACTTGCCTACGACAGGAGCGGCACGGTTGCCGGCTTCTACCAGGGAAGAGCAACGGGCCCAATGGCATTCGTCCCCCGCTTCGCCAGCGATGCCGGTCTGTCCACCGACGTAGTCTTCTTCCACGAATATGCACATCACTTGATGCTTCAGGACCTCGATCGGCCGTATCCTGAATGGCTGATCGAAGGGTTCGCCGAATTCATGTCCACCGTAAGTTTCGAGAAAGACGGGAGAGTCGTGCTGGGGCGTGCAGCTCAACACCGGGCTGCGGGCCTCTTTCTCACCGAAGGAATGCCTCTCGAAACGCTGCTCGCGGGCAACTACGACAGGATCTCGGAGATCGAACGGGAGTCAGTCTACGGCAAGGGCTGGCTGCTGACCCATTATCTGACATTCGAACCGTCGCGGTCGGGCCAGCTCGACAAGTATCTCAGCGCCATCAGCGAAGGCGTTCCGCCGCTCGATGCGGCGAGGAAGGCCTTCGGTGATCTCAAACAACTGGATCGCGACCTCGACAAATACCTGAACCAGCGGAAGATCGCCGCGCTATTTCTTGGCGCCAACCACTTCACGCAACCGGCAGTCAACATCCAGCCTTTGTCACAAGGGGCGGCCGAGGTCCTACCCCTGCGCATGGAATCGAAGCGAGGCGTTTATGACAAAACGGCCGAACCGCTGGCGGTGAAGGTCCGGCGCGTCGAAGGCGCGTATCCCGGTGATCCATTGGTCGAGGTTACTCTTGCCGAAGCGGAGCTCGACGCCGGTCATCCGGAAGCATCTGAAGCCGCCGCAGAACGGGCGCTGGTGGCCAATCCTCAAAGCACCGAGGCGATGATCTACAAGGGCCGCGCAATCATTGCTCGCGCGGTTCGGTCGAAGACCAAGGACGAAAAGCCATTCTCGGAGGCGCGCCGCTGGTTCACGCGGGCGAACAAGACGGACACTGAAGACCCCGAACCGCTGATGGAGTTCTACAAGAGCTACGTCGACGAGGGCGTGCCTCCTACGAAGAACGCGATCGAGGCGCTCCACTATGCATCGAACCTGGCGCCGCAGGACGCGGGTCTTCGGCTCAACTCCGCGATCCGGTACATTCAGGACCGAGACCTGAAGACGGCCAGGCAGACTCTGACCCCCATCGCATACGATCCCCACGGGAGGGAACTCGCAACGGTTGCTCGTTCGATGATGGCGAGACTTGCGGTCGGCGATGCTGCGGGAGCGGAGAAGATCGCGGAATCCGGTCCCGAAAAACCGGCAAGCAGCGGCGCTACCTCCAAGTAGCCGTTCTAAGTCCTCTAAAGATCGAGGCTTTGCTGTTCCTTCCAGGATGCGCCTTCGCCGTTGAGGAGCTTGCGCTTGCGGTCCAAGCCACCGGCATAGCCGCCGAGCGTGCCGTCCGAGCGGATCACGCGATGGCAGGGAACGAGCACGGCGACAGGGTTCGATCCGTTGGCTGTCCCGACGGCGCGTACTGCGTCCGGTTGACCGACGGCGCGGGCGATGTCGGCGTAGCTGCGGGTCTCGCCAAGCGGAATTCGGCGCAGCTCCTTCCACACCGCTTCCTGGAACGCCGTACCGCGAACGTCGATCGGAAGATCAGGCGCGGATTGGGGATGCTCGATGGCTTCGAGCGCACCCTCGACCCAGGTCGTGATCGTTCCATCGTCCGGAACGATCGTCGCGTTGGGGAAGCGAAAGGCCAGCGCGCTCTCGTCTTCGTCGAAAGTGAGCCGGCAAATGCCCTTGGGCGTCGCAGCCACGAGCAGTGGCCCAAGGGGACTGTCGGTGATCGCGTAACGGATCGTTTCGCCGCGGCCGCCGTCGCGCCAGGCCGATGGGGTCATTCCAAGCCTCTGCTTTGCGTCTGCGTAGAAACGGCTGGGCCCGGAATAACCGGCCTCGTAGATCGCTTCAGTAACCTGATCGGTTTCGCTCAATGCGTCGGCGGCGCGTTTCGCGCGAAGCCCGCGCCAGTATCCAGCAGGCGAAACCCCAAGATCCCGAGTGAAAATTCGCTGGAAATGGTGCGGTGCGTAACCGACCGCCTCCGCAATCTCAGCCAGGCTCGGGGCTTCCTCTGCGGCCTCGATCAGCTTGACCGCACTGGCGATCGCTTCACGGTCCCGGCCGACCTCATCCGGCTTGCAGCGCATGCAGGATCGGTAGCCGGCTGCGCGCGCCTCTTCTCCCGTCGCGAAGAATTCGACATTCTCGCGTCTTGGTCGCTTCGCAGGACAGCTCGGCTTGCAGTAGATGCCAGTCGTCTTCACAGCTCCGATCACGCGGCCATCCCAGGCGCGATCCCGCCGCATGAAGGCCGCCCAGGCGGTGTCGGCATCGAGGCGAGTGACGTTCGTCACAACTTCCGATCTAGGCGCGTCATTGTTTCGTGCAAGCGCTTCCATGGATCAGGCCCTTTCGATCTTGGCTGAGAAGCATCCCCGCGTCGCATTGTGGGCGTGAATGGTCTGGATTTCGGGATTGGCGAAGAGCTTGCGAATGCCCGCCTCAGCCTCTCCCGGCTGGGTGAGGATTGCCTCAGCCATCATCCCGTCCGCGTCGAAGCCACGGAGCGAGAGAATGCGCTTTTCGAAAACGGGCGGGACCTGATCCACATAATCCGCCGCTCGCTCCTCCCCTTCGGTGACGAATATGGCGTGACTCGAGCGATACGGATTGGCGACGTCGTGGCTAACGTGGTTCAGCAGCAGAACCGTCTCGCCGATCTCGCGGTCGGTCAGGCTCACACGGCACGGGAAGGTGGGGCTGTCGACAGTCATGCGAACGATGCCGCGCTCGGCAAGCTCGTTGTCGGAAAGTCCGAACAACGGCATGAAAGGCGTCGGATCGAGGCCTCTTACACGGTAGCTGGTCATGGCGGATTCTCCTGAATGGAGCCGTCTTACGCATCAGCCCGGTTCGCCGCGTCCCACTGCTTGCGGTCAAAAGATTTCCGGCCGAAATTGACGCTATGCTGACGATGCTTGTTCTTGCCGCCGGTACCGCTTTCTCCCTCGGAGTTTCCCCCGTAAAGACGGCGTGCGAGCCGTTACGCGTGATGACCTACAACATCCGCCTCGATCTCCAATCCGACGGCGAAAACCGCTGGTGGAACAGGCGGGATCAGTTCACCGGCCAGATAGCATTGATGCGGCCGGCCATCCTTGGCCTCCAGGAGGTTCTCGCCGCGCAAAAGGCGGACCTAGAACGAGCTCTGCCTGAGTATGAGTTCATAGGAGTTGCGCGAGAGGACGGCCGATCGGGAGGCGAATTCTCCAACATCGCCTTCGATCGAAATGTCTTCCGCGTGCGCTCGAGCGGCACTTTCTGGCTATCGGAGACCCCGGAACGACCGTCGAAAGGCTGGGACGCGGCCTACAAGAGAATCGCGACCTGGGCGCACCTGGATCGAAGGAGCGACGGCGCGCGCTTCCTGGCAGTGAACACACATCTCGATAACGAGGGCAGGCAGGCGAGGCTCGAAGGAGCACGGCAGATTTCCGGCTGGATTTCGGCCAATAGGCAGACCGGTGAAGCGATCCTCTTGACGGGCGATTTCAACTCACCACCCACTGGCGCTCCGATGAAAGTCTTCACGTCGACACCACTCGCGCTGCGAGATGCCCGAACGATCACCAGGACGCCGGCGGTCGGTCCCGAAGGTACTTGGAATTCGTTCGTCGCCATCCCGCCGGAAAGCCCGCGGATCGATTTCATTCTGGTGGATCCGAGCCTGTCGGTCGAACGCTACGGAGTCCTCGCCTGGCACGGCGAGGGCGGCCGTCCGGCCTCCGATCATTTCCCCGTGGTCGCCGACTTGGAGTCCTGCCGCCGCTGATTCGACTTCGGGCCCAACCCCGCTTAGCCGCCTTGCAACGTGAAACACCCCCTGCTAGGGGCCGCGCAACCCACAAGGGGCGTCGGGGATAAACCCCGATATCGCCCCATTTTTCTGTGGGGCAATTCCAGTTCTGGAGCGATAAGCGCGGTGGAAACATCCAGCGGCATTCAGGCTAGCTTAGCGGGGCGCTACGCCACCGCTCTGTTCGATTTGGCAAGGGACAGCCGGCAAATCGAAGCTGTCGGCAAGAGCCTTGACCTCCTGTCGCAGGCGCTCGCGGATTCGCGCGACTTTTCGGAGCTTGTTTCGAGCCCGCTAGTGGACCGTGAAGATGCCGGCAAGGCCTTCGCCGCCGTCGCAGCGCAGCTGTCGCTCGACCCCATTACGAGCAACTTCCTTGGCGTTCTTGCCAAAAACGGCCGCAAGAACCAGCTTCAGCCGGTCATCCGTGCATTCCGCCGTCTCGCGGCAGAGCATCGCGGTGAGACGACTGCAGAAGTCGTGACCGCGCATCCGCTCAAGGACGACCAGCTTGCCGCGCTGAAGCAGCAACTCCGCGCACGCGCCGGTCGCGACGTCGCGGTCGAAACGCGCATCGACCCAGAAATCCTGGGTGGGATCGTGATCAAGATGGGCAGCCAGATGATCGACGCTTCCATCCGCACCAAACTCAACAGACTCGCCGAGGCGATGAAAGGCTGAATATGGACATCCGCGCCGCTGAAATTTCCCGCGTCATCCGCGACCAGATCGCGAATTTCGAGGCAGACGCCGAGGTCTCGGAAGTCGGAACCGTCCTGTCCGTCGGCGACGGCATCGCCCGCATCCACGGCCTCGACAATGTCCAGGCCGGTGAAATGGTCGAGTTTGACGGCGGCATCAAAGGCATGGCGCTGAACCTCGAAGCCGACAACGTCGGCGTCGTGATCTTCGGCTCGGATACCACCATCGGCGAAGGTTCGACCGCCCGCCGGACGGGAACAATCGTGGACGTTCCGATCGGCAAGGGCTTGCTCGGCCGTGTCGTGGATGCTCTCGGCAACCCGATCGACGGCAAGGGCCCGATCGAGGCCACGGAGCGCCGCCGCGTCGAAGTGAAAGCGCCGGGCATCATCCCGAGGAAGTCGGTGCACGAGCCGGTGCAGACCGGCCTCAAGGCGCTCGATGCGCTGGTTCCGATCGGCCGCGGTCAGCGCGAGCTGATCATTGGGGACCGCCAGACCGGAAAGACGGCCGTGGCGATCGACACGTTCATCAATCAGAAGAATGTCAACGCCAGCGGCGACGAAAGCCAGAAGCTCTATTGCATCTACGTCGCCATCGGCCAGAAGCGCTCGACGGTCGCGCAGATCGTCCGCGCGCTCGAAGAGAATGGCGCGATGGAATATTCCATCGTGGTCGCCGCGACCGCTTCCGAGCCTGCTCCGCTGCAGTATCTCGCGCCCTATACCGGCGTCGCGATGGGCGAGTATTTCCGCGACAACGGAATGCACGCGGTCATCGTGTACGACGACCTTTCAAAGCAGGCGGTCGCCTATCGCCAGATGTCGCTCCTTCTCCGCCGGCCGCCGGGCCGCGAAGCTTATCCGGGCGACGTTTTCTATCTCCACAGCCGCCTGCTCGAGCGCGCCGCGAAGATGAACGACGAGCATGGCGCCGGTTCGCTAACCGCCCTTCCCGTCATCGAGACGCAGGCAGGCGACGTTTCGGCCTACATTCCGACCAACGTCATCTCGATCACCGACGGCCAGATCTTCCTCGAGACCGATCTTTTCTACCAGGGCATCCGTCCCGCGATTAACGTCGGCCTCTCGGTCAGTCGCGTCGGCTCGGCCGCGCAGACGAAAGCGATGAAGAAGGTCGCCGGCTCGATCAAGCTGGAGCTCGCGCAGTATCGCGAAATGGCGGCCTTCGCGCAGTTCGGCTCGGATCTCGACGCTTCGACGCAGAAGCTGCTGGCCCGCGGCGCCCGCCTGACGGAGCTGTTGAAGCAGCCGCAATATGCGCCGATGCCGGTCGAGGAGCAGGTCGCTTCGATTTACGCCGGTACGCAAGGCTTCCTGGACAGCGTCGATGTGAAGGACGTCGTCCGTTACGAAGCAGCGATGTTGAGCTTCCTCCGCAATGAGAAGGCCGACGTGCTGAAGTCGATCCGTGACTCAAAGCAGCTCGACGACGACACGGGGGCGAAGCTCAAGGAAGCGCTGACCGACTTCGGGAAGACGTTCGCATAAGATGGCGAGCCTCAAGGCCCTCAAGATCCGCATCGGCTCGGTGAAGTCGACGCAGAAGATCACCAAGGCGTTGAACATGGTGGCGGCGTCGAAGTTGCGCCGTGCCCAGCAGAACGCGACTGCGGGACGCCCCTATTCGGAGCGAATGGCGTCGGTGGTGAGCTCCCTCGCATCGAAGGTCGCGCGCACTCCGCAGAGCCCGAAGCTGCTTGCCGGGACCGGCAAGGACAACACGCATCTGATCGTCGTCGTGACGAGCGATCGTGGCCTCGCCGGAGCGTTCAACAGCTCGATTGTCCGCGCTGTCCGCCGGCAGGCCGACACGCTCATCGCCGAGGGCAAGCAGGTCCTTTTCTACATCGTCGGCCGCAAGGGCCGCCCGGTCCTGCAGCGCCTTTATCCAAAGTCGATCATTGCTCAGTACGACACGCTCGAGATGAAGAATCCCAGCTACGACGTCGCGCTGAAGATCGCGAACGACATCATCGAGCGGTTTAGCACCGACGGAATCGATGTGGTCCATCTCGCTTATGCCAACTTCGTATCCACGCTCGTCCAGGAGCCGGTGATCAATCAGGTCATCCCGGTGCCGGCTGTTGCGAACGATGCGGAGACGAAGCCGACCGGAGGCGCTCCGGCAGCGGTCGAGTATGAGCCGGACGAGGAAGAGATCCTCGCCGCACTCCTCCCCCGCAACATTGCAGTGCAGATCTATCGTGCACTGCTCGAGAACCAGGCCGGATTCTATGGCTCGCAGATGACCGCGATGGACAATGCGACGCGCAATGCCGGCGACATGATCAACCGCCTGTCCATCCAGTACAACCGGCAGCGTCAGGCCGCGATCACGACCGAGCTCGTCGAAATCATTTCCGGCGCGGAAGCGCTCTAACCGAACACGAAGCCAAGGAAGACAGACATGGCAACCGCCGCCCCCGAAGCTAAGCCCCGCAGCCGAGCCAAGAAGGCCGCAGCAACGACCGACAACGGCCCGGCCGCTGGACAGCAGACCGGCAATCTGGTCGGCCGCATTGCGCAGGTCATCGGCGCCGTCGTCGACGTCGCCTTCGAGGGGGAGCTTCCCCCGATCCTTTCTGCGCTCGAGACGGATAATGGCGGTACCCGTCTGGTCCTGGAGGTTGCGCAGCACCTCGGCGAGGATGTGGTCCGCACGATTGCCATGGATTCCACCGACGGCCTGACCCGCGGCCAGACCGTCCGCGCCACCGGAGCGCAGATCAGCGTGCCCGTCGGCCCGAAAACGCTCGGCCGCATCATGAACGTCATCGGGGAGCCGATCGATGAGCGCGGCCCGATCGGAAGCGCGACCTTCGCTCCGATTCACGCGGAGGCCCCCCAGTTCGTCGACCAGTCGACCGAGACGAGCATTCTCGTTACCGGGATCAAGGTCATCGACCTGCTCGCGCCTTATGCGAAGGGCGGCAAGATCGGCCTGTTCGGCGGTGCCGGCGTCGGCAAGACCGTGCTCATCCAGGAGCTGATCAACAACATCGCCAAGGGTCACGGCGGCACGTCCGTGTTTGCCGGCGTCGGCGAGCGCACCCGTGAGGGCAATGACCTCTATCACGAGTTCCTCGAGGCGGGCGTCATTGCCAAGGACGCCGACGGCCACGCGATCTCGGAGGGTTCGAAGGTGGCGCTGGTGTTCGGCCAGATGAACGAGCCGCCGGGAGCGCGCGCTCGCGTCGCTCTGTCGGGCCTGACGATCGCCGAATATTTCCGCGATCAGGAAGGCCAGGACGTGCTCTTCTTCGTCGACAACATCTTCCGCTTCACTCAGGCAGGTTCGGAAGTGTCGGCGCTTCTCGGCCGTATTCCTTCGGCCGTGGGCTACCAGCCGACGCTGGCAACCGACATGGGCACCCTTCAGGAGCGCATCACGTCGACCAACAAGGGTTCGATCACCTCAGTCCAGGCCATTTACGTGCCCGCCGACGACTTGACGGACCCGGCGCCGGCAACCTCGTTCGCTCACCTTGACGCAACGACGGTGCTTTCACGCGCCATCTCGGAGCTCGGCATCTACCCGGCCGTCGATCCGCTCGACTCCACCAGCCGCGTCCTGACGCCGGCTGTCGTGGGCCAGGAGCATTACGAGGTGGCGCGCGCGGTCCAGGAAACGCTGCAGAAGTACAAGTCGCTGCAGGACATTATCGCGATCCTCGGCATGGACGAGCTTTCCGAAGAGGATAAGCTCACCGTCAGCCGCGCCCGTAAGATCCAGCGCTTCCTTTCGCAGCCGTTCCACGTCGCCGAGGTGTTCACCAACATCCCGGGCAAGTTCGTGCAGATCGAAGACACGGTCCGATCGTTCAAGGCGGTTGTGAATGGCGATTACGATCACCTTCCGGAAGCTGCCTTCTACATGGTCGGCGGCATCGAGGAAGCGGTCGCCAAGGCCGAGAAGCTCGCTCAGGAAGCCTGAGCGCAGATGACCGGCCCGCTTAGCCTTGAGGATTGCGTAAACGACGTCTGTCCCTGGTCGGGCGAGCCGGTCAGCGCCGGCAGCCTGACGCTCTACAGAGGCAAGGTCGTCGGCTTCTGCAACACGGGCTGCCGCGACAAGTTCGAAGCAGCCAGCCGCGCGTTTGACGCGGCGATCGAAGGTAAGAATTAATGGCCGATCTGAAGTTCGAGCTCGTCACCCCAGACCGGTTGGTCATGTCGGACCAGGTCTACATGGTCGTGGTGCCCGGCACGGAAGGTGAATCCGGCATTCTAGCCGGCCACGCGCCTTATATGACGACGCTCCGCGACGGCGACATCGCCGTTTATCGAACGCAAGGTGCACAGCCGGAGAAGATCGCGGTCACCGGCGGCTTCGCCGAAGTCAGCGAGCGCGGGCTCACTGTTCTTGCGGAGAGCGTCGGGGCCTAATTGCCGGCAGGCTTGTAACGCCAGGACACGGCCTTGCTGCCGTCCTTCATGGCGATTTCCGCGACAAGCTCCTGTCCTTCGCGCCAGTAGCGTATGCGCTGCGGGTAATCGTGTGCCTCGTTCAGGAAGGTCGCGCTTTTGGCGTCACCGCCTACCCAGACGAATGCCGTCCGGTTTTGGCCACCCGGCGCGCCGTAGTAGGTAATCTGAGGAATCGCCGGATCATCAGTCTCTGCGCGTTCGATCTGCATGACCTCCCACTCGCGAAGGGCATCGCCCGTTCCGCTGCGACCGCTCCCAAGCATGATTCCGGCCTTCGGAGCGGTCCAGCACTCCTCCGTCCACTTGTCGCCTGACCGCTGTTCCCAGCAGCCCGCCATCCAGGCCGGCAGAGCGGGTGGTGGGGCCTGAGCTTCAGATGCGATTAGAAGTGCGAGAAACAGTCCCATGGAT
The DNA here is from genome assembly GCA_046730955.1 of Pseudomonadota bacterium. Classification (GTDB taxonomy): domain Bacteria; phylum Pseudomonadota; class Alphaproteobacteria; order Sphingomonadales; family Sphingomonadaceae; genus Sphingomicrobium. The sequence goes on from JBKPKE010000023.1 coordinate 16,212, forward strand.
CGCCTCCCCCGTTTGCCATGCGTTTAACCGCAATTAGCTTTTTCTAAAAGTTTGGGTCCTATTCACCATTCTCACTTCTTCGGCGGAAACCGCGGGAAACGGGAACGGAATGAACGCATTCGGCAAACGCGGCGGGTTGGGCGGCGGTAACGGTCGCCCGCAGTTCGGTGTCGCAAAACCGATGAAGGGTGGTTCGTCGGGCGGCGCCGGCTCCGCAACGCCTGCCCCGTCCGAGCCGGATGGAGGTGACCAGTTTCCGCCGGTTCCCGATCTCTCGACGAGCCTCGACGGCGGCCAGGATGCCGCCGTAGCCCAGGTTGCAGCGATGGATCGCCTGACTGCTCGCCAGAATGCGAGCGGTGAGGCTGCCAGCAGTCGAGGTGAAGGTTTCGAGGCCTCGGTTCACCGGATCAAGGAACAGGTGCTCCCTCGCCTTCTGGAGCGCGTCGATCCGGAAGCGGCCGCAACGCTCAACAAGGATGAGCTGGCCGAGGAGTTCCGGCCGATCATCGGCGAGGTTCTCGCCGAGCTGAAAATCACGCTGAATCGCCGAGAGCAGTTTGCGCTCGAGAAGGTGCTGGTGGACGAGCTTCTCGGCCTCGGCCCGCTCGAAGAGCTCCTCGCCGACCCGGCCGTCAGCGACATCATGGTCAACGGCCCGGACCAGTGCTTCGTCGAGCGCAAGGGTAAGCTCGAGATCGCGCAGATCCAATTCCGTGACGAGGAGCACCTCTTCCAGATCGCCCAGCGCATCGTGAACAAAGTTGGGCGTCGCGTCGATCAGACCACGCCGCTTGCCGACGCCCGTCTTCAGGACGGCAGCCGCGTCAACGTCATCATACCGCCGCTCTCGCTCCGCGGGACCGCCATCTCCATTCGTAAGTTCTCCGAGAAGCCCATCACGCTCGACATGATGCGCGGGTTCGGATCGATGTCGGAAAAGATGGCGACGATCCTGAAGATCGCCGGCGCCAGCCGAATGAACATCATCATCTCGGGAGGTACGGGCTCGGGTAAGACGACGATGCTCAACGCCTTGTCGAAGATGATCGACCCGGGCGAGCGCGTGATCACGATCGAGGACGCCGCCGAGCTTCGCTTGCAGCAGCCGCACTGGCTACCGCTCGAAACGCGTCCTCCGAACCTTGAGGGCCAGGGTGCGATCACCATTCGCGACCTCGTCATCAACGCCCTGCGTATGCGCCCAGACCGCATCATCCTCGGCGAGATTCGCGGCCAGGAGTGCTTCGACCTCCTGGCGGCCATGAACACCGGTCACGACGGCTCGATGGCTACGCTCCACTCGAACAGCCCGCGCGAATGCCTCGCCCGTATGGAAAACATGGTCATGATGGGCGACATCAAGATCCCGAAGGAAGCGATCTCCCGCCAGATCGCCGACTCCGTCGACCTCATCGTTCAGGTGAAGCGCCTGCGGGACGGATCACGCCGCACGACGAACGTGACCGAGGTGATCGGCATGGAAGGCGAGGTCATCGTCACCCAGGAGCTGTTCAAGTTCGAGTATCTGGACGAAAGCGCCGACGGCAAGATCATCGGCGAATATCGCTCCATGGGTCTTCGCCCCTACACGCTCGAGAAGGCGAAACAGTTCGGCTTCGACCAGCCGTATCTCGAGGCCTGCCTGTAAGATATCGTGCTCGGTTATTGCTGTGCAACCTCGCGGCGGTTCTCGAATGGGCCGTCGTTAGGCCACGTATTTCACCGGATCGCCGCGAGCCCAGGCGCTGATCTTGAGAACATCGTCCAGAAGTGCTGCCGCGGTGACCTGCGCCCCTGCCCCGGGACCCTGGATGATCAAAGGCTGCGTCGCGTAGCGATCCGACCAGATCGCAACGCGATTGTCCGTTCCGCGCCCGCCCGCGAGCGGATCATCAGCACTGAGTATTTCGAGGCCAACGCGAGAACATCCGTCCTTTAGCCGCGCAACGAAGCGCAAGATTCCGCCACGAATGCGTGCGGCCTCAAGCTTGAGTTGGAGAGAAGCGTCGAGGAGGTCCAGGCGATCCATCGTCTCGGACGCAGTGAGATGAGCAAGCGACAATGGAACAAGCGATGCAACATCCACGCAGCTGCTTTCGAGCGGGAAGCCCGCCGCGCGTGCGAGGATCAGGATTTTCCGGCGCACGTCTTCGCCCGACAAGTCCTCGCGGGGATCGGGCTCGGTGAAGCCCTTTGCGTGCGCTTCCCGAACCAAGGTGGAAAAGGGGCGGCTGCCGTCGAAGCGGTCGAACAGCCAGGCAAGGGAACCGGACATGACGCCTGCGATTGCGTGAATGCGGTCACCTCCATCCCGCAATTCGCGCAGGCTTCTGAGCAGCGGTAGTCCCGCACCGACTGTTGCGCGATCGCCGAAACCTGAGCCGCGACGCTCACACGCCGCCTGAATCTCCCGCCACAGCGACAGCGAAGTGCCCCCAGCGAGCTTGCAGGCCGTTGCAACATGAATGCCGGCATCAAGCAGCGCCGGATGGTTGGCAGCCACCTCTGCATCCGCGGTTGCATCGATAAGGATGCGTATGCCGCTGTCGCCGAGTGCGGACAGCACTTCAGGGAATATGTTCGGCCGCTTGGCCCGTACGGCGCCATCGAGCGTCGCGGCGCATCCTTCGGGATCAAGACCCTCGGGATCGTGCAGCGACAGCCGGGTATTGGCAGCGAAGACGAGGTTGAAGCGCCGGTCGAACGGTGTGCCTCGCCACTCGCTCAAACGTTGAAGCACTGCGAGGCCTACGGTGCCGCTCCCGAGCAATGCCAGTTTTGCCGGAGCAGTGCACGAAACGGACTCGTGGCCAACGAGAATTGGCTGAGCAAACATCAGCAAGCTTCCTTGAGAACGGTGGCTGCCGCGCGGTCGAGCGCCGCGATCAGGTCGGTGATGAGGTCGTCGACATGCTCGATGCCGACGGAGAAGCGGAGGAGGCCAGGCGTGATCCCGGCAAGCTGCTTCGCTTCCTCATCCATTGCGGCGTGAGTCATGGTCGATGGGTGCGCGACCAGGCTTTCGACACCACCCAGAGATTCGGCGAGCGAGAAGCATTCGAGACCGTCAACGAACCGCCGCACAGCGCCTTCCCCGCCCGCAAGTTCAAAGGAAATGAGCGCGCCGAAGCCGTCCTGCTGCTTCCGTGCAACCGAGTGGCCGGGATGGCCGACACAGCCCGGATAATGCAGTCGCGAGACGGCGCGGTGCTGGCCGAGAATCTCGGCAATCTGTGCCGTATTCTCCTGATGGACGCGAAGCCTCGCATCGAGGGTGCGTAGGCCGCGGAGAGTCAGAAAGGAGTCGAACGGAGCGCCGACTAGGCCGAGCGCATTGCCCCACCAGGCGAGCTGTTCGAGAACTGCCGGATCAACGGCGATTACGGCTCCGCCAACGACGTCGCTGTGGCCGTTGATGAACTTCGTCGTGGAATGAACCACGATGTCGGCGCCATGCTCGATCGGCCGCTGGAGGGCCGGCGAAAGGAACGTGTTGTCGGCAACGATCAGCGCACCCACTGCTTTTGCGGCATCGGCGACTTCGTGGATGTTGGTGATGCGAAGGAGCGGGTTTGAAGGCGTCTCCAGCCAAACGAGCGCCGGCTTTCGGGCGAGAGCATCGCGAACTGCGTCGGCGTCTGTGAAATCGACAGTCTCGAGCTCGAAAGCGTTCTTGCCCGCAAGCGCTTTGAACAGACGCCAGCTTCCGCCGTAACAGTCGTGCGGGACAATCACGCGGTCACCCGGCTTCAGCAGCGCCTGCAGTACGAGGGCAATCGCCGACATTCCCGTGGATGTTATGATCCCTCCGACGCCGCCTTCGAGACTGGCGATCGCGTTCGCGAGCTGGTCGCGCGTTGGATTGCCACTGCGGCTGTAATCGTAGGCCCGCTTCTTCCCAAGACTCTCAAACGTGAAGTTGGTCGACAGCACGAGCGGCGGCGTGACGGCGCCGAACGCAGTGTCGCAGTCGATGCCGGCGCGGACGGCCCGTGTTGCGAGTTTGGTCATGGCTTCTGCTCCAGTGAATTCAGGAATGTTTCGATGATCGGGGAGATCGCGCTCTCTTCCTTGAGGAAGGCGTCGTGCCCGTAGAGCGAGGAAATGCGGATCAAGCGGCCACCCGGAACGCCCGCAGCGAGCGCTTCGATGTCGGAGGCAGGAACCAGCCGATCGCTGTCGACGGCGACGAATGTAGCAGGCACGGCGATCGCGGCCGGATCGATGCTGTGCAGATCGATGGATTCCGACAGGCGCCGGTACGCAGCAGCGCTCACCCGGGCGCCGTGCTTGTCACCCATGTGATCGAGATAGGGCTCAGGAGCAGCGCACGCGCGGCCGTTCTCGATGGTCGACGGATCGGAGAAGCGCTGCGCAAATTCCTCAGGCGTCCGATAAGTCAGAATCGCAAGCTTGCGAGCCAGGGCAACGCCGTCCCGCGGCGAACCAAGCCTCTCCCCTAGCTCAATAGCCTGGCGCTGCAGCGCGCGTTGGGCGCTCGTGAAGGGATCCGAGCGATGTGCCGCGCTGATTGCCAGCAGAGCAGCGATGCGATCTCGAGCGACTGCAGCACAGTGCATCCCGACCATCGCCCCATAGCTTGCACCAATGAACGCGGCCTTCCGGACATTCAGATGGTCGAGGGTGGCAAGAACGGCTTGCGCTTGGTCCGATGCGTCGATGGGACGATCGAGATCGCCGTCAGCGCCAAGCCAATCGATCGAAACCACACGGCAACGGCGCAAGGGCTTCGTCTGGCTCTGCCACCAACCGTCCGTCGGGTCACTGCAGCTTGCGAGGGCATGGCTACCTGCAGAAATTCCACCCGCCACGACGACAACCGGCGCGTTGTCGGTGCCGACAGACTCGTAGCGGATCAGGAGCGACGTCGAACCGCAATGAACAAGGTCGAGGGCGACTCGGAATTCGCCTCGCGATCCTTGTCCAGCTTCCGCTTTGGCTATTGTCGAAACCGTCACGTGCTGCCCCTTCGAAACCTTCCGTCGAGGCTTGCGGGGGTAGCGGACAGCATTGGCTTAAGTCCGATCGTGGACTTGCCTCAACCATCTGCCGGTGGACCTCAGGTCCCCGCAGGACTTGGCACCTTTGGAGTGTGCTGTCGCTCACTCCCGGTTGCCCCGGCGTCTTCGGGCCTGTCCCTCAGCCGGTCTCGATGGATGCATGCGAAATGACCAGCCGCCCGGCCGATGTCAATCCATTCGTGTCGGCAAGCGTCGATCAGGGGTAACCGGGAAAAGGAGACGGCAGAATTGCAAAGCAGGCTGTCCGGCACGCTCTAAAGCGTCCGTCGCGCCGCGTGCGGCTTCGTCGTCCTAGGCGTGGGCGGCCCGGGCAAGCCCACTTTGTGCGGGCCGGTTCCCAAGCCTCAGGACATCAAGCGACGTACTGCTCCAGGAACTGCCCGTGCGTAGGCATCGCCGCGACGGAACGGGCAATGTTGCTTTGCAAAGTAGACAGAGCGTCACGCAGACGTTCTTCCGGCATGCGTTGCGCGACATGATTGTACGAGGCGGGCTGCTGACCCTGGCCGAGCAACACTTGCACCCAGCTGTCGACACGGAACAGATCGTGGCTGTCCTGATAAGCGTGCGCCTGCTCGCGGAAAAGTTCGATCCGCTCTGCAAGGGTGTCGGGGATCGCCATGCTCCGACAGTGGCGCCAGAAGTCCGAATCTTCGCGATTGGTCGCGTGGTAATGAAGGATGATGAAGTCGCGGATGCCGATAATCTCGCGGTCTGCCTGATCATTGAATCGCGATCTCAGTGCCGGCGTCACCCCGCCGAACGGAAACTCCTGCAGCAGCCGGGTCACCGCGATCATGATCAGATGAATGCTCGTCGATTCCAGCGGCTCGACGAAGCCACTCGAAAGGCCGACGGCAATGCAATTGTTGACCCAGGATTTGCGTCGACGCCCTGCCTTGAAGCGGATCAGCCGCGGCTCGAAGAGGGGCGCGCCCTCGAGCTCGCCGGACAAGAGAGTGCGCGCCTCCTCCTCGTCCATGAACTCGCTTGCGAACACCAGGCCGTTGCCGACACGATGCTGCAAAGGAATTTGCCAGCGCCAGCCGGCCTTGTGCGCGATCGCCCTGGTGTAAGGCCTAGGCGAGCCGACGGATTCCGTTTGCACGGGCAGTGCACTGTCGGTCGGAAGCCACTGCCCCCATTCTTCGAAGCCTGCCTTGAGCGTCTGCTCGATCAGCAGCCCCCGGAAACCGGTGCAGTCGATGAACAGGTCACCTTCGACCGTCTCCCCCGATTCCAACAACAGCGCCTCAATGTCGCCGCTCCCGGAGTTCTGCCGCACCTCCCGGATCTTGCCCTCGACGCGCCGCACTCCGAGCTTCTCAGCGATCCCACGCAAATACTGCCCGTAAGACGTCGCATCGAGATGATAGGCGTAGTTGATGGCGGCCTCGTCCGAGGTTGCGAACTTTTCCGCAACTGCGGCCTGATGCTCGAAACAATATTCGCCGATGTCACCGGCCCAGCCCTGCCGCCGCGCTTCCAGCCAAAAATGGTGGAAATCCGCCATCCATGTGCCGCGGCCGAGCGTGCCGAACGAGTGGATGTAGCGATCGCCGTCGACAGCCCAATTCTCAAAGCTGATGCCTAGCTTGAAGGTCGAGTTGGTCGCGCGCATGAACTCGCGTTCGTCGATCCCCATGTACTGATGAAAAGTACGGCAGGTCGGGATAGTCGACTCCCCCACGCCGACCGTGCCGATCTCGTCGGACTCGACGAGCGCAATGTCGATCAGCGGCCCGAGTTGCTTCACGAGTGCGAAGGCTACAGTCCAGCCGGCCGTGCCTCCCCCCGCGACGACGACGCGCCTTACCCCCGGTCCGTCCACTTCGCCCCCCTTCGCCAACTACCGATTCAGCCGGTCTAGCAAGTCGGCCCGCAATCTTCGGGCCTGTCTCTCATCAATCGGGCCAAGCGGACCCCGGATATGCTCGGGCAGATGCGCGGCCGGCTGCCGCGGGTCGCCGAAAACGTAATAGTCGAACAGGACCCGCCAAGCCGCCTTCTCATGTTCCGGCCGGTCGCGAAGGCTCAGCAACGCGTGCTTCAAGGTGGTCATCGGAGTATCGACGAAGCGCGGCACCGCATTCCACCAATAGTTGATCATGACGTTGAAGGCGTCGAGCGCCTCTACATTGTGCCACCACATCGCCGGATAGATCAGCAGGTCTCCGGGCTCGAGCTCGGCGACCTGGGCGGCATCGAGCGCATCGCGGAAACCCGGATAACGCTCGAAGTCGGGCTTCCGCAGATCGACCATGCTGACGACCTGCCCGCCGGGCGTCGGCTCCAGCGGACCAGGATGGAGGTTGGCGATCTGGTCGGGTGGGAACAACGTGAAGCGGCGCCGGCCGATTAGATTGCACGCAATGTTGTTCGAGAAGTCGTAGTGCGTGCTCGCGACCGTTCGGTTGCCGATCCAAATCCCGGTTGTCGGCGGATAGTCGTTGAACGGCGGGATGTCGGGCGGCAGCCGGTTCTCATTGCCCAGGCCGGGCAGGAACAGGTGAAGGTCGGTCGAGCCGATATAGAATGACGGCGGGTCCGGATCGTCTAGATGAGCCGCCATGCGTTCCAGGAACTCGGTGAACGGAAAGCGTTTCGCCTCGAAGTTCAGCCGGGTAAGGTCTTGGTTGTAGAAGAAACGGCCTCCGATTTCGGGTGCGCCAAGATAGCCAACGACCGGCCGCCCGGCGTCGAAACCTGACAGATACTCAATCGCGGCGCGCGCACCCTCTAACCCTTTGCGGACTAGCGGCCAGTCCTTCGCAACGCCCTTGAAGATTATCGGCTCGCCATCTTCGATCACCGCATCGATCGGCAGCGACGCCGGATCCAGATCGGTGATGACCCGCGTAGGCTTCACGCGACCGAACCGACCGAATTCAATTTGCGCTTCTTCACCTCGACGAAGCGATTCAAGTTCGGAAGCGAAGAGCGGATGAAGATTGTGGGCGCAAGGAATCCACTGCGATGAAGGCGTTCCAGGTCCTTCCCCGTCAGCGTCTGGAACTGCTCCATTCCGATGGTGAACATCGACGTCACATGGTAGCAGGCGCCCCCGCCAAGCTGCAGCTCCAGTTCGATCGGCTGGATCAGCCCCAGCTCGTCAAGAAGAGCGTACATCTGCGACGCTGCGGAAAGACCTTCGTGGATCAGCTGCAATCTGCTCGTGACATGGTCCAGGTAAGCGGTGTTTCCCCCATGCTCCTTGAACAATGGTTCGCCGTCTTCTGAGCCGACGCGAGGGTCGTCCAGGTCGACATGAACGGCAAGCTCACGCCTGGTCTGACCCAGTTCCTCCGTCTCTCGCATGGCGAGGAAAAAGGGTCCGCGAGAATGAGTTGCGGGGATGTAGTGCGCGTTCCACCGCTCGTTCTCGATGAAGAGGTTCTCGCCTTTTTCTAAGCCGAGCAGAGCAACGGCGACGAAACCGCCATCCTGATCCTTTCGAAGGAAAATCGGATATTCGCGCTGAACCTCTTCGAATTCAGCTGGGACGACGAGCGTCTGGTTTACATGATCCAGGTCGGGCGAACGGCGTAGCGAGACGCGGAGCGAGCCGTGTTCGACATTGTCCAAAGGTACTCGGTTCGGCACGTCTCGCCCTTCCCGAACGCATGATGCCGCTGCTGGGGGGCAGCGGCATCACACTTACTGCGTACTGCTTCGGTTTTGCCAGTCCGAACCTTATTAGCCGCGCTCGGGCGCCGGTGGTGGCGGAGGCGGTGGAGGCGGCGGAGCCGGGCAGGCCTCAGTCGCCAGGATCACCGATCCATCCGAGCACGTCTGCGTCGCAGGAGGCGGCGGAGGCGGCGCCGGCGGAGGCGGAGGCGGAGGCGGCGCAACCGTCTCCCCTCCGAACCGATAACGCGCGCCAAGATAGAAGCGCGGATGGCCTTCCTGAGCGAAGAACATCTGCCGCTTGCTCCGGCCGTAAGTCCGAATGTCTTCGCCAAGGAGGTTGATGCCCTCGAACGACACCGCGAGCTTGTCGTTGATGTCATAGCCCAGCGAGAAGTCGAGGGTGCCGTAGGGCTCGTAGTAACGCGGGTTGCGGCTACCGCCATTGTTCACCGACGACAGGAACTTGCCTCGCCAGTTGTACGCTACTCGCGCCGAGAAGCCGTACTTCTCGAAGATGCCGGTAATGTTGGCGCTATCGCTCAGGCCCGTAAGCGCGAACACGTTCGTGCCTGGAGGCGAACCGCGGTCGAAGTCAACGTCACCGAAGACCTTCGTCAGCGAGGCAGCGACGCCGAAGCCGCTGTCGCCGAAGAAGTGCTGACCCTGCAATTCGAAGCCGTAGATCTTGCCGGTCCGATTGTTGATCGGGCGGGTGACCGCAAACAGGAACAGCGGATCGGTGGCATCGTCCGGGATCACGTCCACGGCCGCCAGCACCGTATCTACGAATGCCTGGTTCAGCGATTGCGTGCCGGCATTGTAGTTGGCGAGGAACGTGGCGTCGGCTCCCGGAACGTTACCGCCGTTCTGGACCAGCAGGGCCGTGTAGGTGAACAAGCTCACGTCACTGATCGGCACGCCCAGAGCGTTCAACCTGGAAACGGCGGTCCCCGACCGGCTTCCTGGAGCACCCGAGCTTGGGTCGTGAAGATCGAACAGGTTTTCGTCGAACACGCCTTGGCCGACGAAATTCTTCACGCTCTTGTAGAAGAAGCCGGCTGACACGTAGCTCGACGGATCGAAGTACCATTCGAGGCTGAAATCGAGGTTGCCCGAGACCAGCGGCCGGAGGTTTGGATCGCCGCCTGTTCCAGTTGCCCTGCCGTCAGGGAAGAAGGTTGGGCGATTTGGTTGGCCGACCCCAACCGAGGCAAAAAGATTGCCATAGTCGGGCCTTGCTAACGTTTTGCTCAGCGAGACGCGGGCGACCACATTGTCCATCGGCTCAATGCGGAAATCCACCGACGGCAGGAAATTGCTATACTTGCCGTCCCTGTTTAGCTCGATCGTCTCACCTCCAATGATCGTGCTGAAATCGTTGTCGCTGTCCCATTTGATATAATCGGGAAGCGCCTGGATGGCGAAGGAATGCACCTTGGTGGTTTCCCAGCGGACACCGCCCACGACAGAAACCGGGCGTCCCGCGAACTCGCCCTTCCAGCTCAGCTGAGCGTAGAGGGACGTGATCTTCTCCGTCACTTCGTCGTGATCGTTGGCCGTGATCCCGATCGCATTGCCACCGCAAGGCTGGAGCCCCGCGGTATCAGGATCGCAATCATCCTGACCGTTGGTCAGTGGAAATTTGTCCGCAAGGTAGAGCGGCGCGAAGATACCGAGGAGATCGACGGCATTGCCCCGGAACGCGATCTCGGCATCCGTCGGATGGAAGTGATCGAATTTGCACTGGAGGCAGAACTGCTCGACGAGATCGCCGGCGAATTGTTGCACGTCGCCGACCTGGTTGATGCCCCAGTCGCCAAGCTGCTGCTGAGTCTGGATTCTCGTGGTCGTCATCTTCGAATCGATGTGGGCACCGCCGACGTCGAAGCGAGCGCCGCCGCCGAAGTCCCATCCTAGATCGGCGCGAAGCTGATTGACACGATGCGACTGTGTGCCGGTCATCGTACGGCCGACCTGGGTTCCGAGATCCCCGATGTCCAACATGCCATTGTTGTTGCCACGGTCATCCATGGTTCCAAGGATCCCGTCTGTGCCGGGATATCCGTCGTTCAACGTCCAATCCTGCTGCGGAATCTTGCCGCTGTAATCGACCGAGTGCGCATCGACGACCGGGGCACCCATGCCGAACAGGGTAGCGCTGGTCCCGTTCGGAGCATCGGGCGTGGTTTTCGACTTCGAATGATTCCCGTCGAGGTTTAGGGTCAAACCGTCCACGATTTCCCAGTTGGCGTTCAAGCCAAAGCTGGTGAGCCTGGTTTTGATGGCGCGGTACACCTGCTCGAAGCCGATGTCCTTGCTGTCATAACGACTGCCTTCGTCGAGATAGATGGCGGTCGCAACGACAGGGTCGTCATCGAAGGTCACATGGTCGAACGGCCGGTTGAACCAGTTTGTCTGCTCAGACCGCTCTTCCTTCTGTTTGACCTGCGCAAACAGACCGTCGCCGGTAATGGTGAGAGTTTCGATCGGCTTGAACTGGAACGTACCGCTCAGGTTGATGCGTTCGCGGCTGAACGTCGAATAATCGTATCGGCTGTCGTTTGGAATGGCGACGAGCTGATTGGGGTTGGACGGAGCACCGGTGATGACCGTATCGTTGGCCCCCTCGTCTTCTGGCGTCGTAGGATCGTCCCCACTCTGCTCATTGCCCGGGAAATTGGCGAACGTGGTGATGTTCCAGTCATTGGAAATTGCGGCGGCAGCCGCGCTCTTGTGCTTTTGATAAGCACCGAAAAGGCTGACTCCGAACTTATCCTCAGGATCGGACCATGCGACCACGCCAGAGAATTCCGGCGTGACTTTAAAATTGTCGAGGCTGGTGTCGTAGAGAGCCTTCGCGCCAACGCTTCCGCGCAAGCCCGATTCACTTCCTTCCAGAGGACGCTGGGTCACGATGTTGATCGTGGCGCCGATGCCTCCCGAGGGGATCGCGGCCCGGCCCGTCTTGTAGACCTCCAGGCGCGACACACCTTCAGAAGCGAGGTTGGAAAAGTCGAAGGAGCGGCTTGTCGCGCGAGTGAAATCGTTACCATCGGTGCCGACGAGGTCCACCTGGGAGGTCGCGAGCTGACGACCGTTGACGGTCACCAAGTTGAACTGCGGACCAAAGCCCCGGACCGTGACCGTCGAGCCTTCACCTGCGCGGCGGTCGATCGATACGCCAGGAATCCGTTGCAGCGATTCAGCGAGGTTGGTGTCGGGGAATTTGCCGATTTCTTCGGCGGAAACCGCATCGACAACGCCTTGCGATGTGCGCTTGATGTCTCGCGCGCGCTGGAGTGAGCCGCGGACACCGGTGACGATAATCTCATCGCCTTTTACGTCTTCTGAATTGCCTGCCGGAGAGGTGCCGCCGCCTGTTTGATCCGCAGTCGCGGTATCCGGCGCGTTGTCTTCAGGCGCAACCTCGGGACTTGAAGATTGCTGTTGCGCCCAGGCCGTTCCCGGCAGGCTGCAAGTTGCGATGACCGATGCACCGATCAGCAGTGACCGACGAACGTCGAGCCGACCCCATTGGGACGCACTCGTCTCCCCCTTTTTCGGCATTATGGTATTCTCCCCGTTGAGCGGCTCTCACCCCGCTCGAAACTACTCCCTCATTACGCAAATGTTAGCGGTAACATCCCGCTACACTCTTCAACGCGCCCCACAGAATCAATGGTAACGCTAACAGAAGTGTTACAGTTGTTTCACGGAATGTCGGCTAGTTCAAGCCCCGCCGATTACGCCGCAATCAAAGGCAAGTTATCCGTTGCCAGGAGGGAACGCATTTGAGATCCAGTTGTAATTACTACGTTTTTTGGCGGTCTTATCTTTGCACGACCGCAAATTTGCCGAGCCGGCAATACGGATGATTTCGAAGGCCGGTCGCGCGCACTTCGACAGGATCGAAAATCTTGACTCGGTCCCCTGCGCAGAGCGTGCCGGATTCTGCATTGGTGACTGCAATCGCGGCGCCCGAACCGATTCGCTCAATGCCATTGCAAGGGGCCGGCAGCTCATTGCGATAAGTGGTGCCTCCCGCCATGTCGAATTCGACGGCAGTCGCACTGACGGTTCGGCGGGCCACAACCTGATCAAGGGGAATGCAAGTCCTCAGCTTCGTAGCCTGCCCTGATTCAGTGGTTGGATGACTGCTTGCCGCGACAGCCGCAGCGACGGCAGCGGCGCCGGTCAAGGCCCATAGAATCGCAACTCTCATGGCAATCCTCCTGACAGTCGCAGCTTATGCAGCCGACGCATGAACGGACGCTGAGGCGAAGGCCGCCGCGATCGCCTCTCGCAGCGCCTTGGGCCGGAATTCAGAGTCGTACGGCGTGCCACGCTTGAGCTGTTTGTCGCCGCGCGGATCGAAACCGTTCAACCAGCTGTACCTGTCCACCATTCCCCAGGCGAGAACGTCGCGCAGCTGCGGGTAGCTAAGCATCAGATCGAGGTACGCTTTGGCATAATCGGCGACCATCCGGTCGCGCTGCACGATGTCGGTCGGCGCCATCCTGTCGTTAACGTCGAACTCTGTAATCAGCAATTTGTAGCCCATCGCCACGACCTCATCGACGAAGCGGCGCCAGGGACCCTCAGACTCCCGGACGATGTCGGCGACGGTCAATGGCTTGAGCAGTCGGATGTGCGATTGAATTCCCAATGCGTCCACAGGAGTGCCGCGCTTGCGGAAACCCTCGAGCAGCTTGAGAACGCCTCGCATGTGCGTCTCATCGTCGCTGTTCCGCTCCCAGCTCATGTAGTCGTTGTAGACGAGTTGGGCGTGCGGCGCTTCCGCCCGTGCCGTGTGAAACATGAGGTCCAGAGTGGCCTCATGTCCAAGCGCTTTTGTCACGACCGTATCGCGGATTTGCCCCGTCTCGGGTTGAACCGCCTCGTTCACGACATCGTATGAGTAGATCTTAGATCCGTACCGGCGGCAGACCGTTTCGACGTGGTTCTTGAGCAGAGTTTCCGCAGCAGCTGCGGGGTGCGCGCCGAAGTCATGGCTTTCAAGCCATTTCGGATACCATTTCTGCGGCAACCAGAAGAGCGTGTGTCCGCGAAGAGCGAATTTATGAGACGTCGCGTAGTCAACGATCGCATCGAGCTGACGGAAGTCGAAGCTGGCGGGCCCGGGCCTCGTCCACTGCCACTTCAACTCGTTCTCAGGCACCAGCAGCGAACAATCGCCCTCGAGAATCTTCGCATAGGGTGGATTGGCGAAACTGGCTCGATCGGCACGTGGCATCCCCCACGCGACTGCTGATCCGAAGCGCCGCCCAGTGCGCTCGGCCAGGCCGGTTAGCGAATTTGACGATGTGGTAGCAGCGACCGTTGGCTGCGTTCGCGCTGCAAGCGCGGCGGCCAGGCCGGATGCGATGGCGGTTCTTCTGTCGAGCACTATACGTTCCCGCACTTGATTTACTTTGATAGCGCTAACAGGCTGGTATTTGTGCGCAAGCGTCTCCTGCTCCTGGCCATGATGGTCGTTGCGTCACCGGCTTCGGCCGAGGACGGGTACGAGCTCTGGCTGCGCTATCGTCCGCTCGAGCATTCCATTCGCGGTCAATACGTCGAACACGCCGCATCCATCGTCGCATACGGGGATAGTCCAGCCGTTCACGCGGCGACTGGCGAGCTGCGACGCGGCCTCGGTGGCCTCCTTGGAACGCCCGTCCCTTCGTCGGCCGACAGTCGTGACGGATCGATCCTCCTGGGCACTCCGGCATCCTCGCCTGGCATAGCGTCGCTCCGGCTGCCCCTGCGGCAGCTCGGGCGCGAAGGATATCTAATCCGAAACGCGAATGTCCGCGGCAAAGACGTTATCGTGATCGCGGCGAACAGCGACGCGGGGGTGCTCTACGGTGCGTTTGCACTGCTTCGGCGAATCCAGACGCGACAGTCGCTGGACAACCTCGACATCGCCGACAAACCGGATTCACCAATCCGGCTATTGAATCATTGGGACAATCTCGATCGGACGGTCGAGCGTGGGTACGCCGGCTTCTCGCTGTGGGACTGGCAGAAGCTGCCGCAATGGCGAGATCCGCGGTACACGGATTATGCTCGTGCGAACGCCTCCATCGGGATCAACGGTACAGTCCTCACGAACGTGAACGCGAACGCCCAGGTGCTGACCCCGCTGTACCTCAGGAAGATCGCCGCGCTCGCCGACACGTTCAGGCCCTGGGGCATCCGCGTCTATCTGACGGCGAGATTCAGCGCTCCGATCGAGATCGGCGGATTGAAGACGGCCGATCCGCTCGACCCAAAGGTGCGCGATTGGTGGCGCACCAAGGCCGACGAGATCTACCGCTATGTCCCGGATTTCGGTGGATTGCTGGTCAAGGCAAACTCCGAGGGTCAGCCTGGTCCGCAGGAATACGATCGAACTCACGCCGACGGGGCCAACATGCTTGCCGACGCACTAGCTCCGCATGGCGGCACCGTGATCTGGCGCGCTTTCGTTTACACCTCGAAGCCCGGCGAGGATCGGGCGAAACAGGCGTATGACGAGTTCCTTCCCCTCGACGGCAAGTTCCGTAGCAACGTCATGCTGCAGGTGAAGAACGGGCCGATCGACTTCCAGCCGCGTGAGCCCTTCCATCCTTTGTTTGGGCAAATGCCGAGGACTCCGCTCGTCATGGAAGCCCAAATCACCAAGGAATATCTCGGGTTTGCGACGCATCTCGCCTATCTCGGAACGATGTGGGAGGAGACGTTGCACGCGGACACGTGCTCCCCCCGTTGCGGTACGCCGGTTGCCAAATCGATTGCTGGAATGGCCGGCGTTTCGAATGTCGGGACGGACCGGAACTGGACCGGTTCCTTATTCGATCAGGCGAACTGGTACGCGTTCGGCCGGCTGGCGTGGCACCATGATCAGTCCGCGCAGTCTATCGCCGAGGACTGGACTCGCATGACCTGGGGAAACGATCCGGCAGTGGTCGATCCAATCGTTGGAATGATGATGCAGTCCCGGCAAGCGGTCGTGAACTACATGACACCCCTTGGCCTCCATCATTTGATGGCGACCGGGCATCATTACGGACCGGGTCCCTGGGTAGACAATCTTGAGCGAGAGGACTGGAATCCGACCTATTTCCACCGCGCTGACTCGAACGGCATAGGCTTCGATCGCACCGCGAGCGGAAGCAATGCCGCCGCGCAATATGCGACTCCGGTCGCGAGCTGCTTCGCGAATTTGAAATGCGTGTCGGACGACTATCTGCTCTGGTTTCACCATCTTCCGTGGGATTACCGGATGCGGTCGGGACAGACTCTCTGGAATGAACTCGTTGGTCGTTACGATCGGGGCGTCCGGCAGGTCCAGGACATGCGGCGAAGCTGGCAGTCGCTTCGCGGCCCGATCGATGATGAGAGGTTCACACAGGTCGACGCTTTCCTCGGCATTCAAGAGCAGGAAGCGCAGTGGTGGCGCGATGCTTCAGTCGCTTATTTCC
>JBKPKE010000024.1:0-11099 GCA_046730955.1 Pseudomonadota bacterium
ACGGGCCGTGCTGGCGGCGATTCCGGCAACTTCATCGAGAAGCTGCGCAGCGGCAGCGAGAATCTGACGTCGCAGGCGGGCGAGCGTGCGCGCGGCCTTGTGAGCCAAGGTCTCGAACGTTCTTCTGAAGCGCTTTCGAACGTCAGTCGGATTGTCGGTGATACGGCTAGCGGCCTCGACGAGCGGCTCGGACCGGAGTTCGGCGAATATGCGCGCAAAGCCGCCTCCGCCATCGAAAACACGGCCAATTCGATCGCCTCAAAGGATCCCGACGAGCTGATCGAGGACACGCGCAATTTCGTCCGCAATAGCCCGGGCGTTGCGATCGCCGGCGCAGCCATCGTGGGGTTCGCACTCGCGCGCTTGCTCAAGTCCGGCCTTTCGAGCCGCGACGAGGACGACGACGCCTGACGAGCATTGGAGCCTAGCGTGCTGAAGCCGCCGAGTGAGCCCGGGCCCGGTCCGGCCGACGCCGAGCGGCCGATAGGCGAACTCGTCCACGAGTTGATCGAGGACGGGAAGGCCTATGCGCGCGCCGAATTGAGCGTCGTTAAGGCGATGGCCGCGGCGAAGTTCGCTGCGTTCAAACTTCCAGCAATCCTGTTCGGAGCGGCCTTTGTGTTTCTCCTGGCCGCGACCAGTGCTCTCGCCTTCGGGGTCGCCGCTGGTCTCGCGACGCTAATCGGGCCGCTCGCCGGCGGTGTCGTCGCCTTCATGCTGTTCGCAGCAGTTGCGGGCGGGCTTATTTGGTACGGCGTCAGGAAGCTGCGGGAAGGCTTATGAACGGCGATACGCCCGAGGTCGCTGCTGCCCGCATCGAGGCCGACCAGGCACGATCGCAGCTCATGAGCACCGCGCATCGGCTGCAGGACCGGATCAGCCCTGGCACGCTTGCATCGAACGCGTGGGAGGGCGCCAAGGACAAAGGCGCCAACCTCGCCGAAAATGCCGTCGACGCCGTCCGTGCTCGCCCGCTGGCCGCGACGGGCGTGGTTGCCGCGCTTGCTCTGTTTCTCGCCCGCGAGCCTCTTATGAACCTCGCCGGCAAGGCCACGGACAAGGTCCGTTCCAAGACTCGCAGAAAACCGAAAACCAAATCCACGGAGAAAGTCGCATGACCGATAATCGTAACTTCGACGAAGCCTCGGAGCCCGTGGGCCGCCGCCAGCGCGCAATTGAAGCCTACGGCAACGCCCGCAATCGCGCCGGTGACGCGCTCGATGAAGCACCGCTGATCGCGCTTGCCGGCGGACTGGCAGCCGGCGCATTGATCGCTGCCCTGCTGCCACGCACTCGCACCGAAGAACGGCTCGTTCGTCCCTACGCAGATAGGGCGAAGGAAACGGCCAAGTCCGCGGCGCAAGCCGCCAAGGAGGCGGGCCGCGGCCGCCTGAGCGAGCTTGGCATGACGACGGACAAGGGCAAGGACGCAGTGCGCTCGATCATTGACGGGGCGCGCGAGGCCGTTCGTGCATCGGCGCAGGCTGCGGCCGGCACGGTTCGCGGCGAGTAACTTCGCAAGTCGCGCAAGTCCTGCTAGCCAGCCGGCCATGAGCAAGCTTCATCTGGTATTCGGTGGTCGCGTGAAGGATCCACGCGGCCTCGACTTCGATCTCGGCAGCATCGATCTTGTCGGGATCTACGACAGCTATGCAGCCGCCGAGGAGGCCTGGCGCGGGCGAGCCCAACGCACGGTCGACGATGCAGAGATGAAATATGTCGTGGTCCACCTGCACCGGCTGCTCGAACCGGAGAACGACAGCGCGACCTCGGCCGCCTAGGCCTTCCGGTATCGCCAGAGCAGAAGCGGGCGCTCGAGCAAGAGTCCCGCAAGGAAGCCGCCGATGTGCGCCGGCGTCGCGAGCAGGAAACCCTGTGCGCCCGCCAGGAAGCCGGTCATCAGCTGAAGAACAACCCAAGCGGCGAGCAGCCAGAGGGAGTTCAGCGCACGATTGAGCGCCGGCGACCTGACAATGCGCTTTTGCTGCCCGAATGTGAGCGCAAAAGCTCCGATTACTGCGCTGATTGCGCCGCTCGCACCGATCATGGGAATTGGCGAGACAGGAGCGACGAGCCACTGCGCGATCGCTGCGACATAAGCGCCGACGACGTACAGCACGACGAGCGAGCCGGAGCCGAGGACACGCTCGACCTTCGTTCCGCACCACACCAACATGAGCATGTTGAGGGCGAGGTGGATCGCCCCACCGTGGGCCAGGGTCGAGCTGAGCGGCGTCAGCCAAGCCGGGACTGCGGGGCTGATCTGGATGAGGCCGCTGAGCCGCGCGGGAATGACGCCCATGACGACCGAAGCTCGGTCCTGCACGCCAACAAGCACCGTCAGCAGCCACACTGCCGACGTCACGATCGTGATCGCAACGGTCGCTGTCCTGGGAAGGCGCATCAAACGCCGTTTGCTCAGACGAATTCGATCTTGGCGATTTCGTAGTAGCGGTCGCCGGACGGCGTGGAAACCTCGACCTCTTCGCCCTTCTGGCGGCCGATGAGCGCGCGCCCGAGAGGCGAATTATAGCTGATCTTGCCGTCCTTGGCGTCCGCTTCGACCTGGCCGACGAGCTGGTATTTCACCTTCTTGTCGTCCTCGTCGATGAGCGTCACCGTCGCGCCGAACACGACCTTGTCCCCTGAAAGGCTCGCGGGATCGATGACCATCGCGCGGCTCAGCTGATCGTCGATGTCGGCGATCATTGCCTCGATCTGGCCCTGCCGCTCTTTCGCCGCATGATATTCGGCGTTCTCCGAGAGGTCTCCGTGTGCACGGGCGTCCTCGATCGCCTGCACGACCTCGGGGCGCTCAACGGTCTTCAGGTGCTTCACCTGCTCCGTCAGCTTGCGATGGCCCTCGGCCAGCATGGGCACCTTTTCGGCGGTCGCCATTACTAGTTCCCTCTCAAAACGCCGCCCGGCGCGCCCTCATCAGGGTTCGCGATGCCAGTGCGGATTGTCAGCTGAAGTCTTTTATTCGGACGCAGAATAATAGGATTGGACCGAGCGGACTTCAAGCGTGTGCCCTCTAAGCGCCTCGATGGCCCGTGCAGCGGCCAGGCTGCCCGCCGCCGTCGTGAAGTACGGCACCTTCCGGCCCAGCGCCGTCGAACGGATCGAATGGCTGTCCTTCAGCGACTGCCATCCCTCCGTTGTGTTGAAGACCACGGCCACCTCGGCGTCCATTAGGCGGTCGACGATATGCGGTCGGCCCTGCAGCACCTTGTTCACCCGCTCGACCGGCAGGCCCTTGGAGATGAGATGGTCCGCCGTTCCCCCCGTCGCAATGAGCGAAAAGCCGAGCTCGACCATCTTCTGGGCCGCCGGGACGATATTGTCCTTGTCGGCGTCCTTCACCGAGACGAATACTGTCCCGCTATCCGGAAGACGTATCCCGGCGCCGATCAGGGCCTTTCCGAATGCCAGGTCGAAATCACTATCGATTCCCATGACTTCGCCAGTGCTCTTCATCTCCGGTCCAAGCACTGGATCGGCTCCGGGGAAGCGGGCGAAGGGGAAGACCGACTCCTTGACGGCGATATGCTTCACGTCCCGGACGATGGGATCGAAAGCGTCCAATTTCTCGCCGGCCATCACTCGTGCTGCGATCTTGGCGACCGGACGACCTATCGCCTTCGCAACGAAAGGCACCGTGCGGCTAGCGCGCGGATTGACCTCGATGAGGTAGACATCCCGGTCCTTCACGGCGAACTGGACATTCATCAGTCCGCGCACATCCAGGGCCAACGCCAGCTCGCGCGTCTGACGCTCGATCTCTGAAATGAGCGCCTTGTCGAGGCTGTGCGGCGGAATCGAGCAGGCGCTGTCGCCCGAATGAACGCCGGCCTCCTCGATATGCTCGAGGATCCCGGTAACCGCTACATGGGTTCCGTCGCAGATCGCATCCACATCGACCTCGATCGCATCGCGAAGGTAGCGGTCGATCAGAACCGGGCTGCGGCCGGAGACCTGGACGGCCGTCGCAATGTAATGATCGAGCTGCTCAGGCCCGTCTACCACCTCCATCCCCCGCCCACCGAGCACGTAGGACGGTCGCAGGAGCACGGGATAACCGATGCGTGATGCGACCTGCAGTGCCTCTTCCCGGCTCCGGGCGAGGCCATTCGCCGGCTGCTTCAGTCCCAGTTTCTCGACGAGATGCGCGAACCGTTCACGGTCCTCGGCAAGGTCGATGGAATCCGGCTTGGTCCCAAGGATCGGGATGCCGGCCGCGCCCAACTCCGCCGCGAGCTTCAGCGGGGTCTGCCCGCCGAGCTGGACGATGACTCCGAGCAGCTCGCCCTTCTCCGCCTCGCGATTGACGATTTCCATGACGTCTTCGCCCGTCAGCGGCTCGAAATAGAGCCGGTCCGACGTGTCGGGGTCGGTCGAAACGGTCTCCGGATTGCAGTTTATCATGATCGTCTCGAGCCCGGCCCCATCGCGGCCGAGAGCGAAGGCGGCGTGGCAGCAGCAATAGTCGAACTCGATGCCCTGCCCGATCCGGTTCGGCCCGCCGCCGAGAATGACGATCTTGCGCCTATCGCTGATCTCCGCCTCGTCGACGGGCTCGCCGAACAAGGGCGCCTCGTAAGTCGAGTAGAGGTAGGGCGTTGCAGCATCGAACTCCGCCGCGCAGCTGTCGATGCGCTTGAAGACGGGCCGGACGCCCAGCTTCAAGCGGTGGGCCCGGACTTCCGCCTCGGTCACTCCACCAGTCATGTGCTTAAGTGCGTCGTGCATGATCCCGGAACCGCCGGCGATCATCTCGCTCATCTCTCGATCGACATGCGCGGATCTGAGCGCAAGCTGGGCCAGGCGCCCGTCGGAGAAGCCCATGGCCTTGAGGCGGCGCATTCCGGCGGCGTCGTTCGGAAGACCCTTGTTGCGAACTTCCGCCTCCGCATCGACGATCTCCTGCAGCCGCTGCAGGAACCAGGGATCGAAGCCGGCGATCTGGTTGATCCGTTCGACCGTGAAGCCCTGTCGAAGCGCCTCCGCGGCGACGAGCAGGCGATCGGGCGTCGCCTTCGCCAGCGCATTCTCGATGACCTGCGGGTCTGCCCCCTCAAGCTCGCGGACGCGGTCGAGGCCGCACAGCCCCGTTTCGAGACCTCGCAAGGCCTTCTGCAGGCTCTCGGCGAAGGAGCGGCCGATCGCCATCACCTCGCCCACGGACTTCATCGACGTGCTTAATAGCGCCTGCGATCCCTTGAACTTCTCGAAGGCGAAGCGTGGGATCTTCGTCACGACATAATCGATGGTCGGCTCGAAGCTCGCCGGGGTCGCTCCGCCGGTAATGTCGTTGGCGATTTCGTCGAGCGTGTATCCAACCGCCAGCTTCGCAGCGACCTTGGCGATCGGGAAGCCCGTTGCCTTGGACGCAAGCGCCGAGGACCGAGAGACGCGCGGGTTCATTTCGATCACGACCATTCGCCCGGTCTTCGGATCCACTGCGAACTGAACGTTGGAACCGCCTGTTTCGACGCCGATTTCCCGGAGCACCGCGATCGAGGCCGACCGCATGCGCTGATATTCCTTGTCGGTCAGCGTCAGCGCCGGGGCAACGGTGATGGAATCGCCTGTGTGGACGCCCATCGGGTCGATATTTTCGATCGAGCAGATGATGATTGCGTTGTCAGCGCGGTCGCGCACGACTTCCATCTCATATTCTTTCCAGCCGAGGACCGATTCCTCGATCAGCACTTCGGTCGTCGGACTAGCCTCGAGCCCGCCACGGACGATCGCCTCGAATTCTTCGCGGTTGTAGGCAATTCCCCCGCCCGTTCCGCCGAGCGTGAAGCTGGGACGGATGATCGCCGGCAGGCCGACATGCTCGAGCGCGGTCCAGCCGTCCTCCATGCTGTGCGCAATGGCGGATCGCGGGCTTTCGAGCCCGATGGCGTCCATCGCTTCGCGGAACTTCAGCCGGTCCTCCGCTTTCTCGATGGCCTCGGCATTGGCCCCGATCAACTCGACTCCGAGCCGCTCGAGCGTGCCGTCCTTGGCCAGCGCCAGGGCTGTGTTCAGCGCCGTCTGCCCGCCCATGGTCGGAAGGACGACGTCCGGCCTCTCCTTCTCGATGATCTTGGCCACGAACTCGGGCGTGATCGGTTCGATGTAAGTCGCGTCCGCAAGCTCCGGATCGGTCATGATCGTCGCCGGGTTCGAATTGACGACGATGACCCGATAGCCCTCTTCTTTCAGGGACTTGATCGCCTGGCTTCCGGAATAGTCGAACTCGGCGGCCTGGCCGATGACGATCGGACCGGCACCGATGATGAGGATCGATTGAATGTCTGTACGCTTGGGCATCAGCTGTTCGGGTCCATGGTCGCGTTCACGTAGACAAGGCGCAGATGCCGCTCACGCGCCCATTTCAGGACGCACGCCCGTTCTTCGGCCGTCGCGCCGCTACGCATCATGAAGAGCAATCTTTTCTCGCTTTCGTCCTGAAAGAGCTCGCCGAGCGCGAGACCGCACTGGCGTCCAACCTCGTTGATCTCAGCTTCGGTGTGCATGCGTGCGGTCACGCACGCTGACAACAGTAGGAAAGCGGGCGGAAGCGCCCAGAAAGGCGCGCCCGCCATCCTCACCCAGCCGCCTTCGGGAAAAGCTGAGCGACTTCGAGCTTCGGCACCTCCGGCACAGTCATGCCACACGTCTTCCCTACGCCCTTCACGACCTGGTTCACCTGCTTGGCGACGCGGCCGAAGGTCGGCTTGCCCGGCTTCGATCCAACTTCAAGCTCGCTGTAAGCGGTCTTCTCGCAGCCTTTGAATCCCGCGATAATGCGCACGAAGTCCTTCGCATGCTCGACGCTGACGACCAGGTCGCCGCTGGTGAATCCCGCCTCGCACTGGTCGGAAACGCAGGCCTCTGATCCCGTCGCAAGCGACTTTGCCATGTGCCACTGGCCAGGAGGCAAAGCGAAGAGATCGTCCGGCCTTGCAACATTCGCCTTGCTGGCGGGGACTTCCACGATCTCCTGGGCGGAGGCCGCGGTGGAGAGGAGCAACAAGATGGAAAGCAGATGAGCGCGCATCCTACGTCTCCTTCGTGAGCAGCTTCACGAACCTCTCGAACAGATAGAAGCTGTCCTGAGGACCCGGAGAAGCCTCCGGGTGGTACTGCACGCTAAAGGCGGGCCGGTCATTCAGTTCAATCCCGCAATTGCTGTTGTCGAACAGCGAGACATGCGTCTCGTGCACATTCGCTGGCAATCCGTCTCGCTCGACCGCGAAGCCGTGGTTCATGCTGGTGATCTCGACGCGCCCGTCCTCGAGCCGCTTGACCGGATGGTTCGCGCCTCGATGGCCCTGGAACATCTTGCTGGTCTTGCCGCCGACCGCGAGCGCAAGCATCTGGTGCCCAAGGCAGATCCCGAAGAGCGGTTTCTTCGTTTCAAGCATCTGCCGGATGACCGGCACCGCATATTCGCCCGTCGCCGCCGGATCGCCCGGACCGTTGGACAGGAAGAAGCCGTCGGGCTTGTGGGCCATGATCTCGTCGAACGTCGCGGTCGCTGGGACAACCGTTACGCGTGCGCCGGCCTCGACCAAGTTGCGAAAGATGTTGCGCTTGTTGCCGTAATCGACGGCGACGACATGCGGACGATCGTCCTCGATACCGGCATCACGATAGCCGAGGTTCCACTCCCACTTGCCGCCGCTCCAGCGCTCGACCTGGAGACGGCTGACGTCCTTCGCGAGGTCCATGCCTTCGAGGCCGGGCCAGTCGCCAGCGAGCTTCCGCAGGCGTTCAAGGTCGAACTCGCCGTTGACGTTGTGGGCGATCACGACCGTCGGGGGCCCCCCTTCACGAACCAGCCGGGTCAGAGCCCGAGTGTCCACGCCCGCGATCCCGATCCGTCCCCACTTGCGCATCCAGTCCGCAAAACCCTGGTTCGCGCGATAATTGCTCGGCTCGGTAACCACCTCGCGGACGAGGCAGCCGAGCGCATGCGCCTCCGCCGCCTCCACGTCCTCATCGTTTGCACCGACATTGCCGATGTGCGGGAAGGTGAAAGCGATGACCTGCTTCGCGTAGGAGGGATCGGTCATCACCTCCTGATATCCGGTCATGGCCGTGTTGAAGCAGAGCTCTCCGACCGCTTCGCCTTCAGCGCCAAAGCCCCTGCCCCACACCGTTCGGCCATCCGCGAAGACTACGACTCCCGTCGCACCCTTCGGTTGGGGTGCGGGCGTGAGACGTGCGTCGGCCATGGGCGAAAGATGCCTTCCGTGAGAGTTTTCTTGCGATGTCGCTAAGGCGCCTCCGCTAGGCACATATGTGCCCCGGGTCAACGCTGGTCAGCACGATTTTGGCCCGCTAGGGCGAGGCCATGATCCGCGACCACATCAAGGCCGCTCTCGTGACGGCAATGAAGGGCGGCGACAAGGCCGCGACTGGTACGATCCGTCTCATCCAGTCAGCCATCAAGAACCGCGACATCGAGCTTCGCACGGCGAGCGCCGCGCCGGACGACGACGCCCTCGTCACCGAAGTACTCCAGAAGATGATCAAGCAACGGCGCGAATCGGTCGATCTCTATCGCAAGGGCAATCGCGAGGAGCTCGCGAAAGCGGAAGAAGCCGAAATCGCCGTTATCGAGCGTTTCCTGCCCAAGCAGCTGACCGACGAGGAAGCGAGTGCTGCGATCCAGGCCATCATAGCCGAAACTGGAGCGTCGAGCATGAAGGACATGGGCCGCGTCATGGCGGAAGTGAAGGCTCGCCACGCCAGCGAGATCGAGCCCGCACGGGCCAGTGCTCTCGTCAAAGCTGCACTTGCCTGACGCAAAAAAGGCCCCGCCGCGCGGAGCGGCGGAGCCGAGCGATAGTAGTTGGCCTTCTAGTGCGCCGTGGCGGCCGTTTTGCCGTCGCCCGCACCCATCATGCCCATCACGCCTTCCATGACGAGTTCGTAGAGCATGATCGCGAGGGCCGTCGCAAACGCGCCTGCCACGCCCAACTGCAGGTTACCGCAGATCGCGGTCAGCTGCGCGCCGATCGTCGGTATGCTTCCAAGTGCGGCACCGACGATTGGCAGGACCAGCATTGCCACTCCGGCGATGACCATTCTTTCTCTGGGCATCGACAGACCGGCGATGAGGCCGAGGACTACGAGAACCAACGCGACGTTCATCGTTCCGAGGGCAACAAACCCGGCGACGATTGCGAGTAGAATGTAGAGAGCGCGGGCGAGCCCGCCGATTTTCGTAAGCATATAACCCCCCTCCAATTCATCCGCCCCGGAGGTTCCCGCCACCGAGTGTCGGAAGGCGGTCAGGTTAACCAAGATTCGGTCGTTTCACGATGGAAATGAATCGTTCGAATTCAATCGCCTGCGGCTGCCCGTCAAATATTCACCGTCGACTCGGTCGCGGCATCGTGTCCGAGTCTGTGGATAAAATTCCCCTCGCGCTTGCGGGCCGGCAATTCGCGCATAGTGTCGATTTCGTGACCCTCTCACCGCAATGGCTCGATGAACTGCGCGCGCGCACCCTTTTGTCCGCGGTCATTTCACCATCCGTAAAGCTGATCCGAGCAGGGCGTGAGTGGAAAGCCTGCTGCCCTTTCCATAACGAGAAAACGCCGAGCTTCACGATCAACGACGAGAAGCGCTTCTATCACTGCTTCGGCTGCGGCGCGCATGGCGACGCGATCCGCTTCCTGACCGATGCACGCGGCCTGCCTTTCATGGACGCGGTGAAGGAGCTCGCCGGCAAGGCGGGCCTCGACGTCCCTGATCCGGACCCCGGCGCACGTGAACGCGCCGAGCGCACAGCTTCACTGACTGACGTCATGGCGTCGTGTCAGAAATGGTTCGCCGAGCAGCTCGGCGGGATCGAGGGCGCAGAGGCTCGTGAGTATCTGAAGACGCGCGGCATCGACCCGAAGACGGTCGAGCGTTTCGGCATCGGCCTTGCGCCCGAAGGCCGAACGAAGCTTAAGAGTGGTCTCGCCGGACTGGGCGAGGACAAGCTCGTCGAGACGGGGATGATCATCCGTACCGATGAGGGTGAGACATACGACCGCTTCCGCGGGCGCCTGATGATTCCGATCCGCGACGCCCGGGGACGGGTCATCGCGTTCGGCGGCAGGATCCTCGGCGCTGGCGAGCCCAAATATCTCAACTCGCCGGACACGCCGCTCTTCGACAAGGGCCGCACGCTCTACAACATCGACCGCGCCTCACCCGCCAGCCGCGCCGCCAAGCGCCTGATCGTCGTCGAGGGCTATATGGACGTCATCGCCCTCGACCGCGCCGGCATCGCCGAGGCCGTCGCTCCGAACGGCACCGCCGTGACCGAGGCGCAGCTCGAGAGAATGTGGCGCCTCGACCCCAATCCGATCCTCTGCTTCGACGGCGACAGTGCCGGGCAGAAGGCCGCGATCCGCGCCGCGGGCCGCGCCCTACCCTTCCTCGCTCCCGAGCGCACACTTCGGTTCGTCGAGCTTCCCGCGGGCCAGGACCCGGACGATCTTGTGCGGAGCGGCGGGCGCGAGGCGGTGGAAGCGCTCCTCGCCGACCCCGAGCCCCTGGTGGAACGGCTGTGGCGGCACGAACGCGACGCGCAGCCCCTCACCACGCCGGAAGCCCGCGCCGGCCTTCGCCAGCGTCTCATCGAGCATTCGCAGGCGATCCGGGACCAGGCGCTCGGGCGCCTTTACCGCGAGGAATGGCTCCGCCGCTTCCAGGACGAAGTCGGGCCGCCCCGCCAGCAATCGCTTCAGCGGCCCTTCGCCCCGCGCGGAAGCTTCGGCGCCCAGCGCGGCCGCTGGCAGCCTCCGAAGCCGCCCGCCGGTGCCGCCGCCCGCGCAATCGCCGCCACCGGGATCAACGCCACGCTGGCACGCGCTCTCATCCTCGGCTTCGTCAATTTTCCCCAAGCGCTCGAGCATCATAGCGAGCAGCTGGCGGCCCTTCCGATCGCCGACCAGAGCCTCGCGCGCCTCCGCGACGGGCTCGTAGATGCGGCCTACTCGGGCGAAACGCTTGATCGAGAGGCACTTGCTACCATATTGGCGTCCACAGGAACGGCAGCAGACGTGGAGCGAGCGCGCCGGACCGGTACGATGGCCTTTTCC
>JBKPKE010000025.1:0-9564 GCA_046730955.1 Pseudomonadota bacterium
CATCAGCTGTCGGGCGACATCGACTGGGCTTCGCCGCTCGATGCGGAGGGCCGCTCCTTCTACCGCATCGAGTGGCCCGATCTTGGCGACGGGCGTGTGCGCATTCTTCGCGCGTCGCAGACGGGCTTGCTCGTTGCTGGAGCCGCCGATCCCGCCACCTTCGCGGCCTTGCCCCCCGCGGGGCGCGCCGCGTTCCTGCGAGGACTCGCGCTTCAGCACCCGGACGCCTTCGTCCCCGACCATGAAGTGCGCTACGACGCCGATGGCGGTCACCACACGTCGCGGTTCGATGGCGCTCAGACGGGCTTCACCCTGTTTGTCCTCCAGGCAATCAGCGCTGCCGAAATCCGGGCGCCCTGGCCCACCGATGACGCGGCCTTTGTCGTTGTCGGGGTTCCGCCACGCCCCGTCCTTCGAGCGCCGCTTGTCCGCGAGGTCCGCCCCGGCGAGCGCAACGTCACGATGGCGGTTGCTTCCGATCTTTCCGGCGGAACGGCGCGGCTCCGGCTTTACCGGGCCCGGACGGCTGAAGAGGCAGCCGATATCCGGCGCATGCGCCTCATCGCCGACATTGTCCCGCCGGTCGATGCCGAAACGGTTCAGCTGGCGGATCCCGACATCTATCCCGACGTCGACTATTGGTACCGGGTCGTCGCTCTCGATGCCGGCGGAACATTGTCGCCGCCAAGCGCGCCGCTTCGAGCCCGCGCCTTTACGAGCCAGGCGCCCGATGCCGCCCAAATCCTCGCCGTCAACCGCGACCTGACGCTCCCCCATATCCGGACGATCGACTGCCAGATCGCCCGGCGCGACTATCCGATGCTGCTCCTGCGCCGGGTCCGCGGAACGCCCGACTGGCGGTCGCAGGCCGTCGAGACGGCGAGCGCCACGCCCGTCCCGGACGGTTATCATCTCAGCATCGAGGACAGCGGGGCGGATGCCGCTGCGCGCTATCTCTACAAGATCCGCGTCACCGATCCCTTTGGCAGGATGAGCGAAAGCAATGTCGGGGAGGAGCCGCTGTGACCGCGAGCCTGTTCGAGCTTGCCTATCAGTGGATCGGAACGGGCCCGGGCGTTCCGATGACCTGCCTTCCCCTGGACCAGGCCCCCAACCGGGTGCATCGCTTCGCCGATACGGTTGCCGGAGACCTGAAGGACAGCCTCAAGCTCTCCCTGCCCCACCCCGACCGTCTCCGCGCGCCGACCAACGGCCTGTTGCGACGGATTGGACCCGCGCCGCGCACCGAGCTTCCCCTCCTCAAGGCGATCGACGGAACGCCGCTCGCCTTTGAAGAGCAGGATTTGCTTCTTGAAGTCTGGCCTTCGGCGTTTCGGAGGCTGGAGCAGGTGTTGGCGTCCCTGGAAGCTCCGGTCAGTCTCGATGGGGCCGATCTCCCCCAAGCGCCGGCCCCGCGCTGGTTCTGGTTCAGGGGCGTCACGGAAGGCATCGAAACGCCGGCCCAGACGATCGCGTCGGGGCAATTCCAGGGGTCGGGATTCGCCGTCGAGACGGCGAACTTCCTCAGCGGCGAGACTGCCCTCTATGTTGCTGCGGGCGACGTCCTCACCAGCTTTGATCCCGACGAGGAGATCGAAATCCGGGCGTTCGACGGCAACGGACTGCCGATCGACCCGGACTATGTCTTCATGACCTTCGAGCGTCTCAAGGCTGAGCCCGATTATCAACGCCTCTGCGTGACGGGTGCCCTCGACCCCTGGAACCCAGTGCCGAGGCGCCATGTGCTCGCTTTTTCAAACCAGTCCGGAACGCCCTACGTCTCGCGCGCGGACCCCGACCCGCTGCCGACGGGGCCGCAACCCCTTGTCCCGGAGCGCATCCTGCTGGCGGGCTCGGAGACCATTCCAATCCCCGATCATGGCCTCGTGGTGATCGAGGATGGAAGCCCGGCCTATGCCGCGCTCGCCGCCGCCGCCTTCGTCGAGATGGCCTTGCCTGGCGAAGAGCAGAGGATCAGCCTCCTTCCCCATGGCATGCTCGGCGACACCGCCCGGGCAAGCTTTTCCGAATATACCTTCTTGAGGCTCCAGGTCGTCGACCTTGCGCAATGGTTCCCGCGCAATCCGAACCGGCGAAACGAGAGCCTCGGTACCGATCGCCTGCTACGATACAGCGACGGGAACGAGGTCATCCCCCTGATCGATGGCCGCAACGCCTTCCGCGCCTGGTACCGCGCGATCCGCTCGACCTATGCGATCGATACCTACGCCTCGGACAGCGACATTCCCGCGCTCGATCCCAATGCGACGATCGGAACTCCGGATCCGGCACGCGCAGCTTCGGCCCAGATCCTGATGTGTCACGCCTGGCTCGAGCCGGACTGCTCGTTCCTCGGCCGCCGCTCGATGCTTCGCGCGCCAAGGATCCAGCCGGGCGTCGATCCCGAGGAAGCCATGCCAGGCGCCGATCAGCTTCTTGAGCAGATCACGCTCATCCCCTCGCTTCCCGCGCCCGACCGCGAGGACCACGAGACCGGCGAGCATGGGCGGCGCTGGTGGATGCTCTATCAGCCCGACGGCGAAACGCCGGCGCCGCCGCCCGGAGCCTATATCGAATTCCGGCAGCTGGGTTTCCTGACCGACTTCCGCGGCGACGATCCGCGCCTCCCGGGAACCGAGCTCACCGCCGACATCTATGGCGTAATCGCCCCACTCGACCCCGATGCCCCAAGCAGCGGCGGGTTCGTGAGCACTGAAGGACGGTTTGTAGCGCCTGGATTGTTCGGCGCGACATCGCCGTCGAAGGCGATCCTCCGCGCCACCTGCTGGACCGGGGATGGCGAGGAGCCCGACCGGATCGAGTGGACCAGCGCGGTCAAGGGCCAGCGCCGGGTTCGCGCCTATGGCGAAGTCCCGCTCGATCCTCCGGACGCACCGCTCCTCGCGCCGCAGGTGCAGCGTCCAGGAGTCGATCCGACCAAAGGCATTCGCCTCGACTTCGAAGGCGTGCCCGGCCGCGCGATTGTCGTCATCGAGGCCGGCGTCCTCAGCCAGGCCGTTCCGATCACGGTCCTCAACGCGCGCACGGGCGAGCTCTACAGCGTCGAGGCCGGCCCCAACGCGCTTGAAGCCGTCCGGATCGTGGTCGAGCCATTCGCCTTGAAGGACAAGCTGTTGGTCGGCTTTCCAACCGGTGCCACGCCCGACCCTTCGACCTGCGAAGCCTTTTTCGTTCTCGAAGTGACGCCGCAGATGATGTTCGCGGGAGATGCGATGGCGCATCCGACCGAGCTGATGGGCGCGTTGCGCGATGCAGTTTCGGCCGGCACGTCGACCCGGGTCCTTGGCTGGCACAGCTTCGAGGCGCCGCCCGAGGAGCTCCCCTTCTCAACTCCGGGATTGCTCGCGGCGACGGGCGCTTCGGTTGGCGGCAAGGCCGGCCAGGCGATCCTCGATCATACCGGGCGGCCCGAATCTTCGGTCCATCACCAGAAGGGGAGCTTCGTCAGGAGCGCCCTTCCCCTTTACGGCGCCGACGGTAGGCTTCTCGAGCAAGGCGGCGTGATGGCGCTTGTCGGCGGTATCGATCCCAAGGTCAGCCGCTACGATAGCGATCCCCACCCCCAGTCCGACCCCGATCGGCCAAGCTCCGGGACCTGGCACGACATTCACTGCCGGATCCGCGGGCGGGCAGCCTGGGACGTCTATCGCAACTATCGCCACCGCTGGAACACTGCCGTCAATCGGCCCGATCTCGCCACCCATCATGGTCCGGTCGACGTGATCCCGGCCCCCGAGGCCACCGATGAAGCGGATCCCGAGCTGACCTTCGACAAGGGGACTCATAGCGTCCAGATCAACCGCACGATCGCCCCGCATCTTCCCGAATATGCGGACTTTATCGATCCTGAGACCGGCGACCTGTCGGTCCTGAAGGCCTTTGAACGGGTGATCGATGAGGCGCGGCACTTCCTCTACATCGAGGACCAATATTTCTGGGACAAGAACCTCGCGACGAGGATCCATGCCGCGCTCCAGGAGAAGCGCATCGAGTTCGTCTTCCTGCTCCTGCCCAAGAGGCTCGATGAGAAAGAGATGATCGATCTCGTGCTCTACGCGCAGCGCAGGAAATGCCTCAACATCCTCCTCCACGGCGTCAATGGCGACGAGGATGTGTCGGACCGCGTCGCGCTCTTCACGATCGCCAGCGACCAGGGCCAGCCCATCTACGTCCACTGCAAGTCGATGGTCGCCGACGACCTCTGGATGAACATTTCATCCTCCAACTTCAGCCATCGTTCGCAGACCTATGACAGCGAGATTGGCGCTGCGACCATCGACAGCCGGATCCGCCGCGGCGGCGGCCTGACGCCGCGCCGGTTCCGGGTCGACCTCATGGCCGACCATTTGCGGCTCCTGCCGGAAGAAAAAGCGATGGTCGAAGACCCGCGCGACGCCTTCCGCCTGTTCAAGGCGGTGCTTGCAGGGCAGTTCCCGGGCCGCAAGTTCGGGATCGAGGACGCCGGCATCGCCGCGATGGACCTTGCTCACACGCATCTTGGAGTGCAGCCCGACGATCTCGACGGCACCTTTGTCGATGGCCTCAATCTCGCCTTCGATCCCGATGGCCTGCGGACGCCCGTGAGCCTCGTGCCGTTCATGGATCTCATCAAATCGCTGGGCGCGGGCACGCCGAGCGCGCCGTTCGGCGGGATCGGCACGTTGCGCCTCCTGTTCGACGTCTCGGCGCTTGGAGCAGCGGCCGATCTCCAAGTATCGGTGATGATCCGGGAATTCGACAATGCCGGCGCTCACACCGTAACCCTGGGCCCAGTCCCGGCCGATGCGCCCGCCGATGTCGGCGTTGCCGCGGTCGGAAAGAATTACGAAGTGCGGGCGAGCGCGGAAGCTCGAGCGGCGCCCGGCGTTCAAGTCGGAACCCCGGCGATCGACGTCGTCACACCCACCACGTTCACCTTCGAAGCCACCATCGTCCTCATCCCGTGAGCGAGCAGGCGGTCCAGGGCCGGCAAAAGCGGCTGGCGGGCGAAATGGGCAAGAACGCTCCGGACGGACCCCCAGGTCTCCGCCGCCATGACCGGACGGTGATCGCGACATGCAGACTCTGGAGAACCTCGTGACGCCAGCAGCCGCCATCAACGCCGCTCGAGCGCACGCGCGAACTTGCGCAGCGCCCGTGCAAGAAGCCGTTCGGCGCGACGCTCGCTGATCCCCAGCAGGCGGGCGAGATCGGCATTGGTGAGCCGCCTTCCGGCGCTCAGTGCAAGCGCGTCCCGCTCCTCCGGCCTGAGCGCCGCTGCGGCGCGTTCGACCCGGGCGATTTCCTCTTCAAGTGGCTGGTGCATTGCGGGAAGCCTCCATGGGCCGGCCCGGCACGGGTTGGGGACGGCGGCGAAACCGGGCGGCGATCCGTTCCGGCAGGCACGCGGTCCGGCCGCTTCGCCCGGGGCCCTCCTCGGCGCGTCCGCCGCAGGACCCGGGATGGAAGCGATCGGGCCATGCCCACGCGCCGGCAGCAATCGCGGCGGATGGTGGGAAGACGCCCGCATTTCCCGTTGGGCGTTCCCTGCGGCCGCTTTTGACCAGGTCCGGTGCACCGTCCCCGGCCGGTGCCGGGTGTCCCGGGCGGCACATCCCTTGGAAAGGGCCGCCCGGAAGTTTCAGTTGGGGGTCAGGCCGCCTGGTCCATCAGCTGCCCGTTCCCGTCTTCCGCTTGTGGACTGTCACAAGCGTCCGGCCCGGCGACCTCGCCATCAGGCGCCGGCGCGCCGAAACTAGCACCGCCGGCGAAACGCATCGCTTCGGGCACCCAGGCAAGCGCCGCCGCCTTCACCTCCGCCTCGGCGATGACGTCGCCGGCGAAGATGCGCTCGCACGCCTCGGCGAGCTCGGCCTTCTTGAGCTTGGCGTAGCGATTGGCGAGCTCCGTCCCGCCCACCTGGCCGAGCGCCTCAAGCGCCATGCTTTTCGGAACGCGGTCGAAATAGGTCGCCGCGACTGGACGCCACCATTTGGAGACCTCGATCCCGAGGAGCTGCCCGAGATGGTCATGGAAGGCGCAGCCGTGCGGGCCCGCGACATTGGCGCTGGCTTCCAGCGTCCGCCCGATCCCGAGGCTGAACCACAGCCTGCGCGCAGCCTCCGGCAAGGCGCGGAAGGCATCGAACCGCTCGGCCCGGCTGTTCCCCGTCGTCCAGCTCCGGTCGAGCGCCTCGTCGGCCGCCGACAGAGCAAGCGGGGCTGCAAGCCCGGGCAGCTGATGATCGGGCGCGGGGTCGCTCGGCGAAGCGGACCGCAACGAGGAGCCCGACGGCTCGAAGCCATGATTGGAGCGCCCGTCTGCGATGAGGAAGGCGGCAAGGTCGAAGGCGAAGTCGCGGTCGGCCGCGACATGGACGGCAAGGATGTCCCGCCGCTGCATCGACAGCTCCTTGGTCAGCCTGCGCGAGAGCGTCGAAGCCGCCTTGTGCTCCCCGACCGGCACGTCCTCATCGGCCTCGGCCTCGTCCGGATCGAGGGTCTCCTCGACGAAGCGCCTCGTGTCGAGGATCGCCCGGCCGTTGCGGTCGAGGAGGAGGAATGCGCCCGCGAGGCCCTTGAGCTCACCGGGAAGGACGGGCGGCTTGCTGACGATCGCATCCATCCGGTCGGAGATCTCGCGCGTCCGCCGCTCGGCCATGTCGCGCGCCGCAGGATCGGCGTCCCCATCGTCGATCGTCCCCGCAAGTCCGGCAACCTCGCTTTCGAGCAGGTCGAGCTCGGCCGCCTCCTCGTCCGTCAGCGATGGGCTCTCCAGGTCGAGCCGGCGAAGTCCCTCGGTATCTCCATAGCCGATCCAGTCGCCCGGCAGTGCCCGGACCCAGGCGAGCCCGGCCTCGGCCTTCCTGTCCTCGGCAATCGCCTCGAGCTTTTCGGCAGCAAGGCGCTCGACGAGCGGCACGTCGAGCCAGCGGACTTCGCCCTCGTCCGAGAACAGGTCGCGCTCGATGCGCCCGCCCGCCGCGACATAGGCCTCCTCGCCGACGAACAAGACGCGGCGGTCGCCGGCGCCGAGGGTGGCGCTGGTCATCATCCGGCGGATGGTATCGGGATGGTGCGCCATGTAGGAGCGGCTGACCTGCTCGAAGACATGGGCCTGCCGTTCGCGGTCCGCAGTCGCTGCATAGGCCTTGGCAATGTCGAGCCCGATCTCGCCTGCGCCGAGCGCCTCGAACACCGGGGGTGCGAGGTCGGCCAGCCGGAGCCGTCCTTCGACGAAGCGGACGGTCACTCCGAAGCGGCGGGCAATCGCCTCGGGGTCGGAGCCCTGCTCGACCAGCTGCTGGAAGGCGAGGCATTCGTCCGCCGGGTTCATTGCAAGCCGCTGGAAATTCTCGGCGAGGCTCGCCTCCTGGGCACCCGCATTGTCGACGACGAGGCAGCTCACGGGATGATCGTGCGGCAGCTTCCCTTCGTCCGCGAGGCTCTGAAGCGCGCGCCTGCGGCGTTCACCGGCTTCGACGGCGAAGCGGCCGCGAGGCCTGGCGAGGCTGGTCACCACCAGGTTCTGGAGAAGGCCCCGGCTTTCGATGTCCGCCTTGAGCTCGGCGTCCGCCTGGGCGTCGCTCGAACGCCGCACATTGCCGGAAGAAGCAACGAGCCTGTTGAGGGGAATGGTCTTGATCATGGTCGGTCTCCGTGAGAGCCGGTGCGGCCTTTTCCGCAACCTGTCGCTCACCGGACCTCCCGATCCCTCCCCTCTCTTCCCTCGATCGCTCGAAGAACGTCGTTCCAGTCGTCCCCCTCGGTCGCCGGATAATGCGCCTCGATGCTCATGCGCGATGCCAAAGCCTGCCGCGCAAGCAGCTCGGCCCGCCGCCCGCCGCGGTCCCGGTCGAGGAACAGCAGAAGCTTCCGCACGCCATCGGGCACCGCGACCCTTCCGAAGCGCTCGGCGCCGAGCGTCGCCCAGCAGGGGACGCCGAACAGCAGGCTTGCCGAAAGCGCCGTCTCCACGCCTTCGGCAAGGCCAAGCACGGGGCCTGGAGGATCGAGACGGACTGCGCCGCTCCCCAGCCGGCCGAGAGCGCACTTCGCAGGCGGGACCGGAGCAGCTGTCGTGGGTTGATCGCCGAGAAAGGTGCGATGGACTCCGGCAAGGCCGCGATGATCGTGCACGGCCGCGATCAGCGCAGGGCGGAAGCTGGTCGAGGGCCAGCGGCCGAACGGCGACCTCGGATGGTAACGGAGTGCCGCGGAGGCCGTCGCAATGCCGCGACCGGCAAGGTAGGTTTCCGCTGCAGTCCCGGCGAGCGGCCGTGCTTCGCTCCACAGCCTCCGGGCCGCGGCCGTGAGACCCGTGTCGCTGCCCGGCACGGAAGAGTTGCGCACCTCCGGCCGAGGTTCCATCAATCCGTCCGCCCGGGCAGCCTGGAGGACCTCGGAGGCGGAGCATCCGGCGAAGCAATGGAGGAGGAGCCGGGTCCGTCCCGCCCGGACGCTGAGCGATGGGGTGCTATCGTCATGCGCGGGACAAAGGCACATGCCGCCGCCGGGGCCCCAGCGGCCGCCAAGCCGCTCGACCAGCGCGCGGCCCTCCTCCTCCGGGCTCGGCCGAGACACCATCCGATGTTCCTTTCCCTGTAAGTTCAGTCGCCCCGCGCTCCCGCCTCCTCTCCTCCACCGGCCGCGGCGAGCGCCGAACCCGCCGTTCGAAGCTGAACGAAGATCGGGGAAGTCGCTGCGCGCGCCCGAGCCGTGCCCCGTGCCTGCGGCAGTCGCGCCGGCACGAACAAGGCGGGCGAACCAGGCGCTGCAATCAGGTGCCCGGAGATCCGGCCAGAGATCCCCGCCATGTAGGAGCGTGTCTCGGCCGGGAGCCGCCGGCGGCCGGCGAGATGGAGCGCGTAGCGCGCCGGCCCGGCATTATAGGCGCCGAAGAGGCCGGGATAGCCGAACCGATCGTACATCAGCCGTAGATAGGCGGAGCCGGCGAGGATATTGTCGCGGGGGTCGAAAGGATCGGCGCCGAGCCGCAGCATCGCTCGCATCTCCTGCCAGGTGCCCGGCATCAACTGCATGAGCCCCATCGCGCCGGCGGGGCTGACGATGGGCCGCCCCGCCTGCCCTGTCCTGCCGCCGCTCTCGGCCTGCATCACCTGGCGGATCCAGCTTTGGGGAAGCCCGAAGCGCATGGACGCTTCGGCGACATGGGCGGACCAGCGCTCGACCGGACTTGCCGCGACGGGGGTCGCTTGAGCAAGAACGGCAAGGAACAGTCCAAGCCTCAGGAACGCCACAGGAGGTGCGCCTTGCCGATGATCTCGCCCGAACGGCTCGGACCGAAATAGCGGCCGTCGAAGGCGTTCGGCTGCCCGCCCGAGAGGAGGAGCAGCTCGCCCTGGCGAAGGCTGCGGCACCCCCACCATTGCGGGAGCGGGCGCCCGCGAGGATCGCTGCTCCG
This sequence comes from Pseudomonadota bacterium, assembly GCA_046730955.1. Lineage (GTDB taxonomy): Bacteria > Pseudomonadota > Alphaproteobacteria > Sphingomonadales > Sphingomonadaceae > Sphingomicrobium. The sequence goes on from JBKPKE010000025.1 coordinate 9,424, forward strand.
CCGGCGCGCAACCGTCCGGTCCTTGACGGAAATTGCCGATCCCCTCGCGCAGACCCGGTCGCCCGGAAGCGCGGCAACGCTCTTCACCATCGGCACCGTCGCCGGCAGGTAGCCGCGCAGCGCCGCCAATCGCCGTGCTGC